>JAIXUU010000139.1 GCA_027483405.1 Planctomyces sp. | reverse complement strand
CTGAGTGAAAACGCCATTTTGGGAATGCGAACTGCCGACTGAAACTGATGCCCAAATGATGACCACAGCCAAAATGCCTTAGCGTGTGACAATCAACAGGTTTTCTGTGCTATCAAATGAACGTCAGGACGGGTTTCTCATCATTTCTTCACAGATCAGAGTTCTACTCTTCCCGGGTATAGCACATCAGGGAATTCAAGAATCGCCCGACTTCAAGAAGACGTGCGGCAGGCTGTGTGGCCTTGATCATACTGGCAAAGACGCGATTGAAAGCTGATGACATTGACTCGAGTAAACTTTGGTATGGGCAACAGTTCTCAAGAACTACCGACAACATCATCTGAACCATCGGGCAGCCTGGCCGGTGATGTTCAAAGCAGTTATCGTCTCTGGATATGGGTGCTACTCATAGTTGTTGCGACGATTTTCGCTCATGGCCAGGGGTTGGCTTGCGGCTACATCTGGGATGATGACGCTTATGTTGAACAGAACAAAACTTTGCGAACATGGCAGGGCTTGTGGCTCATCTGGAGCAGTCCCGAGAGTACACCGCAGTACTATCCGCTGGTTCACACAACCTTCTGGATCGAGTACCACCTGTGGGGCTTAGGGCCGGTCGGCTACCACGCAACGAACATTTTCCTCCATGCCATCAGCAGTGTTTTGATCGGACGCCTGCTGGTTCGTTTGCAAGTACCGGGTGCATGGTTGATTGCGTTACTCTTTGCTGTCCATCCGCTGCATGTAGAATCGGTGGCCTGGATCACCGAACGGAAGAATGTGCTTTCCGGGGTGTTCTATTTCCTCGCAGCGACGCCACTGCTTGAATGCCTAGGAGTGCTTCGTAATGAAGGTAAGCTCTATCGAGGACAGGTTTCACCTCAATTAGGTCAAGAATCGTTCTGGAAGAAATGGATGTTCGCCCTGGTGCTGTTTCTGGCAGCATTGCTCAGCAAGACGGTGACATGCACACTTCCTGCCGCAGCACTGCTCGTGGCGTGGGGAGTTCGCGGCCGACTGACCTGGCGCGATGTGAAGATCACAGCACCGTTCTTTGTGCTGGGGATTTCCATGGGCATACTCACGGCTTATCTGGAAGTGACCCATGTGGGCGCAACGTTCGAATATGTGCCTTTGAGTTTCTGGGATCGACTTGTCCTCGCAGGCCGAATTCCCTGGTTCTATGCGTGGCAGATTGTGTGGCCGCAAACGCTGATTTTCATTTACCCCAAGTGGTCCATTGACGCCTCTCAGCCCGTGCAATGGCTGTACCCTGTGGCCACGCTGGGAGTTTTGCTCGGCACGTTACTTTTTAGAAAACAACTTGGCCGAGGAACGTTTGTCGGAATTGCGTACTTTATCGGCACGCTGTTTCCGGCGCTAGGCTTTTTCAATGTTTACCCCATGAGATTCTCTTATGTTGCGGATCATTTTGCCTATCTGGCGAGCCTGGGAATCCTGGCCTTGATGGGTGCTGGTTTAACACTTACCTGGCAAGCTGCTGCGAAACGTTTCCAATGGCCGAGCTTCGTACCCTTGCTGGGGATGGGATTGATCGTGATGTTACTCGCGTTCATTTCCCGGTCACAGACCGAGATCTACAAGGATGTCTGGACATTGTGGAATGCGACCGTCCAAGCCAATCCGAATGCGACTGTCGCACAGGCCAATCTGGGAAAATTGTTGCTTCAAAGAGGTGACATTCAGAACGCTCTGGTGCATATTGAAGAAGCTTACCGACAGGATCCCATCCTCGACACGAACCTGCTCAACTGGATGACAGCGAAGATCCAGTTTCAGCAGTTTTCAGACGTCCGTGATAAGTTCAACGAACTCAATAAACGTCTTGACCCGCATGCTGAGTTCCATCGATTGATGGCAATGATGTTCCTGGGTCTCAATGAGCCGAGTCGAGCCGAGAAGGCCTTTGCGGAGGGAGTCGCACGCTTTCCAGAAGATACTTCGCTGGCGGGCGATTACGGTGCATTTCTTATCAGACAAGGCAAGTTTTCGGAAGCAGAGACGCAGCTTCGCAAAGCGACGGCGATTGAACCTTTGAATGGGCAGGCGTGGTCGGATCTGGGGATTTGTCTGATGCAAGTCAACAGACCCGGGGAGGCACTGGAGGCATTTCAGATGGCCACTCAGAAATCGCCTTCCATGGCCGAAGGTTGGAAGAATCTTGCTCAGTGGTACTTGCAGCATGGCCAGCCCGGCAGATCACTGGAGACGATGCGGCTCGCCCATCAGAAGCTCCCCCTCGAACTTTCGATTGTTGAAGAGTATGCCTGGCAATTGACTCACGGAGAGCTGCCTGCTGAGCAGGATTCGGCTTTGGCCAGGCTGATTGTAAATCAGGCATTGGCTGCACCTGGAGTCGGGTCACAACTTAAAAATGGCGGGCTGCCTACGCTGCTGAGATTAGCGCAGGTGTTTCTCGCATCTGGTGACACGATCGCTGCGCGGCAACTCGTCGATCGATATTTGAAGTTGCTTCCGGAAAATGATCCCCAACGACTCACAGTCATGGAATTACAGAAAAAGTTGATGCAGTGAGAATCAGAAAAGGGATGTTTTGTGCCTGTCATCCAACCTGAGAGTAACCGGGCATTTTTTATAAAGGCTCTTGTGTGGGGAGATGCAGCCCGCTATTCAGTCAGCTGCAGATAGGCTTCCAGGTCGGCGAGATCCTGGGCTGAGACGCCATTAAGTAAACCGGCGGGCATCAAAGACGTCGTGAGTGGACGGCGATTTTCGATCTCTTTCGATTCCACACGAAAGACCTGCCCTGTGGCATTTCGCATGAGCAGGCCATCGGTCGATTCATAGACAATCATCCCTGTGAGTGTCCTTCCGTCGATATGCTCGATGAGCGTGGCTTGATACCTCGAAGAAACATCGCGGCTGGGATCGATCATCGCGATCAGCAGATCATCTCGAGTGAATCGTCTCGCAGCACCCGCCAGATTAGGTCCCAGAGCACTGGATGTCGAAAGCCCTGCGCCAGAGTGGCATTGCTGGCAAGTTCGATTGCGGAAGACGATCGCGCCGCGCTGTGAATCGCCCGTGAGAGTGCGGGCGATTTGCCAGTTATCCACGAGAGTCTTCTGCTCAGCTTGACCAATCTTCGCCAGACTCGCCATTTCCTCTGGATAGAGACGGGACAGGTATCGTTCCCAAGCTGCCATTGCTTCTGTCTGCGGAACAAAGCCAGCTTCCCCTTTAACAAAGGAGTTTTCGGTGTGCTGGAGATTCCTCTCGAGAAGACCAATTACCTGCTGACGCAAGCGGTATTCCTGAGCATCTGTATTCAATCGGCGTGCGATCGTAAAAAGTGCCAGTTGTGTTGCGGCATCAGTCGTTGGAGTGAGTTGCCCCAAGGCCTGAATCGAAGCTGTATAGACCTCCCGTTGCGGGGAGGCCAATCCCTCCACAAAAAGTGATCGCTCGGCTTCTTCAGGATGTTCGGAAAGTGCAATCGTGGCAGGAGATTTCAATCGAAATTCCTGAGCCTGCTTTCTGATGAGTTCTCGAAGCTTGGGATCATTCGCAGATGCGAGCAGGAAGAGCACATCGCCCGTCCAAAGATAATCGGGATCCGTTTCGATCTGCTTCACAAAACCACCGAGGGCAATTCCAAACAACTCTCCGGGGAACTTGCTCAGGTAGAGTACATGGTGAGACCTGCCCAGTTTGGGGTGCTGCGCCATCACGACGGGCAGCATTTCATCAATAGCACAATGGGCCAGATAAATGTCGCGGATGCGGTCATTCCAGTAAGTATCGCGAGGGAGTTTGCGTTCCATGATCTTTCGATCAAGATCAAGAAACGCGCTGATAATTGCCTCGCGATGGCTGCTGGTGCGAGCGACTCTCATACAGGCGGAAACTGCAAGGACGTGAATATCGTCGATCGGGTTCGAGGTTTCGCTCAGTTGGCTGAGGAGTTTGGTGAGGACAGGTTCGTGCGCGAGTTCGATCATCGCGAGAACTCGTTCCAGTTCGACCTGATTGCCCGATGTGCGACTCAGGTAGATTCTCGCGAGATCAACTCGTAATTGGTCAATCTGTCGTTCGACTGTCGAGAGATTGGCACCGGCGACATATCCGAGAAATGCTGGTGGAACATCCGTTGGTCCGCCGACACCACCGAGAATTTTTTGAAGAAGTCGAACAGCTTCTTGTTGAGCTTCGATATCGCTGGATCGTTCCAGAACCTTCAAGGCGACTGAAGCAGCGGAACTTTCGAGCCTTGTTGAAAGGGAATCTGTGCGATCTATCCAACCAAACGCATAGGCGATCGCTGCTTTGGGGCCGCGTTTCCCGGCTTCGCTGGCAATCGGTGGGAGAAGATCCTCAGGAAGCCTGGCAACAACTCGCGCAGCCAGTGTCCGAACCAGACGATGAGAGTGAGACAGGCAGGAAATGATGACGGGAGAAAACTCTTTCCAGTCAGAACTCGATATCTGCGAAACTTCGATTGTCAATAAACCTTCAAGTAGAGATTGTTCGACAAGGCTATCTGCATCACGGCCTGCCGAAGACTTGGATTCTTGCTGTATTGCGGGGATCACTTTCCGGATAGCCTCGACCGGCGGAAGTTCACCATTACGGAAGACGGACCAGACCGCCCGGGCCACGACAGGCCGACTGGCTTGAGCATCAGGAACAAAATTCAGCAATTCGACGGCTTTCAGCCCGCCATAGAGTTCGGTTATGGCTTCAATGGCACGGATTCTCTCGGCATCGGATCTGGAAGTCTCCAGCGCTGCTGCCAGAAGTGCTTCCCGGCCAGCCATTCGCGCGAGTGGAACCCACCGAGCCCGCGACCAACTGCTCAAAGGTTGGGGAGCAATCAAAACCGCCTGCATGGCTTTATCGACTGGCGATAACGCAGAGTCTGGCTGCGGGGAAGAGACGGCCTGCTTCGGTCGTAAGCGGTAGATACTTCCCTGTGTGCCACGACCACCCACACAGATATAAATGCTTCCATCCGGCCCGACTTCCATATCGGTGGGGGCGAAACCAAAGCCTGGTGCTGCAGTGAGAATCAGCTCGGGTGATTTTGGTGTAAGGCGAGAGTTTTTGTCAGCGAAGACAGCTTGATTGGGACGAATCGCCAAGAGTCGGCCGTAGGTCCAATCGAGCAGGAACAATGTGTTACGCCATGATTCACCAAAGGCATCGTGCTGATAAGAAAGAACACCAGTGGGGGAACCGCGGCCTGCTGTGGCGAGCACATGGGGCGAATCAAACCAATCGTCAGGACGCTTCCAACTGTTGCTTTCCCAGCCCATATGGAAAGTGGGCGTCAGCTCAAGCACGCGGGTCGGCCGATACCAGGGCAGCGAAATGTCACGTTCATCATCGCTATCGAAAGTGACCGCCCGGCCCTGTGGATCGAAGGCAAAGTCGTAGGCGTTACGTAAACCATCCGTCAAAACCTCAGCGGCTTTCATATCAGGGCGGATCCGCATCCACACGCCATGAACGGGTTTGGTGATGGGAGAAGATTTGAGCGTGACATACCGACTGTCAGCCCTGGCCATGTTTCCGGCCAGAAGATACCACCAGCCATCGGCCCCTTTCTGAAGCGAGTGAGCATCATGTTCACCGCCAGTCTTGATCTGCAGGTAGACCTTGGCAGGGCCATCGGCAATATCGTCGCCATCGCGATCTTCGAAGTGAAGTATGCCGCGATCTCCCACCGCGAGAAGGTCTCGCCCATGATAGACCAGACTTTGGGCACCATTGCGTGGCTCGCTGGCAAAGGTGATGGCTTTGTCTGCTACGCCGTTTTGGTCTTCATCGATCAGGATGCCAATGTAGCCCGGGCCGGCAACAACAACCCGTCCTTGCGGGTCAATGGTCATGCAGTAAATGTCATGGGCCAGTTTGTCATCGGCAAAAGGTTCTACCAGAAAGTCGGGATGCACCCGGAATCCATGCATTTCCTGAAAGGGCTGTTTTTCGTCCTCAGCAACCACGAGGTGTGCAGAAATGCCACCGCCACGGAACAAAAAAAGTGCGAGTAAGCACCACAGAAATCGTTGAACAGCGAGCCTTTGCAAAGCCATTTGTGGTCATCCTTGCCACAGTGCCACCAGCGATTCTTACTCCATCTCTGGCAAGAATCATTTCATGAATAGTAGTGAGCCAGCGACTTATGATCCAGTTGAACTTTGGTGACGAGAGTTTCAACGAGCTCGACGGTCGGAGAAACGAGACAGCATGGGTTGACTAAAACAAGAACCCCAGGCCTTGAGTCGGCATGGGGTTCTCTGATTTACAAAACTTCCTGAGAGAGGTGAACTACTCGAGGATGATGTCTTTCACCGTTTTGCCACTGGGAATCATGGGCAAAACATGTTCCTGGTAAGGTGTCAGCACATCGAGGAGGTAGGGGCCTGGGTAGGCCAGCATTTTGGCCAGCGCTGCCGGGAACTCCTTCTTACTCCGCACCTGACTTGCTTCGACACCAAAGCCTTTGGCGATCTGCACAAAGTTAGGATAGGTCTCTTCGTAGTGAGTTCCATCGCCAGCACCCACGGCTTCCGGGTGATCGATCGGCCCCAGATAGGTGTGTGCCCGATTCCCCTCATGGAAACGATCTTCCCACTGAACCACCATCCCCAGGTGCTGATTGTTCAACAGGAGAATTTTCACGGGAAGTTTTTCGCAGGCAAGAGTAGCCAGCTCCTGAACATTCATGAGCATGCAGCCATCACCATCGATATCAATACTTAAAGCATCGGGGAAGGCGGCCTGAACACCCATGGCGGCTGGCAGACCGAAACCCATCGTTCCCAGTCCCGAACTGCTCAGCCAGCGACGAGGCTTGCTGAACTTGTAGAACTGAGCAGCAAACATCTGGTGCTGACCCACCCCCACACTGACGTAAGCATCGCGATCTTTGGTCTGTCGCCAGAGCTCGTCAATCGCATACTGCGGGATGATGAAATCACCTGAATCTCGGTACTTCAAAGGATACTTGTCGCGCCATTCATTGAGTTGCCGCCACCAGGCATCCATCTCAGGGATATCATCATCGCTGACCAGAGCATTCAGCCCATGGAGAACATCTTTCACGTTCCCGACAATCGGGATGTGAGCTTTTTTGTTCTTGTGGAGCTCCGACGGATCGATATCGACGTGGATAATGCGGCCATGCTTGGCGAACTCGTCGAGTTTCCCTGTGACGCGATCATCAAATCGCACGCCCAGTGCAATCAGCAGATCGGCTTCAGCGATGGCCATATTCGAGTAGGCCGTACCATGCATGCCAAGCATGTGCAGCGACTGCGGATGATCACCCGGGAAAGCCCCGATGCCCATCACAGTCGTGGCGACCGGGATGCCCGTCTTGAGAGCGAACTTGGTGAACTCTTCGGAAGCATCCGATTGAACGACACCACCGCCAATGTAAAAAATTGGCTTCTTGGATTCACGGATTGCAGCGAGAATCTCGCGAATCTGAGTAGAGGTCGGTTTGCGAATCTCCGGATGGTAACCGGGCAGATTCATCGGAGGATCGAGATCAGGCTCCTCTTCGACCGTGGCCAGTTGCACGTTCTTCGGGAAGTCGATGAGCACAGGACCGGGTCGCCCGGTGCGGGCGATATAGAAGGCCTCTTTAACGATGCGTGCAGTATCGCGCACATCGGTAATCAGATAATGGGCCTTGGTGATCGCGCGGCAGATCTCAACGATGGGTGTTTCTTGAAAAGCATCGGTGCCGATAACTGTGGTGGGAACCTGACCAGTAATGGCCACCAGCGGAATGCTATCCATCTTGGCATCAGCGATTGCGGTGACGAGATTCGTGGCACCGGGGCCACTGGTCGCCATACACACGCCGACTTCACCGGTTGTGCGGGCCACACCCTGTGCGGCGAATCCGCCACCCTGTTCATGACGCGGGAGGATCGTGCGGATCTCGTCCGGGTGGAAGGTCAGTGCCTGGTGCAGCGGCATACTACATCCACCAGGGTAGGCGAAAATGACGTCTACACCCTGACGAATTAGCCCCCGCACCAGAATTTCCGCGCCGTTGATGGTTTGCGTTTTGGTCTGCGGTCGCTCGACGATCGCCACGATGTCGTTCCTTCTTGAGAATTCAGTCAGGCACCAGTTCAAAAATTGGGGCGGTGCAAACCCCTTGATCGATCCCTTGATCGTTTGCGGCCAACTCTCTGTTTTGGCAGTTACTGGTCGCAAGGCACTTTATTCTCTCTTTCGTCACGACTCGATGTGAAAGAGAAAAATGTGTTGCCACGCGATTTTACGCAATTCGCAACGCGAAAACCAGCACCTTGAGAACTCTCGGACTTTCGATCAGAGTTCTCAGTCAACTGGCGAAGCGGACACCTGGGACGCTGGGCGGGTTCGTGGGACAAATCGATGGAGCGTTATCAGGAGGTCAATTCCTGCAAAAACCGCCCACTCACAGGCGAAATACGAACAACGCAACATCATTCCACACAAGAGGTTATCGTGTGCCGCGAAGTCTTGGATCAGCCGCATCCCGCAGCGCCTCGCCGATCAGATTGTAGCAGGTGACGGTGATGAAAATGGCGAATCCGGGGTACGTCATCTGCCAGGGAGCCTGGAGCAGGCGAGTGCGGCCTTCACTGAGAATTGTACCCCAGGAGGGTGTGGGAACACGAACACCCAGCCCTAAAAATGACAATGAGCTTTCAAGCAGGATGGCTCCTGCAATGCCAAATGTGGCCGCCACCACCACAGGTGCCAGGGCATTGGGGAGGATATGGCGGAAAATGAGCCGCGTGGAGGAAAAGCCAATCGACTTGCCAGCTAGCACAAATTCCTGATTCACCAGTCGCAAAAACTCGCTGCGAACTAACCGGGCCACACCCGTCCACCCCGTCAAGCCAATGACAATCATGATGTTGATCAGGCTGGGTTTCATAAGAGCCACAATCGTCAATACAAGGAATAGCGTCGGGAAGCAGATCACAACTTCAATCAGACGTGAAATCAGAATATCGACCCAACCGCGGAAGTAGCCCGCCAGAGCACCGAGCACAATCCCGATCGACATGTAGATCAGAACCGCCACCAGCCCGACCGAAAGGCTGATGCGCGCTCCCCAGATGAGAAGTGTCAGGAGATCGACGCCATTATGATTCGTCCCCAGCCAGTGCGGGCGATCCCACGGCGTGGCGAGCTTTTGCGGTTCCTTGAGCGAAAAGGCGGGTGGCTTTGTCTGATTGGTCGTGTCGTACTCATCGATTCCAAAAGGAACCAGTGGCCAGACGACAACATCGAAGATCACCGGGGCGGTGCGAGAGAAGTCGTACGCCGTCAGCACACCTTGCTTGTAATTGGTCTGATCGAGTCGAGTGGGGTTGATTTCGACCCAAATGCCTGCAGCCAGTGTGGGAACGCCAGCCAGAACGAGCAGTTGTAGCCAGCGGGGTTGTCGATAAGCAAACGTCCACAGGCGCGTGGTCAACCACCACACAGGCCAGAAAATGGCAGCGGCAATAAACCAGAAGTCGATCCCATTGAGTTGAGCGAGTGCCGGGAAATACCAGCGGGAGAGCAGTGGAGGCAATTCGCTTTTCTTCAGCGTTTTGACATCCTTAAGAAGTGCCTGAATTCCCTGAATCAGTTCTGGCGGCAACGCCGAGGACTGGTCAGGAAACGAGCCGAGGGGTTTCTGCAAATCCTGAATCTGTTGAATCAAACCCTCAAATTGCTGGTGAGATTCGCTGCCGTTGGATGTAGAGACATCGATCTCTGCAGCGGCTGTTTCCAGCAGTGACTGCGCCTTTTCCAGAACTGGATAGACCTTTTTTGCCGCCCCACTTTCCTGGCGACTTTCACCATTTGCCAGAGCCACTAACGATTCGACGGTCTGAATTAATTGTTGAAATTCGAAGCGGTTCACGCCGCGAAAGGCCATCGGCCTGTCATTCGCAATGAACGGTGCAAAGACCGCAATCATGACCTCGACAATCATGAGAATGGCCGCACAGACAGCGAGTTTTCGTTTCTTGAACTCGCGCCAGATCTGAGCGGCCTGCGACTGTTCACTGCGAGAGGTTTGAACACCCGTAGACGAGGTTGAACTCGTACTGAGAGGTGAGGCCACCTTCTCACCAGCAGCGACTGGAGAGGCTCCACTCGCTGCCGTTGGCCCGGTCAGCTGAGACGAGGAAGGCGTTGTCGTGTCGAAGGGGCGATCCGCAGCCATCAGTTCTTGCTTTCGAACGAGACGCGGGGATCAACCAGAACATACATGATGTCGGAAATCAGAATTCCAAGGAGCGTCAAGACTGCCGAAAGCATCATCGTGACGAGAATCATGTCGTACTCACGCGAAAAGACGCTGTCGATGGTGAGTTTGCCCATGCCGGGAATGTTGAAGATGTATTCGATGATGACACTGCCACCAATCAGTGCAGGAAGAAGTGAAGCGAATAACGTGATGATGGGAAAGAGGCTGTTGCGGAGGGCGTGCACCCAGATGACTCGCGCGGGGCTGCAGCCTTTCGCTTTGGCCGTGCGAATGTAATCCTGCCGGACCACTTCGAGCATGCCGGCCCGCATCTGCCGACTGATGTAAGCCAAAGAGGCATAGGTCATACAAAGTATGGGGAGCACCAGATGCAGCGTATAGTCCCATAGCCATTGGAACAAACTGAATCGATCCGCATTGACATCGTGCAATCCGCTGATTGGGTAATTAAACATCCATTCTTGAGCATCCTGGCTGAGCATTGCAGCATTCCATGCGGCATTCGATTCGAGCACTCCCAGCCGCAGCATTTCCGCCACCCAGAAGGACGGGAGGCTGTAGAGCACAAACAACGTGAGCGTCATGATTCGATCGCCCGTGCTGTGAGGGGCAGTGGCACTGAAGATCCCCATGGGAATTGCCAGGAGATAGACCAGCAAGAACACGATCGAGTTGATCATGAGTGTGATCTTCATTGCCGGGATGAGATCGGGCCAGATGGAGCCTTGCTTGGTGTAATAAATCATCTCGCCACGGAAGATGCGGCCCACAAACCAGAAAAACTGGACATACAGCGGTTCATCCAGTTTGAAGTTCTTGCGGAAGGCTTTTTCCGCGTCCTCAGTCCCACGCTCGGCATTCATTCCGCCTTGCGCCGCAGCAGCACCACCAAAACGACCAGAGGCAGGATCGCCAGGTGTGGATTTAATGACGATGAATGACAGCACGAGAATTCCGAACAACGTCGGAATCATCAGCAGCAGTCGTCGAAAGATATACGTCGCCATGCATTCCACACATCAGATGGTCGGACTATGGATTCAGTGCCTCAGCAAGTCGTCCTGAACGCTTCACAATTCCCGTATTATTCCGACTTATGAACCTGCTCATCCTTGGGGACATACCACTCAGCCAGATCAAAACCGGGCCGCAGACGATACCACTTCACCCCCCGGAAGCGTTTGTGATATGCCCCCAGGTCTTTTGAGCAATAGAGGAACAAATAGGGCTGCTGGGAATCGAGCAGTCGATGGAGTGAATAGTTCAGAAGCGCCCTCTTATCGGGTTCAAGCGTGACTCGAATTTTCTCGATCAGTTCATCGGCCAGATTGTTCGCAAAAGAACCGGCATTACTGCCTCGCGATTCAGGCGTAGCTCCCGAACTGTGCCAGAGCTGGAAGGGGTCGCTCTCAACGGGCATGGCCCACGAAAGGGTGACGAGATCGAAATCCTTGGCTTTGAGACGTTCGACAAAAGCCGCCCACTCGATGCGGGTAATTTGCATGTCGACCCCAACCTGCTTGAGTGTTTTCTGCAGGAGAGCCGTACGGTCATCAATAACTGGATTTCCAAAAGGGATCAGAGCTTCGAAGCTGAGTTTCACACCGTCTCGGTCAAGAATGCCATCCCGATTTGTATCGATCCACCCAGCGGTCGCGAGGAGATCGCGAGCCGTTTCAGGACTGTAATCGACCGATTTGACCGAGTGGTCATAGCCGGGACCAAAGTAATACTGGCTGCCACTGACCATCGTTCCCAGGTCGTACATCTTGTTTTTCAGGAACGCTTCTTTCTCGAACAGCATGGCCAGAGCCATGCGGACTCGCTGGTCTTTGAAGTAGGGCCGGTTGAGATTCCAGCAGTAGTAGCCGTAGTTCGGGGTGTACCAGTCGGCTTTGATGAACTTGTCTTTGAACCAATCGGGTGGGCCAGCGAGATCCTTGGTGAATTGCTCGGGATCCATCCGGTAATTGAAGTCGATTTCACCGGCACGCAACGATTGCAGCGCGGTCGTATTATCGGGGAGAAAACGGAAGATCAGCTTATCAAGGTAACCACTGCGTTCGGGCAGCCAGTAGCTGTCATTTCTGCTGAGAATGACGCGATCGGTCTTCTTCCAGCTTTCGACCATGTAAGGGCCAGTTCCCAGAGGAGTCTGGTTGTAGGCCGTGTCGAGATTAAAGAATTTTCCGAACCGCTTTCCGTGCGCGCTCACTTTCTTCTGAGCATCTTCTTCCGCTTCGGTGAGACGATCGAGAGTCAGCTCGTAGCCTGTGATCGCAGGTTCGGTGGTCTGTGTTTTCAGTCGATTCTTGAAGAACTCAAAAGGAGGGGTGTAGAGGCCAATGCCGGCACCAAACTCGAACGCTTTAAAGTACTGCTGCCGATATCGCATGCGCACGACCAGCGGCGAAAGGGCATCCAGATCTGTGAGGTCTGAGTAATAGGTGCGAACGGCATCGCAATCAACCGTGTTGTTGTTCAAGACTGCAAAGGCAAACTTGAGATCGGTACTCGTAAAGGGAGTGCCATCAGACCATTTGGCTCGGGGATCGAGATAAAACGTCATCCACGTCTCGCGCTGAATATCCTGGTATTCATCGGCTTTGAGAACGAGCGATGTCTGGCCGGGTGGAAGTGCCTGCCTGAGCGGATTCTCTTCGGAAAGCGGAGTGACTTCGATAGCTCCATCGGCTAGCGGCTTCACTTTTCCATAAATCTCGCTCCCCGTCAGGACGCGGTACCTGCCGGGAATGATCCCGCTGATGACGAGTTCGCCTTGTTCATTGCTCCAGTTGTGATAGCCAGTAGTTGGCGCTCCCAGAATCTTGCCGATGGGGAAAAGGCCAACCCAGCCTTTGGCAATCGCCTGACCTTCCTCATTGACCGTTTTGACAACGATCTTCATGACTTCGGGTTCGCCTTTCGATTCCTTCTTGACAGGTGCCAGATACTCGATTTCAGCTGAGGGAAGCGGGCTGCCGTCACTCAGGATGAGGCGATATTTCTTACCGGGATAATCAGGCGAGAGCTTGACGGAATCTTCGATGATCCATTTTGTGGCGAGGTGAGGCACGAACTCGAAGGTCTCGTTGTCCTGCCGCGCCAGAGCTTCCTGAATGTATTGGCCCATGTAGGTTTGGACTGCTGACTGTTCGATGACGGGGTTCAACGATTTGGGCTCGGAATTGAACCGCACAATGACCTGATCACCCTTGACCGGCTGGCTGGGTTTGTTCGCCGCGTGCGGGTTCCCGACGTCCACTGGTATACCTGCACCCAATTCGAGTGTTTTGCCGCTGCCGGCTTTGACACGAGGAATTTCGATGCCATCGAGTTCTTTCAGGATTTCGACTCGAGGGACATCGGGGTATTTGGCGTAGAGCTCATCAACTTCGCGGATCAGTTTGGCTTCGGCAGAGGTTGCAGCTTTGCCTGGATCAGCCTCGGATACGAGAGGTTTGACTTCTGTGGTCGATTCTGCAGGAGCGGAGCCTGTCCCGGAACCCACCCTCACTTCCAGCTTCGACAATCGATCGGCTGCGGCAGCGAGTCGATCAGCGGCCTGTTCCATCTTGAGAGCTGCCGCGGTGAGTTTTTCGGCTGCTGCATCTCCCCCGCCCTGATTCGCAACAGGTGGAGATGATGTGATGAAACATCCCTGAGTTCCGACAAGCAGGCCGACCATTGCCAACCCACTGAAAGAAATCCTTCGTGCGGATCTCCGCATATCACCAATCTTTCGCAAGAGTCTTCTGAACAATAATTAACTGTGCCGAATGAACTGTGCCGAACCAGACTCGCCTGTGAATGATGAGTCATTCACAGGGAAACGGGTCTGCCCTCGGCTGAATTTCTGGACGACTACTTCAGTTCGAGACGGTAGGGCATCACTGTCAGCACGGGTTGATTTGCCAGCATGCGCATGAGCAGTTCATCCTGCAGAGCGGGTTGAAGTGCGGTGGGAATCAGATCTTTCAGGCGTTGTTCCAGACGGGCCTCCATGCGAGATTCGGCACCCATGGGGCCCAGCAACGATTCCAGTGGACTGCCAGGTTTGGGGAGTTCCAGGCGTTCGAGCTTGGCGGGGTTTTCGATCTTGGCGAGGGCGATGGCTCCCTTGATCGCATCTTCCAAAGTGCCGATCTCATCCACGAGGCCGATTTCGAGAGCACGATTGCCCGAGTAGATCCGGCCGCGGGCCAGCTTTTCCAGTTGTGCGACCTCCATTTTTCGTCCTGCCGCTGCCTTGCTGGTGAACTGCTCGTAAATTTCATTCATCAGCAGTCGAGTCGCTTCTCGCTGAGACTCCGTAAAGCCTGTAGTGGTCGAGAGTACGCCGCTGTTTTTGCCGCGCTCGAGAACGACGACATTGATCCCCAGTTTGTTGTAGAGTTTTTCGAGTGCCACCTTGCCACCGACGACACCGATGGAACCCGTCACAGTTCCGGGGGCAGCGTAAATCTTCTGAGTTCCCATCGCGATGTAATAGCCGCCGCTGCCGGCCACATCGCTCATGCTGGCGACGAGTGGTTTCTTCGCTTTGAGAAGTTCCAGTTCGTGCCACATGAGATCACTGGCCAGAGCACTTCCACCAGGGCTGTCAATCCGCAACACAACTGCCTTCACGGTGTCGTCGTCTCGCAATTGGCGAACAGCCTTAATAAACGTATCTGAGCCAAGGACTTCGCCCGAAAGGGGACTGTTCTGGCTGCTGCCGGTAGAGATCATGCCACTGGCATACAGAATGCCAACTTTGGGTGCCGATGACTTCCGAGAAGCGGGTGTCTGCCCGGAGAGTGCATTCATAAGAGTGATAATGCCATTCAGGCCAGAAAGGTCAGCGTCTGTCTTCTTACGACCATAGTTGCGAGTCAGTTTCGCGGAAGTGACGTTGTGAGACTTTTTGATCGCCTCATAGAGACCAGATTCGTACTGCACTTCGTCCAAAAGACCGGCGGCTTTGGCTTTTTCGCTGGTGAAGACGGCGGTATCAATCAACTCGCGAACTTTGTCTGCGGGAATTTTTCGACTTTCCGCAATTGTTGAAACAATCTGGGAGTAGACGTCGTCGAGGAGTTCATCCATCTCTTTTTTGAACTCGGGGCTCATATCTTTGCGGGTGTAAGGTTCACCGGCCGATTTGAACTCGCCAATCCGCACCACTTCGGGCTCTACATCGAGCTTGGAGAGCATCTCTTTGTAGAACCAGACTTCAGCCCGCACGCCGGGGATCATGAGCATGGCGGGTTCGGGCATCACGATTTTGTCACAGGCCGAAGCGAGGAGATACGCAGTGGTATCAGCGGAATCAAGATAAGCCCAGACATCTTTTCCGGCGGCGCGAATGCGGGCAATGGCCGAACGAAGTTCATAGATCTTGCCACGACCGAGAGCAAGGTCACCAAACTCGAGGACAACCGTTTGAATTTCCTTGTCGGCAGCCGCTTTATCGAGGCGAGCAATGAGAGTGAACAAGGTTTCGGAAGTTTCTCCAAATAGCCCTTCGAGTGGTGCTCCCTCAGTCAAGGCACCGGAGATCTTCAAATGAGCAATCTTGAGGGGCTTGGCTTCCGCTTCCGGAACTTTGTTACCTGCGGTTCCCGTACCTGCTTTTTCTGAGCCAGGAATGATTGTCGTTGTGGCCGAAGTCGCTGGTGAATCTTCCGCTGGCTTTTCCTGCGTTGGCTTTACCAGGACAGGCTCACTCGCAACGCTTTGCGACAACTGGTACAGACCACTTGCGGCCAGCCACATGGCGACGCCCAGAACTCGACAGAAAAACGAATGACTCAGCATAGAGACGATTCCTTGGCTCGTTAGAGAAGTCAGCAATGAGAAAATTCGCCCGATCTTCTTTCCTGATGAAGACTTCCTGCAGTTCTACGACAATATCATGCCAACTTGTGAAATGAACAATCTATTCGGACCGGTTTTCGCAAAGTTTTTCCTCAAAATGACTCGCTGCAAGCCCATCGACACCCGGGCATTTAATCAATTTATTTGATTCCATTAGAAGCGGAGGCTTTATCACCTGTCTGGGGAGTAAAGCCGGGGGACCAATCACCGTCAGTGGATACCCTCTCAGTGGCACGCCCGTTTCGCATGTCGATTTCACAGAATGTTCGGGCTGACAGGCTTACACTTCTCTCACGAAGACAACAAACTCAAAGAAATCGGCTTGTTTTGTGCCCTCTGTTCGGGCAAAACTCAAGAACTCGTGGCATCGATGAAGTTGTGACTCGCGTTTGGTGGGCAGCTTCATGGATCGTGAATAGTCACAACCAAATCTCCCCAATTAATGAAATGTGTTCAAAAGCACACTCTTTCAGAAATTCACTTCAGATGCTTTCACTCCGAAAGTCGATGGCAAAAGGGTTCGTTATGAGACGTTGGCAGCCGCAAAAGCTTGCTTGGATGTTCGCACTGGCTCTGGTCTTCGGGATTCAGGCGCACGTCTCAGCACAAACGTTGATCTGGAATTTGCCAGCCGAGGGGAGTTGGGTTCGCTTTCAGGGGACCTTCGAGCAGACGGAAGCCAGGCCGGGAGCCGCTGGTGGTGATCTGGAATTACCACCCTGGTCAGAGCAGGTGACCATCAAGGCGCTGGGATCAGAGATGGCCGAAGTGGCAGGAGAACAGAAGCCTTGCCGATGGATTGAGATCCGTATCGAGCGTGGCAAAGAAGTCGATGGCAAGCTGGATACTGGTCTGGCTGGGCTGGAGATCTACAAAGTGCTTGTCCCGGAGACTGCGATACCTCAAGGAATTACGAATCAGGAAGGGATTCCGCTCTCCTTCCTGCCCGTAGTAAAAGGTTACCGCAAAGTGGGCAGCGGCGAGATCACTCCCATTGTCTCCCCAGCTTTGCAGCTCTATCCACTCGGCGTGCTGGCAGGATATTACCGCACCATGACAGTCGGTAACGCTCCGGAAGATCTCTCCACCCCGGCCGGCCCTCAATCAGCGACGAAGTACGAAGGCAAACTCGAAGTCGAGCGAGCAGGCAGTCGAACCCAGGAAGACTCCACAATCTGGCGCTCTGCCGAAATTCCATTTGGTGTCGCGGGCTGGACGGCGAACGTGGTTCGTCAGGTCAAGGATGAACGAGCCCCTCGCGATGACTTCAAAACAGTGAGTACAGTCAAATCATCCGTTCGCCTCTCTGGAACGGGAACTGACGCGACGAGTGACCTCCCCGATTCCAACTGAGATCAAACTCATTCTGATCCTGACTAGGTGACTCCGTAACACTTGCCGATGGTTAACAAACTGCTCATCCTTAGGTGATAACCCTTGAGTCACCTGAGGATGATGGCCTTTATGAACCGATACGCAGCCGCCTGGACGACAGAAGTTTCATTAGTTCGTGCGATGGAACAGGTTGCTATTGAGATTCAAAGCCAGCTCGACGGGAGACACCCTGATCTGCTGCTGGTGTTTTGCTCACACCATTATGCGGATGCCTGGCAGAATCTGTCTGCGGGACTCGTGTCGCAAACTGGTGCCAATGTGCTGCTGGGCTGTTCGGGCGAATCGATTGTGGCCACAGGTCGGGAAATTGAAAACAGCCCGGCACTTTCAGTCTGGGCGGCCTCGTGGGACGGCGTGGGAATGATCCCTTTTCAGGCAACGTTTGAACGCACGCCGGATGGCATCGTCACTACGGGCTTACCACAGGGAGTCAATGGACTTCTTCGGGGGAATGCTCGCTGCGCGATCGTTCTGGCCGATCCGTATTCTTCATTGACAGATCTGATCACAGATCATCTGGCAGAGGATTTGCCGAACCTGCCGGTCATTGGTGGTATGGCGAGTGGCGGTGGGCCGGGCGAAAACCGCCTGTTCTATGCTCACGAGGGAATTGAGCCGCAGGTTTTAGAAGAGGGGGCGATTGGAGTCATTCTCTCGGGAAATCTGACGTTTGCACCGGTGGTCTCACAAGGGTGTAAACCCGTGGGACCGACTTATATCGTGACGAAGGCCGATCGAAACTTTATCGTGGAACTGGGTGGTGAATCGCCACTGGCCCGTCTGGAACAGCTTTACGCTGACTTATCCGCCACTGACCAGAGGCTGATCGAAAACGGCTTACACCTCGGATTGGCCATGACCGAATATCGCGATCAGTTCCGCAGGGGCGATTTTCTGATTGCCAATGTGATTGGTGCTGATCGTAATACCGGAGTGCTGGCCATTGGCGGAAAAGCACGAGTCGGCCAAACCGTGCAGTTTCATCTGCGTGATCATGTGACGGCCAGCGAGGATCTGGTCGAAATGCTACAGTCGGCCCGTTCCAGCCATCCGACACCGCAAGCCGCCCTGCTCTTTACCTGCAACGGCCGAGGGACGCGGTTGTTTTCCGCTCCTCACCACGATGCCCAAAAACTGGAAGAATTTCTGGGCCCAATTCCTGTCGCAGGATTTTTTGCCCAGGGAGAACTTGGTCAGGTCGGCACGAAGAACTTCCTGCATGGATTTACGGCAAGTATTGGGCTATTCAGCTAAGCCGATTTGCTTTAGCGACGCTCATGCTCGACCATGCCGGCTTATTGCTGTGGCAGAACTCAACCTGCGT
>JAIXUU010000455.1 GCA_027483405.1 Planctomyces sp. | reverse complement strand
CATTTGACCGTGAGAACAATTATCTCTTTGGTGAAGGCGGGGCCGGTTGCTTCAGTGATGGCAAGCTCACCTGCCGCATGGAAGGGCCGGATGTTGACTGGGTGCTCGAGCGGTTTGTCGAGTGTGGCGGTCGCGAATCGATTGTCTATGAGAATCGCCCCCATCTGGGAAGTAACAAGCTGCCGATGATCTGCCGGAACTTCCGACGCAAGATTGAAGCTTTGGGTGGTGAGTATCGGTTCGATTGCCGGTTTGAAGGGCTGATCCTGCGGGATGGACAGGTGATCGGAGTTGAGACTTCGAGCG
Organism: Planctomyces sp.; assembly: GCA_027483405.1. Classification (GTDB taxonomy): domain Bacteria; phylum Planctomycetota; class Planctomycetia; order Planctomycetales; family Planctomycetaceae; genus Planctopirus. The sequence goes on along the minus strand of JAIXUU010000455.1, from coordinate 5,256 downwards.
GGCCGATGTACTCGAATGTGGTGATTTTAGGGATCGGCCACAGTGCGCGAGACACCTACGAAAAGCTGCTGGAGCAAGGGGCACCGATTCAGCAGAAAGCCTTTCAACTGGGTGTACGGATTGAACAGCCCCAGGAGCAGGTCAATAAGCACAAGTATGGCCGGCCCGAGTATCTGGAAATGCTTGGAGCGGCTGATTACACCCTTCAAGCCCGCTCGACCCGCGATGTTTTTACGTTTTGCATGTGTGCGGGGGGGATCATCATTCCGAGTGTCTCCGAGCCGAACATGTTCTGTTCGAACGGGATGAGTAACAGTCGGCACGATACCCCATTTGCCAATAGTGGCATTGTGGTGACTTTGGAGACGAATGAGTTTGGATCGAATCATCCTCTGGCGGGAGTTTATTTACAGCGGCAGTATGAATCAGCCGCCTTCGAGCTTCTGGGAGGGACATATGCGTGCCCCATTCAGCGGGGACTTGATTTTGTGAATGGCAAATCCCCGCGTGCCGATGATCGCGTGGAATGTTCGTACGAGCGTGGCGTTAAGCCGTTGGCACTGGATCTGGTGTTGCCGCCGGTGATTGCCCAGGCGATCCGCAAAAGCCTGCCGTTGATGGATGCCAAGCTGCATGGAAACTTTTTGAAGAATGCCGTGCTGGTGGGGCCTGAGATGCGGGGGAGTTCACCTGTCCGGATTGATCGCGATCGGCAGACGCGTGTGGCGCCAGGGATGCCTGGGCTGTACCCGGTCGGTGAAGGAGCCGGCTACGCGGGCGGGATTGTGAGTGCAGCCGTCGATGGCTTGCGCAGTGCCCGGGAAGTGGTACGGCAGTTCGCTCCCTTATTGAAGAGCTAATTCTCGCAGTATCAGGTCACTTGCCTGCCGAACAGGGCAAGCTCGTGAGTGATCGTTTGAGAGCAGTCCGTACAATTCGATCGGTTTTGCGGCGTTACCCGCAAATACGAAGATGTTGCCAAAAATCTTCAATACCGACCGACACGTGGCGAAAAGCGAACTAGGGTTTGTTCGTACTCATGCTCGGCTTTGCCGAATTCGCTGAGTTTACCAAGGCGCTTTACTTGTGGGTGGAACTACTGAGGTTCCGGCTATGACGACGATGCCGATCGATCGTGTCTTCCCGACGATTTCGACGAATCGGGTTGTGAGAGGCGATCGATCAATGGTGAATTCGGCAGGAACTTCCGGACGAAGCCTGAGATGAGACTTTGTATTCCACAGGACAACCGCGCAGGCGCAGCTTTACATCGCGCACGGCGGGCCAAGCATACGACGGAGCGCTCTCACCCCCCGAAAGGCTTAGTGCGATGACGAGAATTAACACAAACATTGATGCGCTCCGTGGGTTGCGCAACCTTCAGAAAGCCACCAGTCAGCAGAACTCGGCGCTGACCCGACTTTCGACAGGTGTGAAGGTCAACAGTGGCCGGGATAACCCTGCCGGTCTGTTCGCTGGTGAGCGACTGAAACTGCAGACGACCACGATTGAAAAATCGATTTCGAACAGCAATCGAGCCAACAATGTGCTCTCAACGGCCGATGCCGCTCTGGGCGAAATCAGCGGTCAGCTCAATAAGCTGCGCGGGCTGGTTCAGGAAGGTTTGAACGTTGGTGCCCTTTCCTCCAGCGAAACAACGGCTAACCAGGGCGAAATCGACGAAATTCTTTCCGCAATCAACCGTATTTCGTCCAACACCACGTTTGCTGGTGACAAACTGATTGACGGCAGCAAAGGCTTCCAGACATCGGTTTCCGTTGGCGATTTGAACAAATTCAGTGATTTCCAGGTGAACCAGGCTGTCTTCGGCTCACGCACCAGCATTGCCTTGAATGCGACAGTCAACAGTGCCGCCGAGAAGGCATCGCTGCGATATAGCGGCGGGGCTTTGACTTCAGCCGCCACTGTGGAAATTGGCGGTTCTAACGGTAATCAGGCGATTTCACTGGGTGGCAGCAGCACAGTGACCAACATTGCTGACGCGATCAACGACGTTGCGGACACCACCGGTGTTGTGGCCACAGTAGTCGGTGGTTTTGAGCTGACAGTGGATGCTGTTGCCAATACCGCAACTAAAGGCTCAGGCGCCAACGGTGTGGTGACCTTCACCGATGCCCGAGCGACTGCCGAGCTTGGAACGAATGCTTCGCTGGGTGGTACTGTTTCGGTCACTTACGTGGCCGGTTCAGGTAACAACGTGGCGACATCAGTGGCTGTTACAGGAACAACAAACCGTACCATCACCGTGACTTTGGGAACCAACGCCAACGGTGCTGTCAGTGCCACCGCTGATGATGTGGTCGCCATTATCGCTGGTGATACGACCGCCAGTTCGCTTGTCACGGGTGTGGCCAGTGGCGACGGTTCGGGTGTGCAGGCTGCTGAAGCCGCTGATACGCTCACAGGTGGTACTGATCAGGGCATCCTGCGGCTGGGAGATAACCGCACTGTCGGAACCAGCGGCACATTGAGTGTCGTGGTCGATGCCACTGGCAACAGCCAGACACTGGGTGTCAGCGTTGGTGCAGCAGATAACGATGGCAACCAGGTCATTACGATTACCGCAGCCACAGATGCTAACGGTGTCGTGACCTCGACTCTCGCTGACATCGCGACTCTGATCAATGATGATGAAGATGCTTCGGAAGTGCTGCTGGCTTCGACACGTGGCGACTCAACATCGCTGGGTGATGATGTCGCGAGCACCGCTCTGAGCTTGACCAATGGCGATATCATTCTTGAAAGTTCCGAGTACGGCTCGTCAGCGAAGGTTAACGTGACGGCCTTGTCTGGCAGCTTCCAGACGACAGGCAAGAACGATACGACTTATACAACTCGCGATTTTGGTGCTGATATCGGCGTGACAATCAACGGCCAGGCAGCCCGTGGTGATGGTCTCAAGGCCAGCTTCCGCACTGCCAGCGTCGCTGCTTCGCTCACCTTTGCGACCGATTCCAACGAAGCTAACGCCACAGCGACTTTGAACATCGTCGGTGGTGGTGCACTCTTCCAGATTGGTGAACAGGCCACATCCGCCGGTCAGATTGGCCTGGGGATTGAAGCGGTCAACACCTCTCGCCTGGGTGGTATCACTGGCAAGCTGTCTGAACTGGGTTCCGGCGGTGGCAAGAGCCTCGAAGACGTTCGCAAGAGCCTCGATGGTTCGGGCCCGAAGATCTCTTACGAAGACCTTGTGAGCATCATCGATGAATCGCTCGAACGAGTGACGACTCTCCGATCTCAGATTGGTGCTGTGCAGTCGAACGTGATCGATACCAACATCTCGACGTTGGGTGTGGCACTGGAAAACATTTCTGCTGCCCGCAGCGAGATTGTCGATACCGACTTTGCTGCTGAAACAGCCAACCTGCAGAAGGCTCAGGTTCTGGTACAGGCTGGTATCTCGGTGCTGTCGATTGCCAATCAGGGGCCCAGCACCATCGCCCAGCTCCTCCGGTAATCGAAGTCGTTCTGAACAGACGGCAACGATGGGAAATCAAGCACGTCTCTCGAAAGAGGGACGTGTTTTTTTGTTTTGGTGTTTGGTGTTTGGTATTTGGGAGTAAGAGGTTTCAGTCGGTGAGCTGGTAGAGAAAAATTCCGGCAGCGACAGCGACATTGAGGCTGTCCACATCGGGAGGCATGGGGATCGTGACCAGATGATCGCATTGGTCAATCCACTCAGTCGTTAACCCCTCAGCTTCATTCCCGAGCAGCAGTGCGAGGCGATGGGGCCGCTGGACGTTCTTCAGGGAGACAGCCGATTCTGAGAGAATTGCTCCCATCGTTTCAAACCCGAACTCAGTTTTAAGACGCTGCAGATCATGTTCTAAATGGCGGCTTTCGCGAATCGTCAGGCCAAAGATATTGCCCATCGAAACACGAATGACCCGCCGGGAAAACGGGTCACAACAGGCGTTGCCCAATAAGAGACCTGTCGCTCGAAACGCACTGGCAATGCGAATGATGGCACCCAGATTTTCCGGGTTGTCGCAATTCGGGCAAACGACGAAAAGCGGCTTTTGGAAGGCAGTTAGCTCGTGGTACTTCTCCACAGAGGTTGTTGTGGCCAGTCGTTGATCTTTGGGAGGTTCGGGAAGCCCCAGGAGTTGTTCCAGAGAAGCCGTCCTTCGCCGCAGACCACAAGCCATGACTCCTACATGCAGATGAAAGCCAATCAGTTGAGAGGCCATCTCGGTCGGCATGATGTAGACGGGAATCCGGGGCGGAATGTGCTCTGCCCAGGCGGCGACTTTTTCCTGAGTGAGAAGAATCGACGCTGTCTCAAACTTACTGGCCAATAATCTTTCGACAGTACGCACACCCTCGACAATGAAGTACTTGCCATGTCGCATCGCGTTCTGAGCTTTCACATCGCGATAGACATCCAGGTTTTTGTCGAGCAGATCACTCACCGGAATGAGCGGCATGGGGGCAACTTCTGAGAGATTGGCGAGTGAGAGTTCAGGTGTGAAAGCTTTAAGAGGCCGCTGCTGGCGAACCATTCAACTGGCACGAGGCCACACCCGCCAGTTCGCTGGATCTCGATGAAGATCCTGAAGATGACGCATTACCAATTGGCGATAACGCGACGAACTCTCCCAGAGGATGGCGAGTTTCCGACCCTGAATCAGCACTCGAAGGGGGTTCATCGAGTGGCGGCAGATTCTTTTGCCGGGGGCCGAAAAAGGTACGGATGGCTGTGTGATACAAGCCGTTCCAGCTGCCGAATGTCTGTGCGACGGCTGTGGGTTCGTAGCCGCAGTGAACCATACAGTTGGCACATTTGGGGTTGCCACTGGCGCGGCCATAATCGGGCCAGTGAGTGGTTTCCATGAGTTCTTTAAAGGTCTTGGTGTAGCCTTCATTCATCAGATAGCAGGGCTTCTGCCAGCCAAAGAGGTTGTACGTGGGGCTCCCCCACGGTGTGCATTCCAGATTCCAGGCACCTTGCAGAAACTCGATAAAGAGTGGTGAAAGGTTGAATTTCCACCGCTTTTTGGCATTCCAAAAGAGCTTGCGGAAGAGCGAAACCGTCTGCTGTCGTTGCAGGAACAACGTTTGAATGGGGGCTTTCTCGTATTGGTACCCTGGGGAGAGCATCATCCCTTCGACACCAAGATCGGCCAGAGTATCGAACATTTCCCGCAAGGCTTCGGGCTGGGCGTTGTTATAGACCGTCGTATTCGTCGTCACTCGATAGCCTTGGGCGATGGCTGTTTTGATCGCACTGAT
>JAIXUU010000145.1 GCA_027483405.1 Planctomyces sp. | reverse complement strand
ATCAACAGGCAGGGCGAAGAACTCCACTCTTTTGAATGGACTGCCTGATCTCGACCGCATCCCGTCATACCGCTGGAGTTCACAGGTCGATTCTATTGCTCCCATGCATTCAAAATCGCTGATGTTCAACTTCCAGGCCGGAGTAATCAAAAGCGTCTTGCGACGACCGTTCTCTGAAGATTAGCCTCAAGTAACAAGTGGGCGCAGGGGCAGTCGCCAGTCGACTTTGGGACACGGTTTCTTCTGGAACCTGTTGCCTGCCGGTGTGTCCTTTGCCGCAGAATCTCGTGAGATTCAAGGCTGTGGTGAGTACAGACAGGATCAGATAGAGACGATATGAGTCGCATTGTTGGCATTGATCTGGGAACAACCAATTCGCTCATCGCCATTATGGAAGCAGATGGCCCGAAGCTCATCCCGAATTCTCTCGGCCAGAAACTGACTCCTTCTGTCGTCGGTGTCGAGGGTGATCATCTGCTGGTTGGGATGACGGCCAAAGAATATCAGGTCTCGCATCCGGATCGTTGCGCGAGTGTTTTCAAACGCTACATGGGAAGTGACTGGAGCGTGACTCTGGCTGGCCGCAAAATGTCGGCGATCGACCTGTCCAGTTGTGTGCTTCGATCGCTGGTCGCTGATGCCGAGCATTATCTGGGCGAAGCCGTAACGTCGGCTGTGATTACCGTCCCTGCCTACTTTAATGAAGAGCAGAGGCGAGCGACGATTGCTGCCGGTCAGATGGCCGGTCTCAAGGTTGAGCGGATTGTCAACGAGCCCACGGCTGCAGCCATAGCGTATGGTCTCCACGAAGCCGATTCTCAAAAGACAGCCGTGATCATCGATTTAGGTGGCGGTACGTTCGACGTTTCGATTGTCGAAATGTTTGAAGGTGTGCTCGAAATCCGTGCTTCAGCCGGCGAAATCTTTTTAGGTGGAGAAGATTTCACTGACGCCTGTGTCTCCCAGATTCTCAATCAGGCCGGGATGAAGTTCGAACACACCGAGATGCAGGAGCCACTGCGAGTTTCTCGCTTACGTCGGGAATGCGAACAGGCCAAACGCCGGTTGACAAATGAAGCGTCAACAGAAGTTCGCCTGCCGAACAGTCAGGGAGAAATCGAACCCGATGCACCGCGTTATGCAATCACACGGGAAACATTCGACCTCTGGACGAAACCAACGCTGGATCGTATTTTGAGCCCGATTCGCAGGGCGCTGGGCGATGCCGGGCTGAAGCGGCAAGAGATCGACGAAGTCATTCTGGCCGGTGGCGCGTCACGCATGCCGAGTCTTATCAGACGTATCGAAGAACTGTTTGAAAGGCCCACACGCTGCACCATCAATCCCGATGAAGTGGTCGCTTTAGGTGCTGCCGTCAACGCCGGAATTCTCGATCGGCATGAGAGCCTTTCCGAAATTGTCGTGACCGATGTCGCCCCATTTACTATGGGGGTGGAGATCTGTCGTGAAATTGGTGGCGAAGATCGGGATGGTTATTATCTGCCGATCATCAATCGTAATACAACCATTCCTGTCAGCCGGGTCGAACGCGTGGCCACCCGTGTGGCCAATCAGTCCAAAGTGAATGTTTCGGTCTATCAGGGTGAATCCCGATTGGTCAAAGACAACCAGCTTTTGGGTTCTTTCGAAGTCACTGGTATTCCCCCCGGCCCACCGGGACAGGAGATTGATATTCGATTCACTTATGACCTCAATGGCATTCTCGAAGCCGAAGCGGTGATTGTGAAGACACAAAAGCGGGCCACTCAGGTCTTTACCCGCCATATGAAAAATCTGAGCGAAAGTCAGATGAAAACGGCTCTCGATAAGATGCAGGCTTTAAAGGCTCATCCTCGCGATGAAGAAGAGAACCGGCTACTGCTCAAATGGGCCGAACGACTCTATATGGAGCTTCCCCATCGTGAGCGAAACCGCCTGGATCAACTGATCACCGGGTTTGAAGAGGTACTGGAATCTCAGGATCAGGCACAGATCAAACTCTTTGCTGAAGAACTGGGAGCATTTCTCAAGGCATTCGATTCCTTTGAAGGCGAACAAGGTGACTACGGAACCTCTCCATCCGACGAGTAAGAGCCTGCAGGTGGAAGAGCATCATCGAGCCTGGGCGAGAAATTATCTTGATCTGGAACCCTCCCTCGATGCCACTGCCTGCCAGGCCCGGGCCTTAAAAACTCTGGAAACCGCCGATTTTGAAGGGCATGCCGATTTTGACCGAGCCGTGAAATATCTGGCGGGTGGGCCGGAGACATTATGGACCGCCGCAGACCTGGCACATTCGCAGCAACTCACAGAGAAAGAGACCGAGCAGATCCTGCGTAGATTTTACAACCGCTACTATAGCCTTCCACCGCAATTGAGAAAGCATGAGTATGAGAGACTCAAGCCCTTGTGCGAACCCCATCCGCGACTGAAACGACTGCTGAACCATCTGGAGCGTGGGCTGAATCTCAGCCTGAATGTGGATCATCTGGGAACAGAGTATCAGCGATATCTGGGGGATTGTATTCTCCGATCCTATACCACCTGGCCTACCGAAAAGGGACATTTCTATCGAGAGAAAATCGTGATCCTTCTCGATCGAGCCAACGAATGGAATGCAGCTGCCCAGATGTTGAAAAGACAAGACCCCAGGCTGGCTTCTCTGGGAGGCAACTGGTTTCAGGAGTTACTCAACATCCAGGATCCTCACTACTGGTACCGCATGCACTTTCCAGATCTGGCAGAGAAAGATACCGGGCTACAGTGGGTCACACCCCAAAAAGCTTCGTTTTTTGATCAATGGGGCTGCCTGATCACCGCGATCCTGTTTGTCATCAGTCTGATTTCCGTATTGATCAATCGCTAGCCGATGCTCAAGGGATTTCGTCAATGATTATCGCGTGATGAACAATGATCTGCGAAGACTGAACGAAGGTGTATATATTTTCAGCCGAACGTATCAAGACGGTTCACAACAATTCAATTGAAAACATAGATGGATATGGACTCTTTACCGGACGATGTTTCCCGATGGCCTCAAGATCCCTGGCGGATTCTGGGATTGGAAAGATCGTTTACCAAGAAAGAGTTGAAGCTGGCTTACTCGCGGTTAATTAAACGATATCGCCCCGAATCGGCACCGGAAGCATTTCAAAAGGTCAGGCAGGCGTATGAAACTTTACAGCATTACGCCGATGCCGATGCCGACACTGCCGCCGTAGCCCATCTGATATGGAATCATCTTCATACAGCGGATGAGAATACAGCGGATGAGAAGTCCGTCGAAGATGACGCTATCTCCACCGACGATCATTCGGTCGAGACTTCTGAACATGACGACGCGGGACATGAAACATCCGCTCAGAAATCCCAGCATCGGCGGCAGGTTCACCGAGATGTCGATCCGTGGCAACTGGCGAAGGCGGGTGAATATGAAAAGGCGTATGCCGAACTCGCCAGAAGACGTTTTACAAGACCTCATCTTGAACAGGAGATGCTCCAGCGATACTGGTTGCTGACGCT
>JAIXUU010000017.1 GCA_027483405.1 Planctomyces sp. | reverse complement strand
CAATCGCTGGCCTTGACGGACAGAATCCGGCAAAGCTTCTCCAAAGCGATCGTTGAGCAGAGGCTTATAGTCGAAGGTCTCCAGTTGCGAGGGCCCGCCACTTTGAAACAGGTAAATGACCCGCTTGGCTTTGGGAGCGAAATGCGGCTGATGTGTTGCCGCAGGTTCTGCCCCAAACGATAAACCTGATGTCGAGCCTGTCAGCAGATGAGCCAGGGCCAGACTTCCGAATCCATTCCCGGCTTGGGCCAGCCACTGGCGGCGAGCCATAGTACCCAGGTTTGATCCATCAGATTTCGGGAGTGGTTGATTCATCGTCAGTGATCATTTCACAAGAAGTCGATAGCCGGCATGGCGAATGGTATCGCCATGAGTTTGGGCAGGCTGGTAATGATTTGAAATTTGCTGGTAGACTGAATTCTATGCTAATCAGAAATCAACAGCACGTTGAAAGTTCAGAAAAGCATGCTGGTTCGAAGTTGCTGACTCTGACGTGTGGCTGGGGTCAAACGTCCTCGTTTGCCCCCAGATTGTTTGAATCTGATTGTTTATGGCGGATGTGCTCAAGTCGTGAATGCATATCGCGGATGCATTTGTGCCGGCAGCGTCCTCGAACTGGGGGCGGATGAAGACATCCGACCCCAACCACCCCGGTAAAGACCACGCCCGTCCGCAGTGTTTTGACTTTGGGTCTCCAGAGTCGTGCCACCCAACGCCGGGCCACCCTTCGATACGGAAGTTGTGATGTGCTCATGACTCGGTGGTGGAGGAGCCTGTGCCGGGAGCATGTTTTCTGCCGCCGGCATGCACAGCCAGTACGGGTTGAGTTCGCTCGCCGCTGCAGAGCACGACCAGCAGGTTGGAAATGAGCTGATCCCGGTCGGATTCCGAGAGTTCGAAGCCGCTGTCTCGCAGTCTCGTTACGGCATCTTTAACGATTTCGACCGCCCCTTCGACAATCGTCTTGCGGGCGTCGATCAGAGCCATGGCCTGCTGACGCATCAGCATCGATTGAGCAATTTCGGGAGCGTAAGTCAGGTCGTTGAGTCGCACCATCAGCACGCGAATTCCCGCTGGATTTACGGCATCCTGCAGTTCTGCCACAAAAGCCTGACTGACAATTTCGCTTTCTTTTTTCAGGCACGGGATGGCGGGATCGCTCGATTCGTAAGGGAAGAGCGAACTGACCCGCTTGACCACGGCCCCGGCCTGATCTCCCAGAAAGCGGTGGTAATCGGTCACATGCAGAGCGGCCTTGATGGTGTCTTCGACACGATATACGACCACTGCACTGATCAGCACCGGGTTGCCGTTTTTTTCGACCACGGTTTCGGTCGTCAGATTGTAGGTGGTATCGCGGGTAGAGATTCTTTGAAGTGACCTGCCGACAGGATGAATCCAGCGGATCCCTTCGCTGCGCAGCGTGGTCAGATATTTGCCAAACCGCAAGACCACGACTTCTTCGCGCGGGCCCACGATGATGAACCCGAAGAGCAAGATGGGTGGAAAAATGACCGAGGCTGCAATAATCAGCCCGAGTTCCATCATGCCAGCGGTTTCGGCAGAAGGTTCTGAATATCGACTTGAAGGTTGAGTCGTGGACATCGCCATTTCCAGAATTTGGGGAAGCTCTTTATCGAACCTGCCCTCTGGAACGAGAAGTCCACGATCTCAGATCATTGCAAATTTTCGAATCTTTTAACGGTAGTTGGGAGTTGGGAGTACACAGCCCGCATGGGATGAGGCGTGCTGTGGCTGGGAAATCCTTGAATCGGAATTATTCTGACTTGGTTGGTTCAGCAGGAGTGGCAGGGATGGTTGCGGGCTGGGCATCTGCAGCACTCGACTTGGTGGCTTGAACTTCGGCTGTGCTGGGTGTTGGGGCTGGTGGTTTTGGAGGGACGGCGACTTTCACATAGCCCGAAATGCCAATGATGATGGCGCCCAGGACAATGCCCACCGTCTGCCAGTAAGCCATGCGTGTGCGTACTTTTTCGGCCAGTCCAGAGCGTCCCACTAACAGCGAAGAAAGGAAAAACAGGCCAAAGGCCAGCAGCATCTTGGTGCCCATCAGCATATGATAAATCGTCTGTCCCTCGCGGTCAGGTCTCCCTTTGAGGTAATTATAAAAACCGCTCACCAGAAAGAGCACAATCCCCACGTGTACAAACATCTTCCATCGGGAAATAATGGCTGACCTTAAGGCGAGATGCTGATCTTCGGGCAATTTGCTAACCACCGGATAGATCACAAATCGCAAAAAGACACTCCCCCCGATAATCACGACGGCGGTTCCGATATGTGTCCAGCGGGAGAGGATGTCAACGGCTTCCATTTACGTAAACCTTATTCAAATAATGTGTTATGGCAGATTGATCAGCGAAGTTCAGTCGGTCGTATGGAGGCTAGGGAAAACCCAGCCTGTGGGATGTTCCGGCTCACATCCTTCGGCGGATGACATGAGACGAATCAGGCACGAGAGCATAGCATGCCTCTGCTCGAACTTCTCAAAAGTCTAGCCACCACAAAGTTTTGCACCACTGAATCATACTTTTGCTGGCTTTGTGAGGTTCCCGACAACTTCAGCGATTGTCTGGCGGGTTGTGTGGTCGCCTTGGACTGGAGCAGTGGTGGGCGGGAACAATCGAGAAACTGGTTACTCTTTCGCGATGTCGTCTGCTAAACTGGGGGACTTCTCAATACTGGCAGATACCAAATGAAACGTTCTCGACCTCCCCGCCGCACAACATCTCTGGTCACTTCTTCACGAAATCAGGGTTCCAAATCAGCCCATCCGGATCAACCGGGCGAGGCCTCTGCGGGCGAACGTCTGCAGAAGGTTCTGGCAAGTGCCGGGTATGGGTCACGCCGAGCCTGCGAAGAATATATCGAAATGGGCCGCGTGACGATTGATGGTGTCGTGGCGAAGGAACTGGGGGTGCGTGTCGATCTTTCCCGCCAGAAGGTCGCGGTCGATGGCGAAAAGCTGCGCGTGGAAGAAAAGCGTTACTTTCTGTTCCACAAGCCAGCAGGTGTGCTGTGTACAAATTCTGATCCTGCGGGCCGAACTCGGGTGATCGATTGCTTCCCGCCGAATGTCGGTCGGCTCTTTACGGTGGGCCGGTTGGACGATGGGACTGAAGGTCTGCTGATTGTCACCAACGATGGCGATCTTGCTGAGAGGCTTACGCATCCCAAGTTTGGCATTCCGCGGATCTATCGCGCTGTGGTGGCGGGTAATCCTTCGACTGAGGCAATCAATCAGCTTCTCGAAGGGTTGTACTTCGCGGAAGGCCGCTTCCGTATGTCGAGTGTGAACCGGGTGAAGTCGCAAGGGTCGGCGACAGTGCTTGAAATTACCATGCGTGAAGGACAGAACCGGGAAATCCGCCGGTTGCTGGCCCGTGTGGGGCATAAGGTGATGAAGCTCAAACGGACTCACTTTGGCCCGATCAAATTGGGTGATCTCGAACGCGGGGCGCATCGCAAGCTCTCGGAAGAAGAACTCAGCAAGCTGCAGGATGTCATCACAGGCAAGTGGAAGGAACCGGCTCCCCGCAAGCCGCAGCGTACCCGCGATGCTGGTAAAGCGACTTCAGCGGGAGCATCAACGAAAGCCTCGTCGTCTCGTGCAGGAAGTGCAGGTGCCACGCCTCGCGCCGGACTGGAGCGTACGGCATTACCAGCGACGGGACTGGAACCACTTACCATTCCGGGCTCGAAACTCAAACGCCTGGGAAGTTCAAAAGCGTTGAAATCACAGGTATTAAACTCACCTGAGGCCAGCCCCAAGCGTCGAGAAGATTCCCGTTCGCCAGTTGGAACTCGTTCTTCAGAGGGATCGACAGCGCGTCGTACTGGGAAAAGCTCAGCGGCTTCAGATGTTCGGCAAAAGCCTGCGTCGCGTACTTCGGGAGGTTTTTCCAAGGGACGTCCGGGCAGCAGGACGACGGCTCGCCAGTTGGCCACCAACGATAACCCGCCAGTGATGGACGATGGCAGCACGCGATTGAAGCGGCGTGTGCTGGATGGTGAAGGTTCGGTGATTTCGAGCAAAAAGCTCAGAGGGGCAGCACCTCGCCTGAACTTCCCACAGAATGTACGGGGCAACGACGCTGCCGATGGAGACGAATCGGTCAATCCACCCCCACTGAGCCTGCTGAAGAGTGGCCGACGAGTCCCGCGGACAAAAGATCACGTCATCGCACATCGATCGGCCAATAAAGAGACTGCTGCTGAAGCGACTCCCGAAAAAGTGGTTCGCAAGAAGACCTCTGCCAAGTTTCCGGGATCTCGAAAAGCGACAACGGCGGGGCGCTCATCAACCAGCGCTCGAAACAAGAAGTCGTCGAGTTCATCGAGTCGCAAGCGAAGTGATTAGGCGGGGAACGTGCGTGGAGCAAACGCGAGCCGTGGCCAATACTCACCCGCAGCATCTTGAGTTTTTTCAATCATTCAGAAGCCCTAGAAATCAGACGTCCCGAGCATGCCCTCCAGCCCTACTGAAACCTCTGCTTCGGCTTGTCACATCCCTTCCCTTGGGCTGCCAGGACAGGTGATGTCTGCCGTCCAGCAGAAGGCGCGCGTGCTGCTGCACGAGGCGATCGCGAAAAATACATTTCGCCTGCGGCTCGATTGTGTTGAGCTGGCGACCAGGATCACTCCTGGGCAGTTCTTCATGGTGAAAATCCCGGGAGAGAACGATCCGCTTCTGGGCCGACCCTTTGCGCTGTTTGATATCTGCAGGGATGAAGACGGACATCTTGTCGGATTGGAGTTCGGCTACGTTGTCGTGGGTAAAATGACGGGTCGACTGGCTCAGCTTCAAGCGGGAGATGAAGTGGAAATCTGGGGGCCACTCGGCAACGGCTTTCCGGCATCACCGGGCGGGCGGCTGGTTTTCGTTGCGGGTGGGATTGGGCAAACGCCCTTTCTGGCACTCGCCCGCGAAGCTCTCGGCGTACAGACTTATCCCCAGCAGAATCCGCGAAAAGTGGTTAGGTCCAGTTCCGTCACACTTTGTTACGGAGCGAGGAATGCTGAGTTTCTGGCGGGTGTCGACGACTTCCAAAGTGTTCCCGGCCTGAAGGTTGAACTGGCCACCGATGATGGTTCTCAAGGGCACCGTGGCTATGTCACTCAGTTACTTGAAGAACATCTCAAAACTCCTGGTGAGCCCGTGACCATCTATGCTTGCGGGCCAGAACCGATGCTCAAAGCTGTGCAGAAACTGGCACTGTCGTACAACGCCACCTGTTGGTTATCTTTAGAGACTCCCATGGCTTGCGGCTTTGGGGCCTGCTTCAGTTGTGTCGCCAAAATCCGGGAAACGACTCCTTCCGGTGAGGAAAGCTGGGATTACCGACGCACCTGTGTCGAAGGGCCCGTCTTCGAAGCTCGCGAACTGATCTTTGAAAATCATCCTTAAATTGCAGATCGTTACCCAATATCCCGCTGGTGACCTCTAATCGAATTCGCTTCCGCGTCCAGAATGGCAGTTTTCTCTCATGTTTGTCGATCAAATTGAAATTACCTGCAAAGGGGGCGATGGTGGCCCCGGATGTTCCAGCTTCCGGCGGGAAGCGCACGTCCCTCGAGGCGGCCCCGATGGTGGTGATGGTGGTCGCGGCGGGCACGTCGTGATTATCGCCGATGAAAATGTTGACAGCCTCGTGCACCTGGTCGGAATTCGTCATTGGTTTGCCAGCAATGGGAATCCCGGGACCAGTTCGCTCAAGACGGGTAAAGATGGCGAAGATCTTGTCATTCGTGTGCCGATGGGAACGATTCTGCGTGATTCTCAGCGTGGCTTCGTCCTGCGTGATCTGACCGATCATGGTGATACGGTGATCGTCGCCAAAGGGGGCGAAGGGGGCTATGGCAACACGCGTTTCATGTCATCGACGAACCGCGCCCCGCGCGAATTCGGGCCGGGTGAACCTGGTGAAAAACGTGAGCTGCTGCTGGAATTGAAAGTCGTCGCCGATGTGGGACTGATTGGAAAGCCCAATGCCGGTAAATCGACGCTTCTTTCGCGGATGACACGGGCGACTCCGGAAATTGCCAACTACCCGTTCACAACGAAACACCCGAATCTTGGGATTGTGCGCGTGGGTTACGAGCGGCAATTCGTGATGGCTGATATTCCCGGGCTGATTGAAGGAGCCCATGCCGGAGTGGGGCTGGGTCACGAATTTTTAAGGCACGTCGAGCGGACTCGCGTGCTCGTACATCTCGTTGAACCCAATCCGGATGACCAAACGGACCCGATCGAGAACTATCTGCAGATCCGCGAAGAGTTGCGGCTTTACGATGACGATCTGGCCCAAAGACCTGAAATTGTGGTCATCAGCAAGTCGGAACTGCTGGATGCCGATGCTGCTAAAGAGCTGCTTGAAGAGCGGATTGGCAAACCCGTCCTGCAGATTTCGGCGATGACGGGTAAAGGACTTCCCGTACTGACCAAACAGATCATCGAGATTCTTGATCGTCTCAAACAGGCGGAAGAAGACGCAGAGGCGGAAGCGGCTTACCTGGCCAGGAAAACATCGTCTGACGCAGAGGCTCCCATCGCGCCGGCTCCTGTCGATTCATCTGCAGAAAATGCTGAGTAAGGTGTCTCGAAAAGAGACGAGGCAAATTTTGAAGTCTCTTAGGCTGGCAGGCTGGTGGTCGTCCACTTGCAACGCGTGCTGACGAACGTTGAAATCTGAGTTGTTCCATCCCGAGGCTTCACCGAGGACTGATCTGTGGCGATGTACGACCAACTCTGCCTGCTCAGTGGCAGAGCTCACCCGAAACTCGGCCACGAAATCGCCAGCTATCTGGGAATCAACCTGGGGGCTGTCGAACTCAGTAACTTTCCGGATGGTGAAATCTCTTGCCGGCTGTACCAGAACGTCCGCGGGGCGGATGTCTTTCTCGTCCAGCCCACGGGGCCGGCAGTCAATGACAACCTCATGGAACTGCTCGTTCTGATTGACACCTGCAAACGGGCCAGTGCTGCCCGTGTGACGGCTGTGATCCCTTATTTTGGCTATGCCCGGCAAGACCGCAAAGATATGGGGCGTGTTCCCATTACGGCCAAACTGGTCGCCAATCTCATTACGAAAGCCGGGGCTGATCGTGTTCTGACCATGGATCTCCATGCGGCTCAGATTCAGGGATTTTTTGACTGCCCCGTCGATCACCTTTACGCAGCACCGATTCTTGATGAATACTTTCGTTCACTGAATCTACCGAAGTCGAATCTGGTGATTGTGAGCCCGGACGAGGGGAGCATTAAGCGGTCTTTGCAGCATGTCGAGCACCTGGGTGGCTCGTTTGCGATTGTGGATAAACGTCGCTCGAACGCCTTTGAAACTCGTCAGGAGAACCTGATTGGTGGCCCGATTGCCGGGAAAACCTGCATTATTTTCGACGATATGATCACGACGGCTGGCTCGATGGTGGGTGCCGTGAAAGTTGTCGCCCAGCATGAAGCCGCCGAGATCTATGTGGGAGCGACACATGCGATTATGTGTGGTCAGGCCGCTCAGAGGCTGGTCGAAGCACCGATCAAAGAAATTGTCGTTACGAACAGCCTGCCGCTGACACCTGAGCAGAAGCTCCCGAATCTCAGGCAGGTTTCTGTGGCACCACTGCTGGGTGAAGCCATTCGCCGAATTCATAGAAATGAATCTGTCAGTTATCTTTTTGACTAATTGGCGTGCTGCCAGATTCTTTCTGCCATCAATCTCAATTTCGTGGCGAGAACGACATTTTCGGTAAATGCGAATCCATTTCGTCATCTCCGGAATGGACTGCTTAACCTGCCTGAAAAACCCGAAAAAGCCGCTGCACTCGATAATCTGGAGTGGGAAGCGAAGCACATTGCGGGTATTTTGGGGATTTGTGCATCGCTTATTGTACGCATATTGATGTGTTCACCTTTCAGTTCCCTCTCTGGGTCGATTGCCTGTCAATCTACTTGGCACGCAAGATCTGCGAGTCGCTTATGTCGATTGGAATTTCTCCCTGTCCCGGCTGTGGCACATTGCTGCTCGATGACACCGTTGAGTGCCATCGCTGCCATCATGTGTTTGATCGAGAGCGGGCTGAAGAGCTGGCGATTCAGCCTTTGCCGACCGACGAGGCTGTGATTGAAGATCTGGGGAGTTGCCACAATTGTGGTGAAGCGGTTCGTAGTGGCCTGGTGCGGTGCTGGAATTGTGGAGTCTTCCTGCGAGCGGATATTCAAGCCGCCTTTGATGAACGACAGAGCGATCAACGCTCGCCGGCAACGCCAACGGATCGCAATCCGCAATCCCGTTCGATGCTGAAGGCCGAACCTCATACGCCCGCCTCGCTTTCCGAGATCGACAAAAACGCTCAATTAGCAGCTTACTATGCTCAAAGGAATGGGCACGGCGTAGAGGCTGGAGCCAGTCCTGACATCTCAGATCAGCCCCTGGCAGATGCCACCGGGACGGATCTCAGTGCTGAGGATGATGAAGACGATTTTGAACTTTCTGGCGATATCTTCCTGACTGAAGCCACGATGGCCATTGAGCCGCCACCCATGGCTTTCCCCCAGGTGAATGAGACCTCAGGGGATACTTTTGCCCTAAGTGAAATTCCACGCCTGGAGCCGGAATCGGTTGTTGGATCGACGATGGAAGAGTCGATCGAAACGATTCCCATGATGCCAGTCGATGGGAGTGGGGCTGAAACTTCTCCACAGGAAGAGTTGATCGGCACGCCCGAAGTGAGCGATGCCAGTCATCCCGCTGAAGAGATGTCCGAAGATGATCTGCTTCTGCATATCGCTCTCTCGGAAGAGAAGGAAGAGCAGGAACTGGCACTCAAACCGCGCAAGAAAGGTTTTGTGACCACTTGCGAGGCTGGGTGTAAAGTCCGTGTGATGGATCATCATCGTGGTAAAGTTGGCAAGTGCCCCAAATGCGGTGCGAAGCTGGTTGTTCCCTTACGCAAAACGACCAATGCCGGCGCTGAGGAAGAAATTCCACTTGATCCGCCCATCAATCTGGAAGCAGTGGGCAAGTTCGTCCACATCATTCAGGATGTGGCACTGCACACGATTGCCAGGGGGAAACTGAAGCTCAAAGCAGCCGCACATGCCAAAGACTTTTCGCTGATTGATCTGGCGATTGATCCTCAGGCACTGGTGCTCCTGGAATGGCCCAAGGGGACTTTGCTCAAGCCAACAGCGAAGAAGATCCCCGAGTTTCGAGCAGCTCTCAAATCTCGACTGATGGCCAAAAGAGACGAGACCGATCTCAGTCCAGCCACGATCACCGTCGTGCCCGTTGCTGCTGAGTCGATGGCGATTGTCCAACCCACAATTGCTGGAGGAAATGAATCGCTCCAGAATTTGGCTGTCTTTGGTGAAGGACGCATTGTTCTTGAATTGATCTCGGGTGAAGAAGGTACGCCGCAAAAGTTTCTCTCGTTTTCATTAAGTCAGTTTCGCACTCTGGCTAAGGCGATACGGGAAGGGACCAGTTGGACGAACTTTGCCGAAGGAACTGGCATTCCTCTCCAGAGTGAACAGTCCACTTTGGCGTGCCACTATCTCGAGACACCGGTCTTTGAACTTCAGCACCTGGCGTATTATCAGACCGACAAAGACTTCACTCTCGAAGTCTCAGGCTACCGCTGCCAGAGTTGTGGTCTGGTCGTCTCGGAGAATGGTCGCAAAAAAGAGAAAATTGGCGACAAAACACCGGCGTCGATCAAATCCGCCAAGTGCCCCAAGTGTCAGAAACCTTTTGGCTATGGCCCGCTCTACACCCTCAAGCGTGGTCGTTAGCAGGCCTCGAACATGGACGGTATGAGCGATACAATCTGAATCGAGTGGGCCCTTTTCATACGTTGCTCCAATGAGCACCAGATCACAGATTCTGGTCTGTGGTGAACTTCCTCTGGTATTTGTCCTGTAATTTCGGTCGAATTCATTGGTCTCTCACGTGGGATGTGCCTGCAGAAAGTGACTACCTATGAAACCGATCCAGCGTGATTCGTCGGCGGCACGAAGTGCGGTCTCTTTGCTGGCCGTCACTTTTGTCATCATCTGTGGATTGGTCGCCTGTTCGACCATTGTGCTCACCTCTTCCGATCAGGTGCTGATTCCGCTGGGGATATGTCTGTTTGTCTTTTCGCTGATCGGCTGGATGTGTTATCGGTTTGTGGTGGCGACGGATCGTCCGGTGAGTGAGCGGATGTTGTCATCGTTGTGGATTTATCGTTCGCAAAAGGCCAAAGTCACTTACGAACTGAAAAAGATGCATCGCATCACTCCGGAATCCACCGGGCCGAGGCAGCCTCCCACTGCCGAAGCTTTGCGGGACGCGAAAGAGACGTTTGCCCGCTGGGTGCCGGCGAGTCATGGTCGCAATGCCAGTCAGGAGACTTCGCCAGGGGCTCCACAACTTCCCAAACGAAGAAAGTACGGGAATGACTGAATTGCAGCCTGATTCACCATCAGCCGCCATGCCCCAGATGATTTCGCTGAGTGAAATCGAAGCTGTCGCCTGTCCTTGCGGCTGGGCCCAAAGGGCCTTTGGCCATGATGCAGGGACCAGCGTCAGTGTGCATTACACACAAATCACCAAAGCTGCCCGTACGCATTACCATCGAGAACACCATGAGATTTATGTTGTCCTCGATCATGCGGCTCACGCCACGATTGAACTGAATGGCCAGAGCTATCCTTTGACGAAACTGCTGGCGATTTCCATTCCACCCCTGGTGAGGCATCGAATTGTGGGTGAGGCCACGATCATCAATATCGTTTCACCCCCTTTTGACCCAGCCGACGAATGGTTCGACTCAAGTGACATGAATTGTGACGAGATGAACGCCGACATGAACACTGCTGATACATCCAGCGCGCTGCCGATGGAAATCCACCATGTCTAGTCGTGCCGATGTTTTTTCAGCTGGCTTATGGCTTCAATTTGGTCGGACCCCGCGGCACTGGTTGTTTTTTCTGGCAGGCTGTTCACTGATTATTTCGGGCTGCGGCGATCGGCCGGCAGTCAGTCAACCTGCCGGCGATCAAAATGCAGATCGTCAGGTGGCCATCCCTGCGTCACCACAGGTAGGTTCCGATAGCCAGAACTCAACGACTTCCCAAACCAATCAAGCCGCCCAGCGACGAGCGGCAGAGATCGCCAGCAACATGCAGGATGAGCCGGAGATGGTCATCCCCGACGCGGATCCTCAGGCTTTTGCTTCATCGCAGACCGGCGGAGAATCGAACCCCCGTGTGCAAATGGCTGCACGGCCTGCGGGGCCAGAACTGGCCACTCTTCCCGCTCCGGCTAAAACTCCCGCTGAACTCGAAGCGCTGGGGTTTCGGGTGATCACTTCGCCGCACATCGTCATTGTGACGGATCTTCCACTAGCTGAAGTTGCCAAACTTCCCGAACTGGGCGAAGCGCTGCTCCAACGATTGCAGAATGATTTCTACATCAAGTGGCCCGAGAATCAGCAACTGACGGGCTATGTCATGTCCGACATGACGAGCTTCCGCGAGACAGGGCTGTTGCCAGAAGATTTGCCGGGTTTTCTGCATGGTCGGCATCGGGGCAGCGAGTTCTGGATGAAAATGCAGGCCACGCCTTACTACTTGAGGCATCTATTCCTGCATGAGCTTACTCACGTGGTGACTTTGATTGGAGAGCGTGAAGATTTACCTGTGGGGTTTAAGGAAGGGATTGCCGAGTGGTACGCCACAAACTATATCGACGAAGCGGGCAAGCCCTATTTTGGAGTGCTTCCCGGCAGGCCCGAAGATTTCTCTGGCTGGGGGCGGATTGGCCTGATTCAGGAAGATCTTGCTACAGGAAAAGGACGTTCGTTTGCTGATTTACTCACAATTGACGCCCACGAATTTTCTACGAATGACGACTATGCCTGGGCCTGGCTCTGGATTCAGTTTTGCAGTCAGCATCCCACGTATGGGCCGGATTTCGCCAAGCTGCGAACATCTCGAACGTTGGAGGAATTTCTCCAAGTGGCCCGCCAGGCTGATCAGACATCGACGACATGGCTTTCCAGCGATTGGTTACGGCTCTCGACAGATATCTGTTTTGGTTATGACACCGCTTTGGCTACGACGTTACATCGCCCCATGGAACCTCTGGCGGATCAACCGGTCACACGCTCGATTGCAGCGAAGGCGGGCTGGCAATCGACGGGCCTGCTGGTTCCTCAAGGCACCACGATTCGTCTGCGTGCCAAAGGACAAGTTGAGCTGAATCGCACCACTCGCCCGTGGATTTCGCAACCACAAGGGATCTCGGTGGATTATGCGAATGGCCAGAAGCTGGGACGGCTCATGGCCTGGTGGGGGATTCCTGACCTGCCACTCACAGCCCACGGTGTGGAATTCACAGAAGTCATTCCCGCAGGTCAAATCGCCCGACTGACCGCTCCTCGCGATGCGGTGCTCTTTCTGCGAATCAACGACCATTTCTACGATCTTGCCAATAATTCGGGGGAGTATGAGGTGGTGATTGAGCAGGATGTGGAGTAGGTGTTTGGTATTGGGTATTGGGTATTGGGTATTGGGTATTGGGTATTTGAGTAAGAAAGACCGGTCACCAGCAGACCTGATCCAACACCAAACACCAAATGCCCAACTCCCAAACTCCAAATCCCACACTCCCCAAAATTCCCATCTCCGACTTCATCTGCTAGACTGGCTGTTTGGGTCGATCATGGCCCCCGGCTTTTTGACACATGTTCTTTGAGAGTTTTATGAATTCGCTGGATTTAATCGCCACGACGGCTTTCGGACTCGAAGCTGTTGTCTCGCGAGAACTGGCTGCCCTGGGCTACCACGAGCAGCAAATTGAAGATGGAAAAATTACCTTCAAAGGTGATGCGCTCGCTGTCGCCCGTACTAACCTCTGGCTGCGCTCTGCCGATCGCGTGCTGCTGCAAATGGGGAAGTTTGTCGCCAAAGATTTTGACGAACTTTTCGACCAGACCAAAGCATTACCATGGCATGAATGGCTCCCGGAAGATGCTGCATTTCCTGTCACAGGGAGTTGTGTGCGATCGCTGTTGCACAATCCACCAGCGGTTCAAAGTCTCGTCAAAAAGGCGATTGTGGAAAGCCGCAAGCGAAACAGTCAGCGGCACTGGTTTCAAGAAACTGGCTTTGAATATCCCATCGATGTCTCGATCCTGCGCGATGTTGTCACGTTGACCATCGACACTTCAGGCCCTGGTCTGCATAAACGCGGCTATCGCAAGCAAGGGGGCGCTGCTCCTCTCAAAGAAACTCTGGCGGCGGCACTGGTACAGCTCAGTTTCTGGAATCGGGAACGCCCTTTTCTCGATCCTTTTTGTGGCAGTGGAACGATTCCTATCGAAGCAGCACTGATTGCCAAAAACAGGGCCCCTGGATTGGATCGAAACTTCCAGGCGGAACGCTGGGAACGTCTGCCTGTCGAAAACTGGCTCAAAGCCCGTGAGGAAGCGCGCGATCTCCAGATTTCCAAACCGACGACTTACCCGCTGTTTGCCTCGGATATCAGTCCCCAGGCTGTCCAGTTGACCGAAGATCATGCCCGGGCGGCCGGTGTGGCGGGGATGCTGCATGTCACACAAATGGATGTGCTCGAACTGAAAGATTCCCGCGATTACGGCGTGATTGTCACCAACCCGCCTTATGGCGAGCGTTTGGGTGATCGAGAATCAGCAGAAGCCATTTACGATGATATGGCCGATGCCTTTGCACCGCTGAAGACGTGGTCGATCTATGTCTTAACTGCCGATGTGGGCTTTGAACGCTTTTTCCGCCGCCGGGCAGATCGTCGTCGGAAGCTCTATAATGGCCGCATTCAGTGCCAGTATTATCAGTACATTGGCCCGCGACCTCCGGGTACTGTCGACCCGCGTCCTGAGGAAGGTCTAGCCGGTGCTCCCTACGATCCGTATCAATCCTGAGTCTGTTCTGTGCTGACTCTCAACATCCAGATGAGCTTGGCCAGCATTTCACAAATATCTAACATCAAACACTTAAAGATTTGACCTATGACACGTCGCGTACTGAATGTCGGCCAGTGTGTGCCGGATACGATCAAGATTACGAATTTTCTGAAGTCGAGCTTCGATGTGGAGATCGTTCCTTCAGCCACTGCTCCGGAGACAATCGATCTCCTGGGTAAGTCGAGCTATGACCTGGTACTGATCAATCGCAAGCTCGATGCCGACTACACCGACGGCATGGATATTATCCGCCAGATGAAATCTGATGAGCGGTTCCAGACGATCCCCGTCATGCTGATTACCAACTATCCCGAGTACCAGCAGGAAGCCGTCGCGATTGGTGCCGCGTATGGCTTTGGCAAAGACGAGCTTGGTTCTTCCGACGCCGTCGCCCGTTTAACGCCGTATCTGGGCTGATGAACTTCATCTCTCGATTGGTAGAAGCAATGAGCCGTTTAGAAGTCAGAGGTCGGCGATGACTGACAAGCACCCATCCAGATGTGTGCAGTCATCTCTGACTGTTTCCTTCGAATCGACACCTTTGGGTGGGATCGAGCTCACTTTCCACTTCAGAAAAAACTTGGTTAAGTTTTCGAAAGGTTGCTGATTCCTCCTGTTCAATGAGAGCCTTCGAAGTATCATCATTGCTCGGTTGGCAGGAGACTGAAGTGCCATCTGCCAAGGTTCTTGAGCCCGTAACGCATTTGACATCAGAAAAACAGTAAACAGCAATAACGGCAGATAGGAAAGAGTGCAGTCCGGTATTTGCCGGAAAGCAAGCTTCACTGAAGGCCGACGCAGAACAGCTCTCTTCATGGGCTGGTCTGCGTCGGCCTTTTTCGTTTGTGGTGATTGAGAATCTGTCTGAATTCATGCCGGATTCTCGTTCAACTTCCACAACAGCGGAACCTTGGGGCGGATTTAGAAGCCCACATTGGCGAACAACCGTTGCTTAACCGGCACCACAGAGATCCGGAATCGCATGAAGCAAACAAGTTGGCATGAGAGAGACTTGTCATCAGGAACAGTTCTCATTTCGCAACAAACTCATTCACTCCACACTCCCATGACATCATTGATTTTCGGAGAATTCCATGGCACGCATTGAATCCATGCTCGTGGATCAGATTTCTGTTGTTAACTCGGAAGGAGAGCCTTCAATAATCCTTGTTATCCAAAGTTTCCTTTTTCACCAGGGAGCAAAAATCCCCGGTCGATGCTGGATGGAAACTCCGGAAGGACACGCGGTGAACAAAAGCGGCCCCTTTGAATTCACGATTCAATGTACCGGAGAAGTCTGCATGTGCCGACTTCATACGACCCAGACTTATCATGCGATCCAGATTGACTCACGAAAGGATCTGGCATCGACAGTTCCCACTGTGGAACAGCAAGAATCCAATCGAGATGAAGAGCCACCGTCCCTTCTCCGATGGCGACCGACCTTCTCCATTGAGCATGATGAATTGGAAGTCACCCATGCCCCCTGCTGATCTTCCAGCCGATAACGATTCTCCTTTGCAGCAGCCTGAAAAAGCATTGCCTTCCATTTCGAGGCAAGAAATAGACACTCGTTAAGGCCTGTAGAATCTCTCTCGAATTCACATCGTATGCTACATGCCCAGACATCGGACTGGATTCAAGGATCGACTTCCCAGGTTATCCGGTCGTGGCGGCGTAATAACCAGTATTTTATTGAGCAAACAATTCATAAATTGGCTGCCACAGGAATGTGAAATCTGAGCGTAACGTTAAGAAAAATGCCCGGCGATCCATCTGGATCGCCGGGCATTCTTGAAAATGAAGAAAACGGATCATCTCACGAAAAGTACGAGAGCTTCTGGATACAGATGACAGTTACCGATCACTGACCTGTTCATCATCCCTGCGCACTGTCTGTGAGTCGTCCGCTGGCAGTGTGGCCAGAGTAGGCTCACTTGCCTGCCCAGGGATTGCCGAAACGACTGCTGCTGTCGAAGTGGTGGTGCAACAGGCAGGTTGTGGTACGCAACAGGCTGCGACTTGTGTCGTATAGCCAGCCATAACAACTCCCGTTGTCTGGCAGGCGGCGACAGGTTGCTGATAAGCGACACAACCATACTGCACTTGAGTTCGAGAATATCTTCCACGCCGTCCACGATCGTAGGTATTCGGCCCATAGGTATAACCATTCTGATACCGATAGCCAGACCATCCGGGTTGGTTGTATCCGCTACCATATCCGTAAACCGCCTGCTGGCGGTAGCCACCATTCCACCCGTTTCCGTAGTACTGATTTCCATAGTATCGATTGGATGCGTTTCCATAACCCACCCGAAACAACTGCGCTTCTGCGTCAGGACATCCCATAGACAGGGTAAAACCCGTAATCATGGTTCCCAGGACATATTTCCATAAATGGCACATGATTGATACTTTCTTAATCCTTGGATTCATACAGTTGGCTGCAAGTGCAGGCAGATTCATATCTCAGATGCGTTGCATCAGAAGTAGAACGATCAGGATCACGACAATGAGCCCAATTCCTCCGCTTGGATACGCCCCCCAGTTGCGACTATAACCCCAGGTGGGCATCGCACCGATCATCATGAGTATGAGCAATACAATCAGAACAGTTGTCAGCATGCAGAGACTCCTTTCTATCAATAAGGAAAGCTCAGGCTTGGAATACGAGGTTGTTCCCTAGTGTTTTGTGTCTGTCGGCAGATAATGAGCGCAGCCACGTCTCTCTAACTGGAAGAGATCTCGCCGGTCCATTTGGAGGATGGAATTCCACTGGCTAATCGGAAGAGTTGAATCACTGTCCCATTAACAAATGTGTGAGTTACGACACCATTGTCGGTCTCAAACTTCACAGCGGCATCTTGAATCGCTACGCCTGTCACGCGCTGAAGTTCCTCTCTCAAGGCGGGGAGAGAGCACATGAAGAGTCGGTTGTGGTATTCTTGAACCTGAGCAGCGCCGGTTTCAGTCTGCGATAATGTCACCTCGACGGGTGACAACGCATCGATGAGAGTCACGATTAACGTCGCCTGATCAAGCGTGACTGTTACCTTGGTTGGCGCATGCCCCGACATTTCCAATTGAAACCTGGTGATGACATCCTTGACTTGTTGCTCCATCGACTTGGTTTTTGGTGACATAACGATATCCTTGCCATTCTTCTCTGAGGGTTCGCCGTAGGCTGTTTTTTGAAAGGCTTATGCCCGAGCGGAGGAATCCTGGTGCTCCTGTGAGCAAACATTGCACAAGCGCGGGCAAGCCAACAGTGAACCGGATCTAAAACACTCGAATCTTATTTATCACAGGTACGCCGTCGGCGTACTCCAGCAGCACTGATTGTGCTAATTGTTTGATGTAATACGAATCCGTTCGTCCATGGATCAGTAAGTGTGTTGACGAACGCAGCACTCGAATGCCGCGAACACTTCCGTAAAGTCTGCGAGTGACAAGATCAGTCAACTCCGGGAGGTCGATGGGTACCATCGACGTGATCGCTCTCCCACTCTGGCATTCGGACTGCCTATTCATTGATATTTCCATTCTGCTATCAATAGATGGTGAAACTCTGAGGATGTGGCTTATCGCTTGATAACGGAGAAATAGCTGTGATCGATGTCACTAAGTGGCTTCCCTCAGTTCGTATGATGAGATCCACGATGACGTCATATGACATCGTGCATGCAACTTAAGATCATCAAGCGTCGGTACCTAATACCTGAAAAACAAAAAGCCGACATAAAAAGATCCCGGGCAGGGAACTCTTCATGTCGGCTTACAGATGATCATGCCTTCCGGGATGACCCGGCCTGCATTTTCTCTTGTCTTCCGAGGGATATTTTCAATGTCGCTGATAGACGAGACCGTTCTGCGATAATGACTGGCCGTAAAAAATATATGTACTATGAATTCATCAGCCAAGTCCTGCTCCATGGTACCCTGTGGCATGATAATGAACAGGGGCAACGGTCACATTTTCTGAGATTGTGGAAAATCGATTCATTCCTTTGTTCATTTCTTTAGGTTATGAAGGGTGAGTGTTCTGACAATAGATCCCCTTCAATACAGCAATAGACGACACGTTGCTTGTGAATGATTTGAATGGATATGCAAGGTGAGTTCAGATGACCAAACCAATCATTGAGCCAAAAACCGCGGGAGAGATTGCTTCTTCCGTGTGTATTGCCATGGCCCGTTTTGAGCAGGATTTCATGGGCCGGGGCCCTAAAGACATCCATGCACATTTGGTGGGGGATCTGCTGATTGTTCGACTCCAGGGTGTTTTGACAGCTGCGGAACAACAATTGATCAAGACCTTACCCCCGGGAAAAGGTCGTGATCTGCTCAAAGAGGTGCGGACTCAACTGATTGAGACAGCTCGCTCGCAGTTGGAAGAAATGGTTGAACAAACCACTGGAGTGGCGTCAATCAGCCTGCATCACGATATCAGCACCAAGACTGGTGAAGAGATTGTGATCTTTACTCTGGCCCGCGCGCCGATTGTCAGAGAGACACGCCGGCGTTGATGGCGCAGGCAAGAATGCCAGCCAGCTCTACCAGGGGATTAACGCGTGCTCATTAGTGGAATTCATCCAGTCGCGCCGCGGGCGAAGGTTGCTCGTGTCGCCATTGTGAGGTATTGACCTCAACTGTTTGTTGTTGAAGACAAGTAGAATCTCGATT
>JAIXUU010000376.1 GCA_027483405.1 Planctomyces sp. | reverse complement strand
GCCCTGCTCTTCCCAGCTAACAAGATCTGTCCAGATGGAGCTGATGAAAGCAATCCTTTGGCTATCGGGGAACCATTTCGGAGCCGACACCCCCGTTGGCACCCCGGTAAGGCGACGAGCCTCGCCCCCATCTGGGGCAATCACATAAAGCTGGTTCGCGCTGTCGGTGCCGCGCTTTGAAACAAAGGCAATCCACTTGCCATCCGGACTCCAGACTGGAGAAATGTCATTGCCATCGCCACTGGTGAGTTGGCGGCTCGAGCCTGACTCATTGGAGATCACCCACAGGGCGGTAAAGCTACGGTCGCTTTCGGCGTCAAACCGCGTGACCGTTACTACCGATAATTTGCCATCGGGCGACAGGCTGGGCGCGCCAACGCGTTGCAATTGCCACATCAGCTCTGGTGTCAGCGGGCCCTTGGCAGGGCTGGTTTGCGCAGAAGATTGGCCGGCCCAAGCCAAACCAAAAGCCACCAGGCCAGCCAAGCCCCAGTTTCCTAATTTCCCCACGATTGCCTCTCCCATCCAGAATCCCGAGCGACCTTCTCTAAGCTGATCAGGCTTGAAAGCTAGGTCGGTGCCCATTTCGTGATAAGAATTTTTACACAATGCCACGGCTTGGTAAGTGCAAAAGCGCGTGACTAGGTCGGTTTTCAGCGTCAAAGATCGCTGAAACCGCTCAAGCTCATAAAAGATTTACTTCAAATACCAGCGCGATACCTTGATTTAGGATAAATATGAGGCGCGGATACAATTAAATTTGATCTATCTTTGACTAAAAACGACGCTCCGAAGAGTAGAAATTCTACGCCTTGTTTCAAAATTCCGCTTTAAACCTTAGTATTTATCCGATCCCTCAACTCTTTCACGTTCAGGGAACACAAATGAAAACCATCCTTCTCTCGATGACCGCTGTTGCTGGCCTTCTGCCTTGCAGCGCGGCGCTCGCCCAAACTGCTAAGCTGCCAACTGGTCAAGAACTGGCGTGGTCTTCAGCGGCGTCACGTGTGGGTGCGTTCAAACCGCGCCCTTGGGCCGCACGGGGCACAAACGTCACCATCGCGATCATCGATTCCGGGATCCGCCGCGACCATATCGACTTTGCTGGTGCGATCACCGGCGGCTATAATGCTTTCACCAATCTGACCGGGACGACCGCGGTCAATGATACCAGTGGCCATGGTACGCATGTGGCCTCTCTGGCAGCGGCGCGCGCCAATGGTGTTGGCATGGTGGGGATTGCCTCCAACGCTCGCATTTTGCCGATCCAAGTTTTCCAAGGTGCGTCGACTTCGGACTTCTTTGTCGCGCGCGGCATCAATTACGCGACAAGCCAACGCGCTTTCGTCATGAACCTAAGCTTGGGTGGCTCGTCCATGAGTCCGACCATTCGCACCGCTTTGCAGGGCGCGCAGGCGGCGGGCCTTCTGATGGTGATTGCGGCTGGTAATGAAGGCCTCGCCAATCCATCTTTCCCTGCCCGTCACGCTTCTGAGGCTTGGGCCAAGGGTCAGATTATCGCGGTTGGCGCGGTTGACGCCAATAATATCATCGCGAACTTCTCTAACCGGGCAGGTGACGCGCGCAACTTTTATTTGGTTGCCCCCGGCGTCAATTTGATCGGTGCCTTTCCCTCTGCCCCGAACGCCTATGCCTATATGAGTGGTACGTCGATGGCCGCGCCTGTGGTGGCAGGTGCAGCTGCGGTGGTGAAAAGCGCGTGGCCTTATCTGACAGCGCCAAAGGTCGCCGAGGTCCTATTCGTGACCGCCACAGACTTAGGCGCGAGAGGAATCGACCCAATTTATGGCCGCGGTCTCCTCAATCTTGAGAAGGCGCTTCTGCCAGTGGGTACCGTAACGGCTGTCAGCTCAGCTGGCACGACACCCCTCGCCCTTGCGCCTGCTACCAGCGGTGCTGTGGCGATTGGTGCGAAGTCGTTTGCAGGTGACGCCGGTGCTTTTGAAGGAGTGGTATTTGACGAGTTTGGCCGCGACTTCGCCTATGATTTCGCCACCAAGTTGGAGGATTTGCGGCCAGATTCAGTCTCGATCCTCTCTTCGACCCTTTCCAACCGCATGCAGGCGACCCTAGCCAGTGTAGCAACCCCCAGCGGCACCTTGTCCTTGGTCGCAACACCCGTGCAATCCGTGGGTGGCGACACCAGTGGCGGCCTGCACTTTGTCGGCAACCAAGGCCAGTCTTGGGCCGTCGCCATCGGCCAAGCTTCCCCCATTTTGGGTGCGAGCCTAGCCCCAGGTGCAGCCCCGACCGCACGGCTTTTGGGCTTTGCCGATCACACCGCCCTGTTTGAAGGCACCACTGCCAGCGTGGCCAGCCTGCGGACCTTGGACAATGGCGTCAGCCTGACCTTTGGCGCGCGCTTGCAAGGCGAGCAATATAAGCGCCGTGGCCTCAATTGGACGCCAAATGCCACCAGCCAAGCCAGCAGCGTGGAAGCGGCCCTCAGCCGTCAGTTTGACCGTTTGAGCCTTGGCGCAAGCTTGGTTGCCATCCAAGAGAGCCAAGGTCGCTTGGGCGATGTGGATAGCGAATTGTTTGGCCTGTCGGGCCCTGCCCGCACCTTTGCGGTTCAAACCGATCTGGCTTGGGCCTTGTCCGACAAAGCCTCGCTCAGCGCGCGGATGACCCATTCTCAAACCGCATCGCAACTGGGTGCGGGTACCAGCTTGGTGAGCTCGATCAGCGCAACCGAAGCCACCGCCTATGCGATCAACTTCGCCCAACGCGACCTATTGGCTAAAGGCGACCAACTCGATCTGGCGGTCGGCACCCCGCTAACCAGCCGCAGCGGCATGATGAACTTGTTCTTGGCGACAGGGGCCGATGCTGAAACCGGTGCGCCGATCATGACGCGCCGCGCGGTCAGCCTCGCGTCCAAAACGCCAGAACAGCGCTTTGAAGCCGTCTATACCCGAACCTTAAGCCAAGATTCCGCTCTCGCCTTCGCCGTGATGGCGCGTCAGGATGCGGACGGCATCTCGGGGAAGAAAGACCAAGCCATGATGGTCCGCTATCAAACCAGCTTCTAAGCTACGTTTTAGCTCGTAAATTTACAGACCCCGCGATTGGCATGCCCAGTCGCGGGGTTTGTTGTTTTAGGCTGGATGGTTTAGCGCCCACGACCTCAGGACCTAGACGCAAAGAGCAGGCGCTGCCCTAGAACTTCACCGATACCCCAGCCGTCACCATTCTCGGCATCCCACGGATGTAAGTGAGGATACCAAAGGCACCGCCGGTATTGCCCGCGTCGATCAGATATTCTTCATCAAATGCGTTTTGAACAGACAGGTTAGCGGTCCACTTTTTGCTCGTGGGTTCATAGCCAAAACGCACATCGGCAACCCCATAGGCTTTTTGCTTTTCGCGTGGATCATTGTCATCCTCGAAGAAGTGCTCGCTCTTCCACGTGTAGCTCGGGATGATGTAATACTCCCCCTTCCCAGCCATTGGAAAGCGCCAATCTAAGCCGATTGAGGCGTTGTGCTCTGGGCTCAAACGGAAGCTATTACCGGCAAATTGCAATCTATTGCCGGCGCTGTCGGTGTCGTCATATTGCGAGAAGTTATAGGCATAACTTCCAAACAGTTGCGCCGTAGGTGACAGATTCCACTGCCCCTCAAACTCAAAGCCATATTGGGTTGCATTACCAGAGTTTTCGGTAATGAACGTGCCTAAGGTGGGGCTGAAGCGCGAGGTTTGGAAGTCTGTATATTCACCATAATAGAGGGACGAGGTAACGCGGACACTGCGGTCAAAGAAGAAGCCGGTTAAGCCAGTTTCAACGTGGTCATATAATTCTTCTGTGACGACAACAAACCCTGACGGGTTAGCTGTTGAGGAACTCAAGGCTTCTGGGCGACGACCACGTCCATAAGCAAGCCAAGTATTCACATCATCACTGAGGCGATAGGCGGCATTTAGGCGCCACGTGTATGCCCCATCCGACGTAACGTCGCGCTGCCGCAAGACGCCGACAGGCTGGGACGACAGAAACACTTGATTAAAAAACACGCCATTTGATAGCCCGCCTAGAGCTGGGTTCCCGCGGATCAATGAAGCTCTCGATGTCGCCCCAAGCTCTTCCTCTGTGTAACGTAAGCCTGCCGTAAGCGACAATTTGTCATTGAATTTAAACGTGATATCGCCAAACAAATCGCGGGTTTCAGTTGTGGTGGTACCATAGCTTTGCTCCACGTGAGCCGGATTCAGGGGAATGATATTGCCCTGCAGCGCACCCAAAGCCGAAACGCGCAAAGGATTGACCACATTGTCGAAGTTAGCCGCATTTGGAACACCGCGTAGCGCCAGAATCCCTTCGATCTGTGCCACGCTCAAACGTGCGGCCCCAGCGATTGTTGTCGCAAACAGTGCCTGCAAATGAGCTTCATCGGTTGAGAAGCGCAAAAGTTGACTGGTGCTTTCCTTGTAATAATTGACGCCAAAGAAGCCGCTGATGCGACCATCTGCGTTATAATTGAGGCGCAATTCTTGGCTAAAGGCGGTCGCTTTATCGACCAGGCCAAATTGCAACAGGTTAAGCTCAGTACCGTCAGAATCGAATGCTTCGAGCGATACGATGTTACGGCTGTCTGTGACGGAGTTCAAAGTCCAATTTTTGCCCAGCTGATAAGAAACAATCGCGGTGGCGGTCGTAATATCGCGATCATTGCCGAGCTTGGAGCGCAGTTGGTCGCCATTGATATTCATCGCTGTTGGCGTGAAGGGGCTTAAGTCGCCGCCGGCAGGTGGGAATACGCTTGATTTGAACTGAGTGCCGGTGGAGTCGTCTTTTTGACCGTTTAGGATCAAGTCGACGCGTAAATCATCATTTGGCATCCAGCGCGCTGCGAGACGCACCGCATTGGTGTCCTGCCCCATCAGATCAGGGCTATTGCCCAAATTCTCCACGTAGCCGTCGCGTGCACTTAACAACACGGCACCGCGCACCGCGAAGGTATCATTCACCGCAACGTTGCCAATGAATTGGGCTTTGGTCGCGTTGTAGCTGCCGGCCTCAATCTTCAATTCGCCAGTATTGCCTCGCAGCGAAGCACGGTTTTGGATGAAGTTTATGCCACCCACCAAGGCGCCTTGGCCAAACAATGTCGCCTGTGGCCCTTTGACGATTTCGACGCGTTCCATGTCGTGGATGGCCATGCTTTGGCCTGACCGCACATTGCTGATGGCGACCCCGTTTTGGAACAGCGCCACGCGGGAGCGGCCACCGTCGGAGGTAATGCCGCGCAAGGCAAAACTTGGGGCATTCAAGCTCTGAAGCTGGACTTCAAGACCGGGCACGAAGTCAGCTAAGCGATCCAACTCATCAAGATTAAGGCGATCAACCCGAGCGCCTCCGAGGACCGAGATATTAATCGGCACATCAATTTGATTCTGCTCACGCTTTTGAGCCGTCACGATGATTGTTTCAATCTGACGTGTATTGGTTTCATCGCCGCTTGATGTGGCTTCTTGTGCCCAAGCCGATGTTGAAGCCGCATACAAGCAGGTCGTGGCAAGCACGAGAGTTTTTAAACTAGTCATTTAGATGTCCCCGAAGTTCAGAAAAGTGTGAGAGAGGCTACCAACGCGTTGAAGGTTTATTTCTTGAAGAAGGTGCCCGTTCCAACCAATTGCTCACGCCAGTCCGATTGCCAGCCGATCGCTAAAGGTGGACGGTTTGGCTTTGACTGAGGGTCAATGTCATTGATCGCAATGTTGAGGCGCAAATCGGTCCAATTGCCGCCTGGGTGTTTGGACGCGATATAGGCCAAAGGCACACGAAACTCTGCGGTATAGCCGCCGGTCTTGCGCTTCATCTTGACCGCGAAAATCGGGGGCATGATGGCACCAAACAGGCGCTCACCCTCTGTCGCATTGGGCGTGCCCATGATGAAAATCCAATCGCCAGATTTCATTGTGGTGGTCAGGGCGACATTGGTGGCACTTTGTGCCACAGGCCGACCATCGAGTGTCAGGATAGCCAGATCTTGCGCATCGTGCTTTCCGCTCAAGAGACCCGGCGTCACCTCATCATCTTTCACGTCAATCGCGACATGCAAGAAATTGTCATCATAAGCCACGTCAAAGCGGAACGATGCATCTGCGGGGGTGACGTCGAAGGCCTTGCCGTCGGGCGCGCGAGCAGGTGTCTCCCCTGCAAAGCGCAAATTGCCCCATTCTTCGATAGACCCATCATGGACAATCGGCATCGTTGCTTTGGTCAAAGTGTTACGCGCAACAGGTGCTGCCCGCATCACATTGTTCCAATCGACTTCTCGGCCACCCATGGTGACTTTAGCGGTGGCGCGCAGCTCAAGCGGGCGCGACGCACCTGAAGTTTTCGAAACGGTGACGGGCATTTCAAAAATCCGATCCGACGCCGCCGGTACGGTTCCAGACAGGGGATCACCGGTCAACAGGATGCTCGGATGCTGAGGCGCTTCAATGGAGAAGCTTAAGGGCGCATCAAACGGATTGTGCACTTTAAGACGCAAGTTTGAGCCAGCACCGCCACCTTCAGAGATAAACCATGGCTCTAAAGCGAAAGTTGGTAGTTTTTGGAACCGCTGCGCGAAGCCAGGTGCGGTCACATATTTGTCCGTGATGCCGTCGAGCGCCAAATTAGCGATAATCGGGCCATCTTTGCCCATGGTGACCCATGTGACGTGATCAAACTCGCCGTAAGCTTCGCCGCGCAATTGGCTGCCGCCACCGGTGGTGCCCAAGGTGATGAGGTCGCGACCCGCCTGCTCGACATGCTCATAGGTGTGCATATGGCCGGCAATCCCGGTGTAGGGGCGACCTTTCAGAAGCGCTTCAACTTCGGCCCACCCAGTATCTTTCCCGATGGACCAGACAGGTTGGTGCATGAACAAGAACGTCCAGCGCGGCTTAGGGTTATCGGCCAACACTTTAGCCAGATAAGCGCGTTGCTCTTCATCGATTTTTGGCTGAGCGCCACCGGGATGCTTGTTTTCGGTGTTCAACACCACAAACAACGCATCTTTATAAGTAAAATGATAGAAAGAACGACCAAACTTCTCTTTCCAAAGATCGGCCATGACATTGTTTGAATAGTCGTGATTGCCGGGTGCGTAGAAGAATGGTGCCTCAATACGGTTCACCATGCTCTCAAAATAGGCCCATTGGCTGGCGAGGATTTCGGGGCTTTCCGAATAGCCTTCGATCAAGTCGCCGACACTGACCACAAATTCTGGCTGGAGAAGATTGATTTTTCCCACAGCACTTTCAAAAACGCCCGTGCGCGCGCCGCCAGTGTTGTCGGAAACAATAACAAACTGAAACGCTTCGGGGTCGTTGCGAAACTCTGTGTGGCTGATCGCGCTTACAGGGCCAGAAATGGCATCGGTCTTGAAGCGTCCAGTTACCGCCGGGCTAGAAACACCAGAAGCACCCTTTTGCGTGACTTGAGCACCATGACCTGGGTGCGCGGTCGTTGCGCTTACCCAAAAACACGAAAGGGCAACGCTTGATGCTAAAGCCAACATTACGCTGCGTGCACGTCTCTCCGTGCCAGATTGAATGCTCATGCTGTTACCCCTTTGATTCCAAGTCCAACTGGATATCGGAGGGCGCGGCGCGCAACTATCAACGCATTCTAAAGTTTTTGTTAAAGATTTAAAACGAGCCGGTGGACGACGGGCCAGTTAGCGAGTTCAAGCGGTGCCTAGAGCACGGGTACCGATTTAACTTGGTAGGGACGGCCGGACTTGAACCGGCACGGATTGCTCCAACGGATTTTAAGTCCGGTGCGTCTACCTATTTCGCCACGTCCCCATCTGGGCGCTTTGTGCGGCAAACGGACTTTT
>JAIXUU010000152.1 GCA_027483405.1 Planctomyces sp. | reverse complement strand
GACCGGCTCGTCATGCTGCTGACCAATACCAAGACCATTCGCGATGTGATCTTCTTCCCGCTGCTGAAGCCCGAAGTCGAGTAGTCTTTTTTCGAGTGGTGCCCGGTCAATCAACCCTGATGTGCGACGGGATAATGTGCCGTCGCCTATACAGTTTTTGTAAGACCCTCGTATCGCTGCTATGATTTCGAGTAGGGTCAGGATTCGTGAGTGGCAGAGATCCACTTGAAGAATCTGACCATGACTGATTTCGAGCAGCGACGCGATTTGAGCACAATATGGTCTTGCCTGACTGGCTGAAAGAACTGGGCATCTGGTACTTCCTGGGGGAATCACCCGCTGCACAGCCCGGCAAAGCCAACAGCGCCGAGGTGAGCCTCGTTTATCAAGACCCCTGGAGTTGGATTTTTGGATCGAGTCAGACAACGCTGTTTGGCTGGCTGGCGCTAGTGGTTGTGGGGGGCTTCTTTTGCCTGCGTTTCTGGAGTCGGTTGGCACCGCTTTCGACAGCCAAAAAGAGCTTTCTCGTGGGCTTACGGGTGGCCTCTCTGCTGTTGATCATCGGGCTGCTGTGCCTGCCGGCCCTGGAAATTCGTGAAGTCGGGCTCCCACTGTTACCTGTGCTGATTGATACTTCCGGCAGCATGTCGATTGCCGATGTTCCGGTGAATGATAAGACTTCTGCGGGTCGTGCTGACGTTGAAAAGCTTTCCCGACTGACGGCGATTCGCGAGGCACTGACGCGTGATGATTCACAATGGCTGCGGCAGCTGCAAAAGCGATTTGATCTCAGGCTGTATCAATTCTCTCATGAAGCAACACCCATCGAATGGCCACCCACTCCCTCACAGGGTTTCACTCTTGAAGCCACCGGGCTGACTTCCCGGATTGGCCCCAGTGTGCAGCAGGTGATGGATGAACTCCGAGGGAGCCCGCTCGCGGGTGTCGTGGTGCTGACCGATGGTGTCCCCAATCCGTCGTCGGCAGAGGCACTCTCTGCCATCGGCAGTCTGCTGGCATCACGTTCGATTCCTGTTTTCCCCGTCGCGGTAGGGAGTGATCGCGAAGTTGCAGATCTCGAACTGGTCGAATTGAACTCGGACGACGTCGCCTTTCAGAATGATCCACTCATCGTGGTGGCTCAAGTTAAAGGAAGCGGGATTCTCCCACAGACTGTGAAAGTCACATTGAAGGAAGGTGCCTCAGGGAAGGTGCTTGAGACACGCGATCTGTTTCTTAACGGAAGTAAAAAGTTAGAAACGGTCGAGTTCTCCTGGATTCCTGAATCGCCGGGCGAGTTTTCACTGGTGGCGGAAGTGGCGCCACTGGCTGATGAACCTGATCAGGAAAACAATCGCCAGACGCGTAAGGTCAAAGTTCGAGGAGGTAAGCTGCGCGTTTTACTTGTCGAATCGACGCCGCGCTACGAGTTTCGATTTCTGAAACAGTTTCTCGAGCGGGAACCTTCTGTCGAACTGCAGACACTCCTCCAGGAAGCGGACCTCGAATATGCAAAAGAGGATCGCACCGCGATACGGAACTTCCCGATTCGACGGGAAGATTTTGCAGCCCTCGATGTCCTGATTCTCGGCGATATTGATCCCCGCCTGCTGAGCCCTTCGAGCCTGGAGTTGATTGATGACTTCGTTCGCAATCAGGGGGGTGGGCTGATTGTGATCGCTGGGGAATTGAATAACCCTTCCAAGTGGAGTGGTTCGATACTCGAAAAACTGCTGCCATTCCGAGTCAGTGATGCCCAACTCCCCGAGCGTGCGGAGACCCCCTTCCAGCCACTATTAACATTCGAAGCGACCCGTGGCTCGCGATTGTTTCGATTCGCGCAGTCTCCGGCCGAGAATCAGTCGATCTGGAATGAGTTAGCTCCGTGGTTCTGGAGTCTGCAGATCAGTGCCCTTAAACCCGGGGCTTCGGTGCTGGTTGAACGTCAAGATCGCGGCCAGCGAACAGCTAATCCACTGATCATTTTGCAGCGTGTGGGAGTCGGGAAAGTTCTGTTTCTGGCGACAGATGAAACCTGGCGCTGGCGCTTTCGCCAGGGTGACCACATTTTTGGCAAGTTCTGGGTTCAGGCGATTCGGTTCATGAGTCGCCGGCAAAACGATGACGAAGAACCTGTTCGCTTTTTGGCAGATCGTGCGACCTATGAAATTGGCCAGAAAGTTCACCTCACTCTCGAAGTGCGTGATGAACGGGCCTTACCACAGGGAACCGAAAAACTCATCGCTCAGGTCGAATCTGCAGAGGGACAACTAGAAACCATAGAGCTCCGGCGAACAGGACAATCCGCGGCTTTTTTCGAAGCGGACTGGACTCCCGTTCGTGAGGGGCCGTATCGACTGCAGATGGTCGATGACAAATTGCTGGCCAAGCTGCCGCTACTCTCGATTCTGGTCACAGCGCCGCAGAAAGAACTTTTGGCGACAGCTGCCAGTACAGCGGATCTGAAGCTGGCGGCAGAAGCGACTCGTGGCCAGTATCTGCCGATCGATCGAATCGAGGAACTTCCCGAGCTGTTGCCTCGCAGCCAGTTGTTACCAGTGGCGACGATTGAATCGGTAAGAATCTGGAATCGCTGGGAGTTATTGATTCTGCTGGGAAGCTTGATCTGTCTGGAATGGGGGCTGCGCAGGCGCTGGCAGACGCTATAATCGACTGTTGCTCCAGAAGCGTGAGCGAACCGATCTCCCACGGATGGATGGGAGCGATGAGGTGTGTTGATGGCCAGCCAATCACGAAATGCGGGATGGTCTGGCGAACTCTCCGGAACACAGCGCTCTCGAAGATCCGCTCCGGCCACATTCGGAAAATCGTCTGCGGAAAAGATTCTCGAAACGTTCGCAGATCTGCAGCGATTCATCACCAGGCATCGAGCGATTCAGGGGTTTTGTCTGCTGATCATCTGGTGGAGTCTGGTGACTCTGGTCGGTGGAATGTT
The DNA here is from genome assembly GCA_027483405.1 of Planctomyces sp. Lineage (GTDB taxonomy): Bacteria > Planctomycetota > Planctomycetia > Planctomycetales > Planctomycetaceae > Planctopirus. The sequence goes on along the minus strand of JAIXUU010000152.1, from coordinate 9,702 downwards.
TGACTACTGGCTGCGTCCAGCCGACTGGCCTTCCCGATCGTTATGGCTGATCCTCTTTCTGAGTGTGGGAAGCTATGGGATTCGAACGCTCTGGCGAAGTTCTTCGCTTGAAAACTTGAGTAGTATCGGGCTGGGGCTGCAACTGGAGCGTAAGCAACCACAGCTGGTGGATCGACTGGCCAGTGGAGTCGAGTTTTCATCGCGTGCCTTTGATCGGGACGCCGGTTCGGTCGCTTTGCAGAAATATGCGGTCGATCTGGCTGCCAGCAAACTCCCCCGCAAGCCTGCCGAACTCGTCATCAATTCTGGCCATACTTTACGTCTGGCAGTCATGGCGGTGACGTTCCTGGCTGTGCTGATTGGTTTCGCCATGATGCGCCCGGTATTGGCGCGCACGGCACTGGCTCGACTTTATGCGCCCTGGCTGGCGGTCAACTGGCCGGAAAATGTCCACCTGCAGATTCTTTCGGCCCAAGATGGTCTTCCGGCATCGCTCTCGCACAAGCTCATGGATCCGGTGCCGTTTTCCCACCTGACGAGTGCAGAGCAGATTGAATCTGCTCCCTCCAGTGAAGAAGTTCCGCTTGATCACCGGCTGGGGAGCACTCTGGATATGCTGGTTTATAACCGCCGCGGAAAGCTACCCGATAATTTACAGCTAGAAACCACCACGTCAGAGCCTGTGGATTCGCAGGCAATTCAAAATGTGACGCCGATGATTCCTGCTGGTGTGGCACTCGAGATTCCCGATCCTCGCCCAATCGAGAGATTTCTGCCCAAGCAGATTTCACCTGTAGAAGTCAAACATGGTGTGATGAACCGCTTCACGGAAATGGCACTTTTTCAGTTGCCAGTCACGCAAAACCGCATGTGGTTCCGTGTTGCCGGTGGAGATCATGCGACAGCGTGGCGGTTGATTCGAGGGATTGAGCCCGTTCGTCTGGAGCGATTTCAGATTCGTTTAGAACCACCCACGTATTTGCAGCAGCCTCATGTGACACTTCCTGAGAATGTGGGGAGCTTTGAGGCTCCTGTGGGTTCGAGAGTCTTTTTCGAGGGAACAACTTCACGCCAGACCACAGCGGCCCGGTTGCGATTCGGAGATGGAAAAACCTTAAAGCTGCGACTTTTGCCCAAGACACAGGAAGTTCAAGGCGTCTTTGCACTTACGCAGCCTGGAAATGGCTCATGGACGATCGAGCTTTCGGATGCCACCGGCATTCAAGAGAACGATCCCACTCGATTCCCTTTTCGAGTGATTGCCGACCAGGCCCCCATCGTCACGCTTGAAGTGCCGGAAACCGATCTGACGGTCACTTTGCAGGCCATGATTTCCTTGAAGGCTCGTGCGCGTGATGATCACAGCCTGGCACTGACTGGATTTGCCTATCGCTGGAATGGAACAGCTCAGTGGGAAACGCTGGCCTCATGGCCTGTGAGCTTCGACAATCAGGGAGCTGAGCTTGCTTCAGCAGAAAGACAATCTCAGTTCGAAACCACTCTCGATCTTGCCAAGTTGACTGTTCCAGAATCTTCCCCAAGGGAAATGAAAATCTCGGTCATGGCGTTTGCTCGAGACCGCTTTCATCTGGGAACTGCGCCCGAAGATGCCGATGGAGACGAACTTGGTCATGAAGGCCGCAGCACGATTCGCTGGATTACGATTCTGACTGCAGCGGAAAAGCAGAATGAACTGGCAGAACGTGTACTGAGCCAGATCGAAGCTCTCAGGAGAGTTCGCGAGCGGCTGGAGAAAGGTCGGCAGACTGCCACCGAATGGGCCACAATTCAGCAGCGGCTCCAGGAGGAAAAGTCGAGTGTTCCTCCCGACGCCACACTTCAGGAATTGGGGCGACAACTGACGCAAGCCAACGAACAGGCCCGCCAGCAGGTGGAAGCGAATATTATTCCCGAGTTCGAGCGAATCCGTCGGGAAGGGATGGAAAATCAGGTCATCGATGAAACGCAAGCGAGAGAATGGCAAGCGGTACAAGAGGAACTCCGGGAGCTGACGACTGGCCCGCTGACCGCATTGGCAGAGCTTTCTTCGAAAGCCTCCCGACCGATTTCTCAAGATGAATCAAACCCTGCGAAGGATAATGTTGATCCCACAAATTCAAGTCCGGCAAAGGCTGACCAGTCCCCTGCGCTCGCCGAGGCTCTCCTTCAGATTCAGGAGGCTGCCATTGAGAAGACGAGCGATCTCATTTCTCGATTGAGTCAGTGGGAGGGGAAGCGGGGATTGCAGCGGGAACTTGATGACCTGCAAAAGCAGCAAGCCGATCTGCAGAAGGAATCGGCTGAGCTTGCGACAGAAACGATTGCCCGTGGTGAAATGGAGTTGAGCAGCCAACAGAAGAGCCAGTTACTAACGTTGAAAGATCGTCAACGGGCCTTGGCGGGCCGTGTGGAACAATGGCGAAAAACTCTTGGTCAACTGCAAGCGGGAACTCAATCAGCCCATGCCGAGATTGGCCTGGAAGATCGCCAGAGCCTGAAGAGTTCTCAACAGATTTTCGATGAGGCCGCACTCCATGAGCTGGCTCTGGATGCGGCTGAACATCTGGCTGAAAACCAGCTGGGAAAAGCGGCAGAAAAACAGACACAGCTACTCAATGGGATTGAGAAACTTCGTCAGGAATTTCTGAATCGACCGCCAGCAGCGGATGAGTTACTGCTGGGAAAAATCGAGAATCTCGAACGGGATGTTCAGGAAGAACTCTTCAAGACATTGAGCCAGTCCGACCAGGTCAGTACTGATGAAGAACAACTGCAAAAACGGGCTAGCGATGAGGAACTTTCTGCCAGGGCCAGCAAACTGGGTTTGAGACGGGCTGCTGCGACACTCGAACAGGCAGCGGAGGTGACATCACCTCGCGACAGTAAAAGTTCTGATGCTTCTCGCAAAGACGAGGAGCCAGACGAACTGTCCCCCGAGGAACTGACACTCCGGCGCCAGCGGGAAGAGCAGCGGCGGGAACTGATGGAACAGGCCACTCGGGAAATTGCTCAAGAACGCCGCCTGTTGCAGGAAAAGCTGCTTGCCGAGAAGTTTTCGAAAGTCGTGGATCAGCTTCAATCGTTGCTGGAGCGTGTGCAGGGACAAGATGCAGAAATTCAGCGTCTGGCTCAGATTGGTGGAACGGCGGGCCAATTCAGCAGGTCACAATTGAAGACGTTAATTGGTGTGGCAGAAGCCACAGCATCGATTCGTGATGAGTTAGGTGCGATTGCGGAGAACGTGGCACCGGCTGAAATTTTGTCGTGGAGCATCCGTCAGACTTCTGAGCTGGCAGGTCATGTCGCTCGAGATTTGCGGGAACGACAGGTTGAGCCAGCGGCTCGGGAACGCAGCCAGCAGTTACTGAAGCGACTTACGGCCATCGTGCAGGTGCTCCGTGAATCGTCCTCAAGCCAGTCACAGACCGGGTCTGGTGGCGGTGGTTCAACCGAGAATGGGCCCGCAAATCAGGAAGGTAGCGGCCCACCCGGTGAAGCGATCTCCAAACTGGTGCAACTGCGGCTCATTCGCGACTTGCAGCAGGATCTCATGGCTCGAACCAAAGAGTTTGAGGCGGACGGTGCTCAGGAAACGGCAGACATTCAACGCGAACAACTCGCCCGGGAACAGGCGGAACTTCGTGAGCTGCTTTCGAACCTGCTGGATGAACTTTCTTCGCGGGCTTCAAGTCGTCCCAGCGAGAATCGTCCAAGTGAGAAGCCACATCCGGAACAGCCGGCACCGAGTCCTCCGCTCAAAGACTCAACAGACAGGCCAATCGATCGTCCATTCAACAGGTCTGCGGATGAAGGGAGTCAGCCATGAAACTACACTGGAATTCTTTCCTAACGAAGACGATGGTCAGTTGGCTGCTACCTGGCTGCATGCTGCTATCCGTATTGAATGACGCATTAGCAGGTCAATCGGAACGTGATGGTGGACTCTCTCCAGATGCAAACCGGCCGGTCACAACCCAGCCTGAACAGTCGGTGAAATCATCTGCAGCCGGCCAGTCTCCGCAGCAACTTTCGGCGGAACTTCTCAAGCAGATCGATCAATCGGAGGCGGCACTGCGATCTGCAAAACCAGTTCGACCCAGAGCCACAGCCGAGCAGCCGGCTTCTTTGCATCAAAAGAACTCTATTGAGTTGTTGAACAAACTCATTCAGCAACTTGAACAGCAATCTGAAAATTCTGATTCCCCCGGAGGTTCTCCCGAGAATAACTCTTCGCCAGCTAATCCCGATGCTTCGACCAAGCCCGAATCTGGCAAGTCTCAAGGCCAGTCTACGGAGAAAGAATCTTCGCGGCAGCAAAAAGAGACCACAACCAAAGATCAAGCTGCGAAGAGCGACGCATCCCAGCAGGGAAGCTCTCAAAAGCAAGGCGACAACCAGAACGCAAATGAAGCGGAAGCTGGCAACCGTGAACGTGACCGACTGGCGAAAGAAGCTGCCCGCAAGCGACAACTCGAAGTCGATGTCTGGGGCCACCTGCCCGATACTGTGCGCGGTGAATTGCTCAACTCTTTTGATGAGCGCATCCTGCCCTCGTATGAGCGGCTGGTCAAGAAATACTACGAGGCGCTGGCAGAAGGTCAGCCGGCATCTGGTGGTGCAACTGGATCTTCCTCCTCCTCTTCCCCATCATCATCAGGAGCAGCCGGTAGCAAGTCGCCTGCTGGCAAAGATTGAGTTGTTGGCGCATATTCGACATGCCAGAGATACAGTCCGTGGGCCGGTGCTGTTTCACCTGCCCGTCGGCGATCCTGCAGATCGACAATCTCACGCAGTTTTTCCGGGCCCCACTTACCGCGACCAATGTGGATCAATGTCCCGGCAATGGTTCGCACCATGTTGTAAAGAAAGCCATTGGCCGTGATCTCCATGCAGAGGAACTCACCCTCAGGATCGAGTTTGTATTCCTCAGTTGGAGGGCCGTCCTCTCCCAGCAGATTCCAGTTTCGAATCCGTTGCACACTGGCCTTCACGACTGTTCGCACACTGGTTTTTCGGTTAGGCCATTGGGTTTCGAGGCTGCGAAAATCGAATGTGCCGACGATCTGCCGAATCGCGAAATCCATCGCCTGTTCATCGAGCTTCGTGCGATGCCAAAGTGCGTACCGCCGATAGAAAGGGGACCAGACGGGCGCGTTGTGAAAGAGGTAGCGATAGGTTTTGAGCCGGGCATGAAACTGGGCATGAAAACCGGGGGCTGTATCTTCGACGTGCCGGATCACGATGTCATCGGGCAGAAATCTTTGCAGTGCGGGTCGAAAGTTGGCTGCGGGAACAGGGCTCGTCGTCGAGAAACTCACGACTTGCCCAACGGCATGCACACCGGCATCTGTCCGCCCAGCCGCATAGAGGACGGGAGTCTCGGCGGTGAATTCTTGAATCGCCTGCATGAGCGTTGATTGAATGCTCACGCCATTGGGCTGAGTTTGCCAGCCGCAATAGGCCGTTCCATCGTAAGCAATGGTCAGCTTCAATGTTCGCGAGAGATTGTTCACTGGTCGTGAAAGGAACCTTTACTGTAGGGCAGGCTCCCGCCTGCCGAGGGTGGGCATCTCTACAGTTGTTGACGTGACGGAAGCGAGGATTGGTGCATTGGCATGCCCCCTACATTTTTGAGCAACTTGATTGGCAGGCGGGAGCCGCCCTACCAGATCGGGCCTCAGGCGATCGGGTGGCGGGGTTCAATGCGGGCCTTGCCCACCCATGGCCTCAAGATCTCCGGGATTTCAATCCCGCCATCAGCCAACTGATAGTTCTCCAGTACGGCGATTAAGGCACGACTGATGGCCACACAGGTTCCATTGAGTGTGTGGACATGCTGCGTTCCCTTCTTCTCCGGGAGACGGCAGCGAATCCCCAGCCGACGCGATTGAAAATCGGTGCAGTTCGATGCCGATGTCACTTCGCCAAAGGTGTTTCGGCCCGGCATCCAGGCTTCTAAATCGTACTTGCGATAGGCTGGTGCTCCGAGGTCTCCACTGCAGGTATCGAGGACCTGATAAGGAATGCCCAACTGCTGGAAGACTTCTTCTTCGATGGCCACGATCTCTTCGTGCATCGCGTTGGAAGCTGCCAGGTCGGGAGCTGTGAAGGCAAACATCTCGACCTTGGTAAACTGATGAACTCGATAAATTCCCCGACTGGCCCGGCCATGGGCGCCGGCTTCTGTGCGGAAGCAATGCGACAATCCGGCCATGCGAATGGGTAACTGTTCGATATCGAGGATTTCATCCTTCAAGGAGCCACCCAGGGGGATCTCGGCTGTGGCGACGAGACTCAAATCAGTGCCATTGATCGAGTAGATCTGTGTTTCGTTGCCGCGGGGGTTGTAGCCTGTCCCTTCGAGCACTTCGTGGCGTGCCAGATCGGGAGTGACGTAAGGCGTAAAACCTTTGGCCACGAGCTTCTGAATGGCGAACTGCACCAATGCCAGTTCGAGGAGCACCGCTTCGTTTTTCAAAAAGTAAAAGCCGTGGCCAGCGACTTTAGTGCCGGCCTGAAAATCAATCAGGTCGCAGATCTCAGCCAGTTCGACGTGATCTCGCACTTTGAAATCGAAGACCCTGGGTGTGCCCCAGGTGCGTATGACTTTGCTGAAGGTTTCATCCGGGCCGACAGGTGCATCAGGATGAGTCAGATTGGGAACCTGGGCCTGAATCTCACGCAGGGCGGCTTCGACCTCCTGCTGCTGCGTTTCGAATGTCGCGATTTTCTCGCGCAGAGTCCGGCCTTCGGCAACGAGTTTCTGCTTCTCGGCGGGGTCAGCCACTTTGGGGATGGCCGCTGAAAGTTCCTTCTGGGCATGGCGGGTATGGTCGGCCTGCTGGATCAGTTCAATCCGCTTCTCCCGCAGTTCCAGTAATCGCGACAGATCAATCGGCACATTGCGATCGGTACAGTTCTTCTTGATCAGTTCGAGGTTGTCGCAGATAAACTGAAGATCCAGCATGTTAGCTTTCGCGCGTATGGTCTTATTGGGCTTCAGGAGTTTGAAAGGATCTGAAGGTGCCGGGAAGACCCGATTCTTCAGAGATACCTTTCAACGGATTTGGTTCGGATCGTGGCCAGATCAAACATTGGCCAGTTCTTCCCAGAGGATGGCACTGGCCAGAGTTCCGCGATGAAAATCTTCGATTAAGAAATGTTCATCAGGACTGTGCAGATTGTCAGTGTTCTGGCCCCATCCCAGGAGAAGTGTATCGATTTCCAGCAAACGCTTGAAGGTCGCCACCACTGGAATCGAACCACCTTCTCGAATGAAAACCGGAGCTTTTCCGAAACCGGCTTCAATGGCCTTGCTGGCAGCCTGCAGAAACGGGCTTTGCCGATCCATCAGAAAAGCAGGGCAACCGTGATCGGCTGTGAACTCGAGTCGGCAGGAGGGATGCAGGTGACTGCGGAGAAACTCTTCGAGCGATTTCATCAGAACATCTGGATTCTGATTGGCGACCAATCGGCAGGTGATTTTGGCTGTGGCACTCGCGGGAACGATGGTTTTCGGGCCGGGTCCCGTATAGCCACCGTAGATACCGTTGAATTCGAGTGTGGGTCTGGCCCAGCGCTGTTCAATAGGTGTAAAGCCGGCTTCGCCTCGTAAACCGATAGCACCAGTTTCTGCCAGAAAAGCGGCCTGATCGAATGGGAGCTCGGCAAACCCGGCCCGGTCTGCGTCTGTCAGGGGAACGACATCGGCATAGAAACCTGGTACCTGGACTTCGTTGTGTTCGTTGTGCAACAGGCTTAACAGGCGAGTCAACTCGCGAATGGGATTCGGGATGGCTCCGCCGAAGACACCACTATGCAGATCTTTGCGTGGGCCATGTACACGAACTTCGCAGGCGAAGATGCCTCTTAAGCCTGTGGTGATGGCTGGCCAGCCTGGCGCGTACTGGCTGGTATCGCTGATGACCGCCACATCGGCTTTGAGTTCGTCGCGGTGCTCTGCCAGAAAGCGTTCAAGGTTCTCGGAACCGACCTCTTCTTCGCCTTCAATAATGTAATCGAGATCAATGGGGAGCTGGCCTTTGGTCTTCATCCAGGCCAGGGCTGAGAGGATGTGGGTGAGCATCTGGCCTTTGTCGTCAGTCGCTCCTCGTGCATAGATTTTGCCATCACGCAGGGTGGGCTCGAAAGGAGGCGTTGTCCAAAGATCGAGAGGGTCAGCCGGTTGAACATCGTAGTGCCCGTAAACAATAGCGCGTCTACGATTACCCGGTGCGCGATAGCGGGCCCAGACAATGGGATAACCAGCAGTGGGGACAACTTCACAGGACCAGCCAGTGCCTGCAATTTGAAACAACTCGCTCAAAGTTGCAGCAGCCTGATGGAGTGAATCAGCGCACTGGGGATCAGCACTGACCGAGGGGATCGAAAGGAGTTGACAAAGAATTTTGACATTTTCTGCACGACGGGATTTCAACTCATCAGCAAGTGTGGATGACATCATGAAAATCGATCCTTTGCGAGGCGAATCTTCAGCCTTGGGGATGTGTGTATTTTTGCTTCAGCACGATGAGAACTGTCATAGGGTTGTACCAGTTTGATGCAGAAAAAAGGAGTTTGTTCACAAAAGCGACAGATCATGAAGAAGGTGATTCTAAAGAAACAGAGAGAATTGTTAATCCGCAAGAAAAGTGAGCGAATCCCGAGGGCGTCGGGTGGGTTTAGCATGTAGGATACTGTCAATGGATTAGTCGATATGCGGCCAATGCATTTTGCAGATTGGCGCAGAATATGCTGATTCAGAGCGATGTTGTCATGGTTGCGGTGCGTCTGTGTTGGACGTGGTGTCAGCCTGAATCTTTGATGTCCTTTCGAGGTGGACGATTTATGAAGATGGGTTCGCGGAAGTCTGGCTTCACACTGATTGAGTTGCTGGTGGTGATTGCAATTATCGCCATCCTGATTGCATTGCTTCTCCCTGCTGTCCAGCAGGCCCGTGAAGCAGCACGCCGTACACAGTGCCGTAACAACCTGAAGCAGTTGGGCCTGGCACTGCACAACTATCATGATAATGCACTGGTCTTCCCACCGGGACACATTGGCTTCAATAATGCCACCACTCCATCGTTCCAGGGTTTCGCCTGGTCAACCATGATCCTGCCCTTCGTGGATCAGGCACCACTTTACAACGTGCTGGCAAACCGCTTTAGTTCCTCAGTGCCTTATTCCACAGCTGTGACTCCTGTTGTACCGACTGCTGCTGAAGTGGCCGCAGTGGCTACGACTTTCCCAGCTTTTCGTTGTCCTTCGGACGTGGGTTCCAATTTGGTGAACGCCACAGCCGTTTCCGGTACAGCGGCATCCGCCACCTATGCGAACTCCGTGGGTCGTTCAAATTACCCCGGTGTGGCTGGTGTGTTCCTTGTGACAACCGCTACGCCAAACACTTGGACGGGTCTTGAAGATGTAACAACAGCTGGTCTGTTCACTGCTTCTAACTTCCGAGGCATCTTCGCCCCCAACAGCCGTGTTGGCATTCGTGACATGACTGACGGAACCAGTAACTGCATCGTTGTGGGTGAGCGTTGCAGCCCAGCCACAGAAACTGCTGGTACCATCGGTATGGCAAGTTGGGTGAGCTGCTTTGACCAAGGTACTCACGCTGGTCGTGCTTCGGCTTATGGCGATGCAGCACAGCGAATCAATGTTAACGTGGCCAGTGGGACTGTCGTGAATACCGCT
>JAIXUU010000126.1 GCA_027483405.1 Planctomyces sp. | reverse complement strand
TACTCAGTCTTCTCAGCAATGCTTTGCACCTGTCCAGCCAATGTGCCACCAGCACCCAGGAGGGCACCAGCCAGGTTTGCACCAGGTGACAGAATCAAACCAACCAATTGACCCAGAACCTCTTTACGACCAGGGCTCTTGCTGAGCTTCTCAACATCAGAAGCTGAAAGAGCAGTTCCACTGAGTGTGCCGCCCTTCACTGCCAGATTCTTGCAATCCTTAAGGGAGTCGACAATTTCGCGAGCTAAAGCGACAACGTCTTCAGCGCCCCAAACTATAGTAGAAGGGCCTTTGAGTGAATCCGCCAGATCGATGCCGACTTCTCGAAGAGCAGCATTGGCGACTGAGTTACGCACGCCAAGAACAGAAATTTTCTTGGACTGCATCAGCAATCGCCACTTGTTGGCGGAGACTGCATCAACCTTGGAGGCATCCAGCACTAATAAATCACGATGTTCGCCGACCGCTGTGCGGATGTCGTCGATCATCATTTTTTTGACAACTTTACTCATGATCTCTCAATCGACTCCGAACCATTAACCACAATTCGCATGACAAGAAGCATGACATCCACTCGCTGGCAACCTGTGAGAGAGCACAAAGGCTCTACCGGCACTAGACTGCAGTTACATAGACGGCGGGAGTCATGCTGCCGACAATGACAATATTACGAATGTACTGGCCCTTGGAGGTCGCGGGCTTGAGTGAGCGAATGTACTTCAAAAACGCTTCCACGTTTTCAATCAGCTGTTGCTCGCCGAAGCTCATTTTGCCGACTACGCAATGGACGTTGCCGCCATCATCGACGCGGAACTCAACTTTACCAGCACGGTATTCTTTAACGGCAGCCGCGACGTCAGCCGTCACTGTCCCAGCCCTGGGAGAGGGCATCAAGCCGCGAGGACCGAGGACTCGGCCAAGGGGACCGACGACACCCATCATGTCGGGCGTGGCAATGGCGACATCAAAGTCAACCCAGCCTTCTTTAATCTTGTCGGCCAGCTCTTTGCCGCCGACAAACTCGGCACCAGCGTCCTGAGCAATCTTGACGTTGTCGCCCTGAGCGAAGACCAGCACGCGCTTCGATTTACCAATGCCGTGAGGGAAAACGATCGAGCCGCGGACAATCTGATCAGCCTGACGCGGATCGACACCCAGGCGGACAGAGATGGTGACCGTCTGGTCAAATTTACAGGGCTTCACACCCTTGGGCAGCTTCGACTCCATCCCCTTGAGAGATGTCACAGCTGCCGGCAGATCAACCACACCAATTTTGCCGGCGATTTCGCCGAGATGCTTCATTCGCTTAGAAACAGTCGCCATTCTTAATCCTTAATCGCTCCCCAGTCGCAAACCGCTACTGAGTCGAACGCGAAAGAGAAACACAACCTAATCCAAAACTTCGAGACCCACACTGCGAGCCGTACCAGCAATAATCCGGACAGCAGCGTCCAAACTGGAGGCGTTCAAGTCGGCCATCTTCGTCTTGGCAATTTCAGCCAACTGAGCCTTGGTGACTGAACCGACCTTCTCCGAACGATGTTTGCTGGCACCCTTGGCAATAGCAGCAGCCTGCTTAAGCAGCACAGAGGCTGGTGGGCTCTTCAACTCAAACTTGAAGGTACGATCTTCAAAAATCGTGATCACAACCGGAACGATCATCCCGTTGAGGTCTTTGGTGCGATCATTGAACTGAGTCACGAACTGACCAAGATTCACACCGTGGGGCCCGAGTGCAGTACCCACGGGAGGAGCCGGCGTGGCCTTCCCCCCAGGGATCTGAACCTTCACCTGAGCCTTAATCTTCGCTTCTTTCTTGGCCATATCTATTCAGCTTCAACAAGGATTGCAGATCTATCACCTGGAACGAGTTAACAACCAGCGGCGGAGACTAGGGCCTTTCGGCCTGCCAGTACTCCAGCTCAACAGGTGTTGACCGTCCAAAAATTTCCACCAGTACGTTAATCTTGCCGTTCGCTTCGTCAATCGAATCAATCGGGCCTTCAAAACCTTCGAAGGTCCCTTCTTTGATTTTGACAATATCACCCACAGCGAACTCAATCTTCATGGCAGGAGCAGCAGATTCCTGCTTCTGCTCCTGCTTCTGCAGCATACGAGCGATCTCGTGATCCTGCATCGGTGTCGGCTTACCGGCAGAACCAGTGAAATCACCCACACCACCCGTCGTTCTCACAATGTACCAGGTGTCATCGTTAAGAATCATCTGAACCATGAGGTACCCAGGGTACAACTTGTGCTCGACGACTTTCTTTTTACCGTTTTTATTCTCAACCACCTTTTCAGTGGGAATCAGAATCTCACCAAAAAACTGCTCGAGGCCTTCCTGCCGAATTCGCCTCAGGAGATTGTCTCGAATTGATTTCTCACGATTGCTCGTAATCTTCAAAACGTACCAGAGCATGGCGTTCTCGGTCGAAGCAACCTCTGAGCTGCTGGAGGAAGCACCCCCAGCGACTCCTTCTGTCGCTTTCCCATCTACCGCCATGACAACTCCTCCCGACAAATTTATCGCAAAACAATTTTTACCAGCCAGATAGATCACCAGCCAGAAATGGCCGTTCTGCGCGAAGCAGGCATCATGACAGCAGCTATGAGATTTTGCAACTCAGCAGAGACCAGTTGAATTTAATGAATCCGAAGGGTTAACCCCTCTACCATCATTGCCGGCAGCCCACCTGAATCCAGTCGCCTAACCGTAAATCTGCAACACGCCAATCAAGCCCAACACCCATTGCCAGAAGAGATCAAACCCAAATAAAACCAAGCTCAATGAAATTGTCACAAAGAGGACCACCCCAGTCGCCTTCATGAGCTCGGGTCGTTCCGGCCACGTGACCCGGCTCATCTCTGATTCAACTTCAATCAGAAAATCAGCAAACACGGGATAGTGCACAAGCCTCCAGGCACACCAGCTTCCAAGTACCGCCATCACTGTGGGCACAGCAATTCGAATAGCATTCGAAAAGTTGGAAATCGCCGGAAAGGCCGCAGTCAGCTGAGCCATGAGATCATCAAAGACTCGTACAGAGAATGTCCATGAGCCCAGGAGGACCGCAAGAATCATGGCAGCGGCCGTCAGATAACGAACGAGTCGTCCCTGATTCTTTTTATAAAGGCCAGGGGATACGATCGATTGCCAGATTGTGGCTTGGGCAGTGCTTGCCATATTCATCCATTAACCTGCCTGACGGACACTCAACTCTGCGTTGAACATTCATCAAGACTTGACATCATCGAAACCAACTTCATCAAAATCGAGACCCACTGGCGGGTGCAGCCGCAAACCTTCTCGTCAGACCCCTGCACGACTAAGACCATCAGGGCTGAGAACGACAGAGTGGTTGTGAGCTGAAAATCTCACTATGAACACGGGCGGAGGGACTCGAACCCCCAACCTGCGGATTTGGAATCCGCTGCTCTGCCAATTGAGCTACACCCGTAAGCCTCAAGGCATGACTCGTTCAATGGCCACACCATCCAGGCCTCGAAGCCGAAAACTACTTCTTACGAGACTCTTTATGGAGAGTATGCTTCCGCAGCCTGGGGCAATACTTCATGAGCTCCAGCCGTTCCGTACCACGAGTCTCTTTGGAGACGCGGTAATTCCTCTGACCTGATTCTGTACATTCGAGCCAAACGAATTCGCGAGCCATAATTGCCTCTCTCCAACAGCACCATCGGCCATCGACCGTGGCAGCCAGAGTTTACTCAAAAATCAGAGAACTGTTGAAAACAACCCCGCGGCTTATCAAAAAGCCGCGGGGAAACCACTCAATCAATGGGATGGCATGATCATCTCATAAAGATGAGAGCCATCCTGACTAACTAGGCAAGAATCTTTGTAACCACGCCTGAACCGACCGTCTTGCCACCTTCACGGATAGCAAAACGAACGTTTTCAGTCATAGCGATGGGCTTGAGCAGCTCAACTTCCATCTTGACGTTGTCGCCTGGCATACACATTTCAGCGCCGCCGAGGAGCTTGGCACCGCCGGTGACGTCTGTGGTACGGAAGTAGAACTGTGGCTTGTAACCATTGAAGAACGGGGTATGACGACCACCTTCTTCTTTGCTCAGCACGTAAACCTGGCACTCAAACTTGGTGTGCGGCTGAATTGAACCTGGCTTGGCCAGCACCTGACCACGCTGCACGTCTTCCTTCTTGATACCGCGGATGAGCACACCCACGTTATCGCCGGCACGACCTTCATCGAGAGTCTTCTGGAACATTTCGACGCCGGTGCAAACCGACTCAATGGTATCCTTCAGACCAATAATCTGAACCTTATCGCCTACCTTGAGGATGCCCTGCTCGATACGGCCGGTCACCACAGTACCACGACCTTCGATCGAGAAGACGTCTTCGATCGACATGAGCATGGGCTTGTCGACAGCACGCTCTGGTTCAGGAACGTTGGCATCGAGTGCGTCCATCAGGTCGCCGATGCACTTGTTGAACTTAGGATCGGCCGGGTTATCGAGAGCACCCTTGGCGTTGCCACGAACGATGGTGATGTCGTCGCCGGGGAAATCGTACTTCGAGAGGAGTTCACGAACTTCCATTTCGACGAGTTCGAGAAGTTCTTCGTCGTCAACGAGATCGCACTTGTTGAGGAACAC
>JAIXUU010000153.1 GCA_027483405.1 Planctomyces sp. | reverse complement strand
CCGCAAAATCGCTTCCTGCATGATCATCCCGTTCTCTGGCCGACGGATTTGGCAGAGTGGTCGAGATCTGATCTTGAGGAGGCGCAATGGTGGACAGTGACTTCTCGAGAATTGTCGCGCTCATGGCATCGGCACCTGGCCTTGATTTCTCATCAAGGCACCTGCTGAAACAAGTGAATATCAGCCATTCGAATCCCGTGCGAATGGGCCAAAGCTCTCTGGCAGAGCCTGTGTCTTCGTATCGAGCTTACGTCGCATGATCGCCGCAGGAGGCCATCTCCTTGCCGATCTCCAGAGGCTGGTCATGGTTCTTCGGCCACCTGGCGCGGTTGTACCAGCATGTGGCCATTTCGCCACATACTGGTAAAGCGTGGTCATCAGATCCGCCGGTGAATCAATCATTGATTTCAAAAGGGCTGGAAAGCCACCCGGCACAGCCGGTCGTTCATCAATCGATACAAAATGTAAAGAATCGCGATAAGCAGCAGAATCACTTTTATCACTACAACCCTTACATCCAAACCTGCATCACTCTCGCAAATTCCTCGTAACCACAATGAGGGCGAAGTGTTACACCACGAAGTCCGCTTGTAGCGATTGCAGCGATTATAGCAGTGGCATGGCCTGTGCTGCTTGTAGTGGCATCGGGGCTGATAACGCCCTGTCTGTGTGACGAGCGTGTGATGGAGACCTGAGACCTCCGGAATCACGCCTTGAGATGCATGCCTTCCGCGTCTGTGGCAAGCGTGGAAGGCTTCCGGCCGCCAGGAGTCTGGGGCGGCACAACGAGCTTTCATCACTTTCGTGAACTGTAGTGAAGAGAGCACGTGCCCCAGACCCTGCGGCGTGCTGGAACCAACCGCCAGCCTGACATCGAGTCATCACACCAAGACCAATAACCGCCACGACTTCGATCAATGACGACCAGTCAGCCCATAACGACTCTTTGAAAGTCAGGTCTGTCTGGATTGCACCATACATCACTCACGACCTGAGAGTCGTGCTCTGTCCATGAACGAACTGAAGGATTGTGTTTTCCCCTATTTGCCACGAGAGGAATGGTTATGTTGAGGTCATTATTTCGAGATGAAAGCGGTTTTATTGTCAGTGCCGAACTGGTACTGATTGGCACTTTGGTTGTTCTAGGAATGATCACAGGTCTTGTCTGTCTTCGTTCGGCTGTCGTCGATGAACTCGCTTCGCTGGGAGCGGCATTCCGTGGCATGAACCAGACCTATTATACACCGGCATTTTTTGGTTGCCGCAAGTGGTGGGGACGCACCAGTTTCACCGCGGGTTCGTTCTATAGCGATGGTCGCTATTTCGCATCGTATCCTCTAGCGACCGAGATCCAGGGTGGCTGGGGAACGAGCGATTTTGTTCCAGCCGCACCACCTGTGATCAACACTGCTCCTGGCGATAGTAAGACAGTAACACCCACGCCTTTGACACCTCAGGCCGAAGATTGCCCGCCACCCGCTGTGACAACTCCTTGCGACAATTGTCCTCCCGAAGGGAACGTGCACGGCCCGGTAGCTCCGCAATTTCCTCAGTATGGGCCTGATGGCAAGCCGTTCATCCCCTTTGGCCCATCACCACAAGCGTTACCACAGTTTTAATAACACTTGTTCAATCCTCTATTGACTAGTGAGAGTCGCTATCAGCCCATTAAATACAGACAGGCCATGAGGAATACACCTCATGGCCTGTCATTTTTTTACGAGAATGATATTGATCTTCGTAGTGAGCTATCCATCATTCTTTAATAGCGAACTTCACCACCGACCGTCAGTCCCTGCAGGAAGGCATCTGTAAATCGAGGGTTTAGTCTCAAATTTGTCTCAGGGGGGTTGGTCTGTGTGGTCGCGTTGTAATCCACATTCATGTAAGGCCGACTGACCATACCTGTCCACATCCCTTCCCAGCTCACAAAAATCGAGAAGTTCTGCGTGACATGAACCTTACCCGAGACTTGCAGATCCAGAATGGGACCGAAGGTTGTATCCGTGACAGTTTGACTCACAAGTCCTTCGCCCTCAAGCACATTCTGATCCGACAATGTGGCTTTGTAGGAGTTCAAACCAATCAAGGCTTTAGGTTCCGCAGCCAATGAGAACCTCTTGCCGACTAACTCGGCCCGCAAACCAACCTGTGGCCCGTAGTAGTTGTTATTGACGCTGGAGTCAATCGTCGTCGTATAGGTCGTCGCTGCAGGATCGGAAGGATCTTCACCCGCCGATGTATTCACACCGACCTGTGAAAATGTTTCCCGGAAATTCATGTAGCGAAAACCAATCATGGGTCGCACTTGAAAGAAGGCATTTGGATCAGGTGCATCGACCACATAATTCGCTTCAGTCCCCCAGATGCCAGTTCGTAATGTCGCCTGGTAGGATCGATCAAAGCTGAGTAGTGCGTTACTGCCATCGACATCGAGTGGAATCAGGGGGAAGATCCCGTCCAATGTCCCCGTGCCGGATGGTATCTGCACGCCACCAACAATGCTTGAAGTGTTTGTCTGCAAACTGAAGACACTGGTTTCCAGCGTTCCTTCGAAAATCGGTAAGCCCCACGTCCCACGAATACCGTTGTTGTCTTTCAGCGAAATTGTATCCAGGTTTTGCACCACACCCTGACCAATGAGTGCACCAGTCACCAGATCAGTCGCAGGGATTAATGCCCCGGGATTATTCCGAAAGCCCGAAAGATCGGTACCCACGACCGTATTTCCAGGGTCTTCCACATCCCAGAGCAAATATTCGAGACGGAAGAAACCGTGGCGGAAGGTGTTCTTCAGGGCCTTCTCGATCGGTGAATCGGCATACATCCAGCCACCGTCATCCGGATACTGGGTGTAAGTCGTATTGGGCATGTTTCCATCAATGAAGCCATTCCCTGGATAACCATAAGCTGGTGGAAATGGCGCCGAGTATCCCTGCGGGCCATATCCATTGGGATACCCGCCATGCGGGCCTTGAGGCATCATCCCCTGCCCGTATTGACCCTGCCCTTGTGGGCCGGGACCAAACGATGGCTGGGCATACCCCCCAGAGCCGTAAACGCTGTCAGCCTGAGGAAACGATCCATCCTGCGCGAAAGCATTCGAGCTCAGCGCGAGTGGTAGCAGGCATAATGTGGTGAAAAGGTACCGCACCGGCATGTTCACCTTCCCAGGTCGAGTGTCCACAGTAGGGGCATCCTGCTGGCGACAAGACTATGTGTGCTCGACTGGTCTCACCAGAGATACCCTGGTCCCAAAGCACACGACAATTCCGAATGTGTCGTATGTATCGGTTGTAAGAGCCAATCGACTTGCCGCTTTCCCGTGCCGGGCTGTTAAAAAACTCCGGCAATACCGTCTATAGCGAATCTAACGGCGAAACATGCCTTTCCTGAATCGGCAAAGTCTGCCATTCACTTAGGCTTGACCTGTTTTCGATTTCGCGCCAGCCATCTCACAGAGACCGCGCAATCTCGAATAACAAAGATGGATCAGGCGAAGTGGCGGGATATATTCAATGGTCATCAGCGAATGCCTGTCAGACCATTGGGAGAGTTCCGCATGCCTTCCACCACAATTCTTAACTGCAGCAGATGGATTTTTTGTCAACTCCGACACGGATTCCTGACTTTCACTCTCTTGATATGCTCGGCTTTCCCATCGATCACAGCTCTCGCAGACGAACTGAAAGTCGACGAAGTGCAGCGGTTGATCGATGCCTACACCCGCAAGCATCCCGCTGCCGTTGTCGCAGCCAAAATCATCCGGCCAGCCGGTGACCTCTTTGTGACTTCGGGAGAGTTTATTCCTGATGAAGTCGTTTCGCCTGACAAGTCCGGTACCGAAAGATCCGACACGCAAAAACCCAATGACAAACCAGCACGTTCCGCTGATGAACATTCCCTCTTTGCCCTGGCTTCGGTGACCAAGACTTTCACTGGGGTACTTCTGGCACTTCTTGCCGAAAAGCAGGTTCTCTCCCTCGGGGATCCTGCCGTCGATTATCTGCCGCAAGCCTGGAAGCTCCCGAGCGAACATCAGGCGGGCAGCGAGCGAAAAATCTCACTAATGGAACTGGCCACACATTCATCCGGCCTCCCTGTCCAGCCGCCAGATATTGTGAGTTTTGCCAGGCAACACCACACCGAAAACAATCCCTATTCTTTATACGATCACAAGGCTCTCGAACAGTCTCTTCCCGGAGTCAAGCTCAGCCATCCGATGGGCAAAAAGTACCTCTACTCGAATCTGGGGATGGGCCTGTTAGGGCATGCACTGGCCAATGCGACCAACGCCGCGACCTTTGAATCCGCTTTACAGACTCATCTGCTGGAACCACTCGAGCTTCACGAGACGAGGGTCCATTTAATACCAGAAATGCAGACGCGACGAGTTCCGACCTTCAATCAACAAGGGATCGCTGCACCCACCTGGTCGTTTGCGACTTTAGAAGCCTGTGGCGGGCTCCATTCCTCCATCCATGATCTGACAAGGTGGGTCAAAGCACATTTTCCACCCCCGAAAGATACTGAGAATCCCAACACAGACGAAAGCCTGCTTCCACAGCGACACTCTTCCCCAGAGATTTCCGCTGCGTTCGCCAACAGCTTGAAGTCCCATTTCCCTAAAGATCCCGACCCGTTGTCGAAAAAGCTTCAAATGGGACTGGGATGGCATTTAACGACCATTCCACTGCCGAAAAATACAACTCCTGACAACCCAAAAAATGAACATCGCCCCAGCATGAAAAGGATTGCTTTTCACGCTGGGGCGACAACCGCCTCAAGAAGTTTTGTCGCTCTCGATACCGAACATCGTGTCGGTGTGATTCTGCTGGCCAATGTCCCACATTCGCTGGACGATATCGGCATCCAACTGATGCAGCGATTACTGACCCACGAATGAGCCCATTTCAGAAGTCATCAAACTATTGCCGACGGAATCGATATTCTTCATTTTTCGAATCGAAATCTGCTTCGGCTAACTGCTGGCCAAAAGAAATCTCTGTATAGCTGTAGGCTTCCAGTAAGGTTTCCTCATCGACAATCTCCGCGTCGGCAGTACCACTCGATGGCCAGGAAAAGTTTCGAATGCAAACGGGAACTTTCCACTCGTTATCAATGATCGTGATTGTCTTGCGATAATCTGGCGAAACATCTTTCGAGCGGTATTCCACCTGGAATGCCGTACAAGGACGATCCCCAAACGTCTCGCCTTCCAGCACATCACAACTGGCAAAATTAGCCGCTTGCAAATCCATGGTGTGATAATGAAGCATCAGTTTCGTCAGCTCGAGTAACCCCGCTTTTGTCACAGGATACCGCGATTCGGCCATCGCCAGCGAACTTTCAGGTTCAATCGAAATCGCTGGTAAGCGGGCCTTCCAACCACCGGCATGCACAATCATCTTGTCTGCATTTTCACCAGCGACATACAGCACTTCTCGACCTGCATCACCAGTCAGCCATTTCAGATAAATACTGAATGGCTGATGACGAATCTTGACATAAATCGACTGCTCTTCCGTCAGTTCACCGGCCACCAGTTCCTGCTTTGTGAACTGGGCGGTGTAATCCGGTGTCTGCTGCAGAAAAGCCAACCCTTCACGCAGCATGCTCACTTTTCGGCGCAGATTCGCAGCTTCAGGAGTCTCCGCGGTCACTGGCTCAACCTTCTCGATGCTGCTTCGACCCATCGAGTCGGCAGTGGTCGCTGTCGCCATGGCCACTTCAGTCGCTGGATTCACGGCAGGAGCGGGTAAGGTCTCGGAGGTTAAATCGGTTTTAGTCTCAGGCGTCGCTTTAGCAAACGACATCTTGAGTGGCTGAGATTTTTTGACCACGATCTGGCGGTAGTCAGCACCGGCAATCGAGGGATCAAATTCGAGACGAAGCCCGATCAAGGTCACAAGAGCCAGAGCCACGGCTGTTCCATTAGCACGATGAACAGTCGGCAGACTCCAGTAAAGACGAATCATTCGACGCATACATGGGGTTTCCTGGTTGGGGAGCCACAGTCGATCACGGAGAAACGAAAGGCAATTTGCGTCGGGGGCAGATTCCACAAGACAGGATGCGCACTCACAGTTTCGACCCAAACCAGGATGCGACCAGGTTGGCCCAAGCCAAGCCTTGCCCAGATCTCACCGAGTTCATCATCGGCAATTGAGCAAGCTGGTTATGAGGCACGAGTCGATGACATCCGCAGGATTTGCCAGATGAACTGCCGATCAGCGAGAAAGAATTGCCAGGAAAGAGCCCACCACAAAGGGAATCGGCGAACCTTGCAGAACTTCCGCACCCCGTTTGTCTCTGACTGATCGACCAGACTCCTCGGGACACATGCCCCAGCCGTCAGAGTTTCGCATCGGAAAATGACGAAAGAATCATCTGGCTTACCACTTGTTCAGGATCGATGTTCTCACCTCTGCCAGCAAATGAAGCTGGCACAAGATTCAAGCTGCGGTCGAAACGTCCGTTCAACAAGGTAGATTTGCCACGAACAACGGATCGGATTTGCCGCGAAACTGAGACATTGGTTGAAAACCAGCCACATCAGGCGAATTTCACGAGGTAGACTATCCACACGAGGACGATGGATTGTGGAATTCTCTCAGCAGACGCCGTTGTTAACCCTGATCTTGACCAGATGATCTGGTCACGTTGTATCGCGATTAACAATCAACACGAAGTTAATGATTATCCGAGCGGGGCCGGGCTTTTCTCTCGAGAGGAGCTTCTGCCGCGAAGACCATTGGCAACTTATGATTCAACTGGATCGACTGACGAAAAAGTTCTCAGACTTCAAGACGGGTGAACGTCTGGCACTTGATCACGTCAGCTTCGATGTCAAACCCGGCGAAATTTTTGGACTACTGGGCCCCAATGGCGCAGGTAAAACCACCTGCCTGAGAATTCTTAGTACCGTACTCAAACCCACCTCAGGTTCCGCCATCATCGCCGGCTACGACGTCGCCACTCATCCTGCTCAAGTTCGCGCCCGCATCGGCTTCATGTCGAATAACACCGGCATCTATGACCGCATGACCGCCTGGGAACTTGTCGAATACTATGGTCGGCTCTATGGCATTCCGCAGGCACAACTCACTCAGCGACTCGAAACGATTTTCAGCACATTGCAGATGAATGAAATTCGCGAAGTGCTCGGTTCTAAAATGTCGACCGGCATGAAACAGAAGGTTTCCATCGCCCGAGCTATTGTGCACGATCCACCCGTCATGATCTTCGACGAACCGACCAGTGGACTCGATGTGCTCGTCGCCCGCAGAGTGATTCACGCTGTCGAATCACTGCGAGATCAGGGCAAGTGCATCATCTTCTCGACACACATCATGCGTGAAGTCGAGAAACTGTGTGACCGCATTGCGATCATCTATCGCGGACGCATCCTGGCTCAGGGTTCCATCGAAGAACTGCGTGATACGCATCATCAGCGGGATATCGAAGAACTCTTTTTTGAACTGATTTCCGCCTGCGATGCCGAAGAAGCTGAGCACCTTCGTGCCAATGAAGACTCCATCAATCCCGGCCTCGACGACACCAGCACGAACGTCGAGGTGAGACCATGAACTGGCGCAATGTCTGGCTGATTTTCCGCCGCGAAGTTCTCGATCAATTGCGCGATCGCCGCACATTGTTTATGGTGGCTGTGTTACCGTTACTGCTGTATCCCGCACTGGGGATCGGCATGATGCAGTTGACTGTACTCTTCAGCGAGCAGCCGCGCACCGTCGTGATTCTGGGAGCTGCTGATCTTCCTCCGCCTCAACTGCTCGATGGTCATCGCTTTGCTCAAGCGTGGTTCGAGACCAATACCGAGAGCCAGAACAAACTCGAAGTCATTACTGATCTGCCACCAGAGAATGCAGACACAGAAAACTCCAAAGCTTTATCTGCCGATGCTGAGCAGCCGACGAATACCACAAAAAAATCAGCCGCTTCACCTGCCGATCTGGCTCGCCGGCAAAGAATCCTCAACCAGGCTAAAGAACTTCAGGTTCTTATTGAACAACTCAAACTGCTCAATCCCGCTGCGGTTGAAAGAGGTCGCCCTGCAACTTTACTTTCACCCGAACTGGAAGCCACTCAGGTTCAACTTCGCAAAACGATGAGTGAGCTCTTTAAGCAAAGCGGCATTCAGGTTCTCATTATCATCCCGCCCGATTTTGACCAGAGTATCGAAGCCGTCAAGCAGCAACTTGCCAGTCAGCGTAGCCAGCCAGGCGAAGACAGCGCAAAGGATGCCATTACACCACTGGACCCCACCACACCACTGGCACCTGCGAACAACTTCGACTACCCCCGACCACTCATTATCCGCAATCGTGCGGATGACAAATCGGTCATTGCCTACACACGCGTTGTCGAAGTCATGGAATCGTGGGAAAGACAGATCCTTCGCGATCAACTCAAAGCCGGTGGTCTTCCCGAACAGTTGCCCACACCCATTCGCGCCCATGTCGTCGAACTGGCCGATTCCCAACAGGTGGCGAATAACGTCTGGAGCAAACTCTTCCCGGCCATGCTGATCATTATGGCTGTCACGGGCGCGTTTTACCCCGCCATCGATCTGGCTGCGGGTGAGAAAGAACGCGGCACCATGGAAACTCTTCTCATCTGCCCGGCCAGCCGCACCGAAATCGTCATTGGCAAATTCTTCACGGTCATGGGCTTCAGTATGGCCACTGCAGTGCTGAATCTCTTAAGCCTCAGCTTCACCGGCAAGTATGTCTCATCGTTAGCAGCATCCAATCTCTCTCGCAATGTCGATCTGACACTCCCGGCATTTTCATCACTTGTGTGGGTTGCCGTTCTTCTCATCCCCATTGCTGCTCTATTCAGCGCACTTTGCCTTGCACTGGCTACATTCGCGCGAAGTTCTAAAGAAGGTCAGTACTATCTTACCCCACTGCTGATGGTGACGTTAGGACTCACAGTCTTCTGCCTCTCACCCGCTGTCGAAATGCAGCCGTTCTATAGTATTCTGCCAGTCGTTGGCCCAGCCCTGCTGTTAAAAGAGCGACTCCTCGGGACTGCCGATTCATATCTTCTGTGGCTCTATTCCATACCGGTACTGATCACGTCGGCAGGATACAGCCTGCTGGCTCTCTGGTGGGCGATTGATCAGTTCAGTCGAGAGGAAGTCCTCTTCCGCGAATCCGAACGCTTCGAACTCAAACTCTGGCTTAAGCAACTCCTCCGCGACAAAACGCCGACACCTTCCTTTGCAGAAGCCGGCGTTTGCTTTGTCGTGATCATGCTCCTGCAGTTTGCAGCTCTCAAAATGTTCCAGCAACCACTCAGTCAGGCCAAGCCCAATGAACTGGGTGGGATCATGCTCAAACTGATGATTGTTCAACAGGTGGCGATCATTGCCACGCCAGCTCTCAGGATGGGAATCATCCTTACAACAAGTGTGCGGCAAACCTTTCAGTTCCGCTTGCCGAAGCTGCGCTATCTGGCAGCCTCGATCATACTGGCATTGAGTGTCTTCCCCCTGTCGCTTGAACTCTCCCATCGACTGGCCTGGTTCTTCCCGCCATTACCAGAAAGCATGAAGCAGGTCGGCGAACTCCTCTCGAAAAATGAGCAACCTCTCTGGTTACTCCTGGTCGCCTTTGCGATCGCACCTGCAATCTGCGAAGAACTGGCTTTCCGAGGATTCATCCTGAGTGGCCTCAGGCAGGGTGGCCGACATGGCCTCGCCATCGTCATCTCGGCCATCAGCTTTGGAATCATTCACATGGTTTCGCAGCAGGTCTTTAATGCTGCCCTATTAGGACTGATTATTGGCCTGCTGGCCGTTCAAAGCCGGAGCATATACCCGGGAATGCTCTATCACTTTCTGCATAACGGCATGCAGGTGGGGCTGAGCCAGGTGCAAACTCAACTGACAAAACCCGGCTTCCATCAGGTTTTCATCACGGTCTCTGAAGGCGAACTTGTCTTCCGCCCGCTGCTGCTCCTCCTTTGTGCATTGATTGCCATGGCGGCACTCACCTGGCTCGTCAGCCAGCCTTATCCACCTCGTGAAGAGTCCCCGGCACCAGCGAATTGATCGCGCAGATCCGTCCCAATCCATCTGTACATTCGTCACGACAGACATTGGTTGACCACCTCGCTGGTTAATGTCATCTCCAACACGCCAGTTCTGTCCCAGCCATCGTGAGCCGGGGACCTCGAAGGACTTTCGAGATTCAGGAACTGGTCTCCTCAGCCATCATCACGATCACATCTGCCGGCATCCCGAGAGGTGATGTTTTGTAGAAATCGTGGAGTTTATGGAGATATCAAGATGACGCGCCGCGATCTCACACACATTACGTTCGTGCTCGATCGATCGGGTTCCATGACAGCGATCAAAGCTGCCACCATCGAAAGTTTTAATGCCTTTCTCAATTCCCAAAAAGCATTGCCCGGCTGCGCCACAATGACTCTGGTGCAGTTCGACTATGCGTACGAACTCCTCGCCAGTATGCAACCACTCGAGGCGATACCTGAACTCGACATCGAGACATTCGTCCCCCGCGGTTCGACCGCATTACTCGATGCCATGGGCCGGGCGATTGCTGAAACCGGGGAAGCACTTTCCAGGTTGCCCGAAGCCGATCGCCCGGGAATCGTGATCTTCGTGACGCTGACTGATGGTGAGGAGAATTCAAGTCTGCAGTTCGACATGGCCACCATCAATCAGCAGATCAGCCATCAGCGGTCGGTCTATCAGTGGCAGTTTGTTTTCCTTGCAGCCAATCAGGATGCGATTGCCACGGCAGCAAACCTCGGGATCGGTGCCAGCCAGGCACTCCGTTTTGCCAGCGATCCCGAAAAAGTAGCCGCCACTTTTGACATTATGAACGCACAAATGCAGAAGGTTCGCGCTGCGAAAATGGCCGACGACGACGAGGCTGACCCACTCCTCAGTGAAATCGAATTCACCGATGCGATGCGAATTCTGGCGGATGACGAGTAACAAATGGGGCCGGCTTTTCACAGCCGGAAAACAAGTCCTCAATACAAACTACTGCCGTATAAGACATTGCTTCAATGGGGCAGGCGATTTGTGAGCGACAAATCATCCTGAATTTGCTGAACGGCATTATCGAATCGTAACCATCAACGATTCAACTTCAATGTATTTTAAGGAAGAAGTTCGAAGAAACCAGTATTTCATCAACTTCAATGCATCGTTTTTCGATTTTTTCTCGTTACTAACTTACGAAGCAGCAAAAACGCTTAGTGATGTGAGGTGACAAGGGAACAAAAATGAATCGTGGGACGGAAGTTGGAATTGCTCTGCAACGAATGGAAAGTTGGCTCAGACACAAGCTGAGGCGAAGGCAAATTCGCTGGCAGGACCAGGATGACATTATACAGCTTGTACGAACGAAACTCTGGCTAGAAATCACCCGAAAGGATCCTCTCCCATCATTTTGTGGACTGAACAATTACTACCTGGGAATGACTTCAATCTCAAATTTTGAGATCGATAGCCAACTTAGACGCGTCTCAATGATGAAATGGCAGATCAGCGAGCACTTCGGACGCAAGCACAATCGAATTAACCTGATGTTCATGCCTGCCGATAACGCAACTCTTCTTTCAATATCGTCCCGAAAAAACGACTACCGAATTCTCGATTCCTATGAGGAATTGAATTCAGTTTGCCGCACAGAACGCGAGCAACGAGTTCTCGACCTATACGTCGCAGATTTCAGTTCATCTCAAATCGCTGAAGCACTTGGGATAGAACGCACAACTGTGAATCGCACCCTCAAAAGACTCGCTCAAAGACTGTCAGCAAGAAACAACTAGGGTTTGAACCCCATCATTCAAAATATTTCTAGGAAAAGGATCGATATGACCAACACTCCTCTTTCTGATCTGTGGCTCATGTTTCGACGTGAGCATAACAACTGTTCGACCGACCGCATGCTTTGCAACACCGCACTTCGAGATAAATTCCTGGTCGCCGCCCGCTCTGTCTGCAAAGGTGAGTCCGACGAGGAAATTCTTTGGTCGCTCGTCAATCTTCGAAAAAGGAAGCGGCTTCCAAAGTCTAGCCAAGTGTAGACAAACCACTTGTGCGCGGGTGTTCACTCAGGCATGATCTTCCACACAGTTGTTTTCACCCGCTCACCGGTGCGTCAAGGGCCACATACGCATGTCGGACACGACTCAAATCCTGCGCCAATGGATGCTGCTGCGGATCCTGTCTGCCCGTCGGCAAGGCGTCACACTCAAGGCTTTGGCCGAAGAACTCAAGGCCTCATCCAAAACCATACAACGCGATCTCGCACTGCTCCAGCAACTGGCTTTTCCCATTGAACAGGAGGTCTCTTCCCACGGTCGCAAACTCTGGAAGATGACTGACACCACTGGCATACCAGCCCTCACATTCACTCTCGAAGAGGCAGCCGCTCTTTACTGGGGAAGTCAGTTCCTCGAAGGGCTGGCTGGCACTTACTTCTGGCAAGGCTCACGGACTGCTCTCAAGAAAATCCGCACAGCTTTAGGAGCACCTGCACTCAAACACCTCCAGAAACTGGCCACAGCCATTCATCTCACAAACGCCAATGTTGTGGATTATGAATCGCGGGCCGAACTGATCGACAATTTAATGGTCGCGATCGAAGAACGCCGACTCACCGTGATTACTTATCAATCACTCCGGGCGACGGAACCGGTCACACTTTTAGATATCTACCCCTATGCCCTGGTTCATCACAAGCATTCTCTATATATCATCGCCTGGTCACGGGATCACGAGGCTATCCGCACCTTTAAGGTGGATCGTATCAGCCACGTCGAACTCCACGGCTGGCAGTTCAATCGCCCCGAGAATTTCGACCCGGCGGCCCACCTCGAACATTCGTTCGGCATTTTTTCGAGCGATAAAGCACCAGAAACTGTGAAAGTCCGCTTTGCCGCCAATGTCAGCAGGATCCTGGAAGAAAAAAAGTTCCACCCCAGCCAGAAACTCACCACTCAGCGAGATGGGAGCATTCTGGCCGAATACCAACTCGGCCCCTTAGAAGAATTCACCTCCTGGCTCCTCAGCTTCGGCCCCCAGGTCGAAGTCCTGGAGCCTGAACACCTGAGAAACCGAGTCATCGACTCCCTCAGGCAGACAATCCACCACTACGAAAAACCAGACTCACCGCCATCCTCATCGCCACTGGCGCCTAAGTTTTCATTACCCTCAAAGCGTAAAGCGAAATAGCAGATTATTTACTTGATAGACAATTCCTACCTTCTCGATCTGCGATGTACTAAGGCTCTAACCCGATGTTTGATTTCAGCAGCAAGTTCGAACAACTGACAGGAAAGCCACCCTTTCCGTGGCAAACCGCTCTTTTCGAGAGAATGACCACCGGCCAGGAAGTCGATATCCCCTCTGTTTGTCACATTCCTACGGGTTTGGGCAAAACCTCCATTATCGCAATCTGGTTGCTGGCACGTGCCAAACGCCCCAATGATCTTCCCACACGCCTGGCTTATGTCGTCAATCGCCGTACAGTCGTCGATCAGACAACGACCGAAGTGGAGCGCATCAAGAACAATCTATCGGCGGCGCACCTCGGCTTCTGCGATTTGATGATCAGCACATTAAGAGGTCAATATGCCGATAATCGAGAGTGGTCGAAGAACCCCGCCCTACCCGCCGTCATCTCTGGCACTGTAGATATGATCGGCAGTCGGCTGCTCTTTTCCGGCTACGGTGTTGGCTTTAAGGCGCGGCCGCTCCATGCAGGTTTTCTCGGACAGGACACACTGTTAGTTCACGATGAAGCGCACCTGGAACCAGCTTTCCAGAAACTGCTCGAATCGATCATGAGTGAGCAGCAGCGAGAACGATCGACCTCGAATATTCCCTGGCGACCGCTACAAGTCATGCAACTTTCAGCGACCATCCGTTCGGATGATGATAACAGTAGCCAGAAATCGCCTCCCTTCGGGCTCAGTCCATCGGATGAAAAACATCCGGTTGTAAAACAGCGTCTGCAAGCCACCAAGACCATGACGTTGCAGGAAGTCTCGGATGAGAAAAAACCTCTCGTGGAGGCCGTTGTTGCTCGCGCTCTCGAACTTCGGGATTCAAATCGCGCAGTGATTATCTTCCTTCGCAAACTTGACCATGTCGAAAGTGTTCAAGGAGAACTCGAAAAGAAGAAACTTTCGGTGCAATTTCTGACAGGGACACAGCGAGGCTACGAACGTCAGCAGATGGCCGATCCGACATCACCCACCGGCTGCCCGATCTTCGCCCGCTTTCTGCCACCACCCAAAGCCAATGACACCCAAAGTCCATCGTGGAAGGTAACGCCTGCAGCAGGGACTGTTTACCTCATCTGTACCAGTGCCGGTGAGGTGGGTGTCAATCTCTCTGCCGACCATCTCATTTGCGATTTATCAACCTATGAGAGTATGGCCCAGCGCTTTGGCCGCGTAAATCGGTTCGGCGATCGTGACGATAGTACCATTCACGTGATCTATCCCTCGACATTCACCGGCGAAGATGTATTCAACCCACCACGGGAAAACACACTTTTGCTCCTTCGGCAACTTGAGGGAAATGCCAGCCCGGCGGCTCTATCGAAGCTTTACCATGCCCGATCAGAAGAGGTTCATCAGGCATTCACCCCGCTTCCAATCACGCTTCCCGCAACCGATATTCTCTTTGATACCTGGGCACTGACATCGATCAAAGGAGAACTCCCGGGGAGACCACCTGTCGAACCTTACCTCCATGGAATTGAAACCTGGGAGCCACCACAAACCACCATCGCGTGGCGGGAGGAAGTCGATCTCCTGAATGCAGAAGTTCTCAAAGAGCACCCACCCGAACAATTGCTCGAAGAGTTTCCGTTATTGCCTCATGAACTCGTCGTCAATACCAGCGAGCGCGCGTTCAAGCATCTGGCAAAGCTGGCCGAACGACGTCCCGAAACCATCGTGTGGATGATCGACCGCAAAGAGAAACTCACGCTCGTTCCACTGAAGGAAGTAGCCAACAAGGATCGCAAGGAACGCATTGAACACTGCACCATCCTCCTGCCACCTTCGATTGGCGGCCTGAACAGTGGCCTCCTCGATGGCGACTCTGAAGCACCGGCATCAGATGTCTCCTGCCAATCACCGACCTCGGGTGACAGCCAACGCAAACGACTGTGGACATCAGTGGACGCACTCACATCACTCCTTAAAACAAACGATAAGATGCGAGTCGTTAAAGAAATCGTGCTGGAGGTGGAAGAGTCGCAGATGACCACGCCCGTATCACCAGTTGATCGCCAAGAATCATCGACGACTGATGATCTGGAAGCCGAGTCAACCACTTCGCCCGCGAAAGGCAACATCTGGCTCTGGCTGGCAACCCCTGCTCGAACAGGCTTAGGAACGCTTGGATCAAAGGCCCCCATCGGGTTGCAACACCATGTGGATGATGTCGTTCGTGAAACTGAAAAGATTCTCAAGGATTTGAAGCTGCCAGAGACGTTGAAGGCTGCTGTCCGGTTGGCCGCGAAGTATCACGATGAAGGCAAACGAAGACCTCTATTTCAGTTGATGCTGGGAAATCGAAAATTCCCCGATGTCATGTTGGCCAAGTCTCAGACTGGCACTGGGCGAATTACAGAAACTTATCGACACGAGTTCGGTTCACTCCGAGATATCACAGATGATGCGGAATTCAAAGAATTAGGGCCTCATGAACGCGATGTTGTACTTCATTTGATTGCTGCCCACCATGGCCGGGCCAGGCCTCATTTTTCGGCTGATGAAGCCTTTGATCCCTGCGCACTGGAGAGTGAATCCATCGCTGTCGCTACAGAAATCCCCCGTCGCTTTGCAAGGTTACAACGCCACTACGGCCGCTGGGGTCTGGCTTATCTGGAATCGCTCTTGAGAGCAGCCGATTACGCCGCCAGTGCACACCCTTCTTCACGCGAGGAGTCTGTTCATGAGTAATGATCAACCCGGAATTCGCGTCGATGTGGACGTAACCAACCCCGGCCAATTCTTCGCCTGCTGCGGCTTACTCGAACTCGCCGACCGCCTCTGGCCGGGCGCCGAAGGCTGGTTCGAACCGGGAAGTCGCACATTTAACATTAACTGCGTCGGGACGCTCCAGACTCTCGTGACATCACTGCACGAAGCAAAGTTGGTAAGCACCATGACGGCACCGCAGCGTCGTCGACTCGAAGAGCTATCTTCGCTCAAATCAAAAGAGTTGAAGGAACAGCCATCACTGGAAAACGAGAAAAAGGAACTTGAAAAACTGCGTAGAGAATCGCCTCTAGTGTTGCTGGCTCCATTTTCAATCCGACTTGACTGGTTTGAAGATGAATTCTCTGGTGGTGCTCGATTCAAGACATGGGCTGGCCAGCAATCAGTGGAATCAATTTCAACATCCATGAAACACGCACTGAGCACTTTTACTTGGTGGCCACACCCTCCGAAGACACTGCTGGACGAAATCTCTCACGAAAATGGATTGGGCTTCAACTTTGATTCCCATGTAAGTAGCCAAGGATCTGCTCTTGATGTTGGTTTCAGCCTTGATTCACTGTCTACAAACTCGACGACCCGAATTACCGTAGGTGCCAGACCATACCAGGAATTTCTTACATTCGTCGGCCTTCAGCGGTTTCGACCATTAGAAGTCTCCAACGAGAACCGGTTCTTGTATCAAGCTTGGACAACTCCACTCAACCCACTTCTGGCGGCTGGAGTTACCTCTTGTGCCATTGACGCGATTGCGCACCTGACATTCGAGTTTCGACTCTTGTATCGAACCAAGTATCTGAAGAGTTTTCTAAACGCCACACCCTATTCTGGAGCGACAAATGTCCTTGTCTAAGAAAATTGATGAGTTTCTGTCATTGAATGGCCCTGCCGCATTGGTGATTCGGGAGCACCTGACGCCCGTCGAGGGCGAAGATGGTGTGCTATTTCCTCCAACTTATGCCGCCCAAAAGTCTGGCGAACCCGGCGGATACAACATCGACACAGATGCACACGGGCAGTCGATCTGTCTCATCGACAGTGTCGGTGCTCAGGCTAATCGCATCGAACCGATGTTCGAAGAAGAACCTTACTCGTCCCTCGTTCCACAAATTGTCGTCAAGGCCGGTGAAAAGGAAGTCAGTATTTTTGAAGCTGGTCATCGGGCGGGTGACGCACTCGTTCGCTGTTCGGAACTTCAGCAGACTTTACAGGATGCCTTTAAGTCTGTTCTCAAAGGTGATGCCGAGCCACTCGCCAAGATCGCACCCACTTCCTTAGTCTTCGGCGTCTGGGATTCACGCGACACCCAGGCCAAACTTCCACGTATCATTGGCTCGACCATCCGCGCTTATGATGTGAGCAGACTCAAACGTTCCGCCCAGTTCAATCCTGCGACTGAGTATGTCAACGAAGGCTTACTCCCTGAGCCAGCGGACAAAACGGCCAAAGATGCTTTCGCGGAACGAGGATTTATCCATGTTCCAGCCACAGGCTCCCACGGCGGCATCATTGCCCACGGCGGAATTCGGCGTGATGCAACATTAGCACTCACAGCCATTCGCCGCCTCTTCGCAGGCAAGGATGACGCAAAGACGCTCAAACTCCGCCGCTACATTCTGGGCCTCTCCCTCGTCGCCTTCACAAAAAATCCTGCGGGCGACCTGCGTCAGGGCTGCAATCTGGTGCTGGACCCTTCCAAACCACGAGAGTTTGTCGAGGTTTTGCCGACGGGTGAGCGAAAGCCAGTGAGTTTCACTCACCAGGACGCTCTCGAATTTGCGAAAGCAGCCGCTGCTGAGTTTGGCGTCGGTGAGAGCAAGGTTGTCCCCTTCGACAAGCAGCGGGCACTCAAGGATGTCAGCCCCAAAGAGAAGGAAGAGAAGAAGTCTAAGCCGAAAACCGCCAAGTCTTGATTGGCAGCGACCGCCTGAGTTGCATCTTCGATAAACAGCCTCTCGTTCCTTGCCTGTAGCTGGAGCATTGATCGTGTCGTATCTCTGTTTGACTGTCCGACTTCATCAACCGCTCTTCCATGGCCAGCGGGATGGTGGTGAGCCGGAGTGGCCTCCTTCACCTCTGCGTCTTTATCAGAGCCTTGTCGCTGCAGCGGCAGCACAAACACCGGGTGGTGACCCGATGGCAGTGGCCGGAGACGCCTTACAATGGCTGGAACGGCAGCCTGCACCCGCGATTATCGCTGCCAAGAGTCGGCTTTCCGTGACTCCGTATCGGATGTATGTCCCCAACAATACGGCTGATCTGGCGGCTTCCTCCTGGTCACGCGGAGCCACCGATACCATCACCGCCAGGGTTGAAAAGGATATCCGGCCGCTTCATCTCATTCGGCCAGCTGATCTCACAGAACCGGTTCTTCACTATCTTTACGATATCGGTGAGGCTCCTTTTCCCTACCTGGAGATTCTTGGGAGGCTGGCACGTTCGATTACACACCTCGGGTGGGGGATCGATCAGGCCTTTGGAAATGCCACGCTTCACGCGACCATGCCTGCGTCTCAAGCGGGCGAAGAACTGTGGTTACCAGTCATTGACACGACAGCCACACAACTCCGAGTCCCTATCAAGGGCTCGTTGCTCGCACTTTCGGCCAAGCACGGGGCCTTTTTGAATCGATTGAAACAGGATCTTTTTCACCCTGTTCCCCCACTCACTGCTTTTCAACTCAAGGGATATCGCCCGGATTCTCTGAGACAGGCCCAACCGTTTGCGGCCTTTCAGATTCTCACGATCGACGGTTCGCGGATGCGACTGTTCGATACCACACAAAAGACTCTGGTTGTCGCGGGCATGCTCCGCCATCTTGCTGGGCAGGCCGCTCAAGAATCCCGCTGGTCTGATGCCAAGATTGGCAGCGTGATTTTTGGTCACGCCACTCTCCGCAATTCCAATAAAAATCAAGAGCGGCATGTTCAGCAGCACAACCCGCAACGGCAGGAAAGCCAGGATATTGTTGGCCCGGATCGACTCGCCTACCTGCCTCTTCCCTCGATCGAGTTTCGTGGCCAGGGTTTATCTGTCGGCAGTGTTCGTCGAGTCCTGATCACGACCTTTGGTCAAGGTTGTTTTGAAGAAGTCGCCTGGACTCGAAGAGCCTTGAATGGTCGCGATCTGATCAGTGAACACAATGGGCATGCCACGGGAATGCTGGCATCGATCCCAAACTCTGAGAAAATGGTTCAACGCTACACAAATGCAGCCAATTCCTGGGCAACGGTCACGCCGGTCATCCTCCCAGGGCGTGATGATCGCAATCCACGGAAGGCAGAAAAGCTCATTCGAAAAGCACTGTTGCAGGCAGGTTTTACTGAATTTCTTGCTCAGAATGCCGAGTTAGAATGGCGCAATGTTTCGTTCTGGCCAGGTGGTGACCTCGCCTCCCATTTTCGAGTTCCCAAGCATCTCGAAGCTTATCCTCGATACCACGTTCGGCTGAAATGGCCCGCCTTGGGGCAGGAACCTCTCAAACTCCCAGGAGTTCTCTGCATCGGAGGTGGCCGCCACTATGGGCTGGGGTTGTTTGCTGCGGAGAGGGTGAGTGAGTGAGGTTGTTCGTGGTAAAAGTCTGGTTGCGAGCTGCTACATTTTGCGTAACAACGAGCAACGATTGGGATTTGTTCTCTGCGGGTGGAAGTCATGGCCTGAGTGAAGGGAAAGCTGATTTGACTCTTCCCTGCTCGATGTAATGAAGATGGCGGATTCCTGCCAGCACTCGATGAGTTATCGTCAGTTCCTGAAGTTCGTTCATGAGCCGGAAGCGTGAGCGACGGGCCTATTCAATTCATCGCTTGATCACCACAGGTTCCGCTTCAACCCTTTTCAAGCCGGATCTTTTTTCTTGATTCGAACTCGCTCCCGATCACGAGATCATTGATGCGAATTCCCTTCTGAGAATGCCCGTCGCTGACGCTTCCGGCTCGCCCCGTCGTTGTCGGTTCGTTGTTATTCGAAGGCAACGATCGAGGGACTCGGGCAGGGCGCGGAGGGCAGACCTCATCAGGACTGCGTCTTCACCAATTCGACAGAGATCAGATTCTTCAACCAACACTATCGTTGATATGACGTTATCCAGAAGTGCAAAACCACTCCAAAATTTCCTGTGCCTACCTCTTACTGTCTTCTAAATCCTCTTGCAGCTTGAGAATAGTCTGGTCTAGAGGCAAGAGGTCTCTACCGTCGTGTATCACGTCAACGTTTTCAAGTCCAAGGTGAACTGTCATTCTTTGAATAGATCTTAACCACTCCAGAGACGAAAGGTTTGATCGCTTAACGGCAGCAATTGTCACATACTTGATTCCATCCAATGACTCATTCCCATCGATTACATCCTCTAATTGTATCTCGTCAAGCGTCAGTGATTTGACTCGCCCATTAACACTTGTACGGATCGACCGGCCACGGCACGGCGTGTAGGAGATGTCCAGGTACCGACACGAGGATATCCCCTTAAAGGCCTGCTGCAGGTCTTTATCGTTGATTTCACTACCCCTCAAATCAAAGTATTTAATGTCAGTGCTGTTTTTTACGACCCGCCATAGATCTTCGCCGCAACTTGTATGGCAGAGGAGAACATGCTCCATATTCGCTGGTTCGGCAAATGAAAGCCCTTTAGCGGTTAAGTGTTTACAGTTCGACACGTCTATAGAGTTTAAGCGTTTCTGCGGTGGAATTGGCATTAAATCCGCATCGCTTAGCGTAACGTTCTCACAGCAAAAGCGAATCAGTGAATTTATACAAGAGAACACCCCTATCACATCCCTGCCGGTTTTCTCACCTATCGTCAAGGACTCGATACGACCGACAATCGGAAATGGAGACTCAATTAAACCCACCTCCCATATTTTGTATATATCGCTACACGTTATATCTTTTGCGTGTATCCCACACTCGTTCCAGTAAACCCAGCTGTCTCGGTAACGATCGAAAACTGTCGAGAAGACAACTCGTCCACCACCTTTTTGGACTTGACTTGCAATATGCTCGTTAGAATTGGCAAGCTGCCAAGATGAAGCTGCTACAATTAGTACTGCCATCCATTCCATCAGGGATCACTCGCTTTTGAATGTCGTCTCAAAGCAATCAAAGAGTTACCGGTTCGAAGGGGATTCCTTCAGTAGTTGTTTCATTCCTTCGCCGAGTGCTTCACCAATGAGGAAGTAGCTTTCGGCATTGCCGAACCAGTGGTGTCCGTGTGTGGTGTTGGGGGAGAGTTCGGCTGGGCGTGCGAAGTCGGTGGTTTTGATGAAAAGGGCATTCTTGATTTGCCCGGTCCCCTGCTCCTGCGCTTTTCGGAACTCGAACATATCGCCGCTGGTGACAGGGCCACCGTTGCCCAGTTGGCCTACGACAACCGGCAGGTTTGGCGAATCAAACTCCTTGCGGAGGTCGTTCACCAGATTGACGAGATTCTGTGCGTACTCGGCAATCGCGGGTTTCTCACACATATCGTTCCAGCCCTGTTGCCAGACAAATCCGGCGATTTCGTACTTCTGATCGCCCAGCTCAGCGAGAGCAGCGCGGACTTCTTCGACCATCTTTGTGTAGTAAGGCCCGACCTGGCCGCCTGAACTGGGAGGCCTGAAATCGACGAAGAGGCTTTTGCCGCCCCAGGCGGTTTTGATCAGCAGGACGGGTTCGTCGAGGTAGTCGCCCATGACTAAACCGAACCCCAACTCGGGCCCGATGTGACTGCTGCCGCCGTAGCCGGTATAGCCCACTGTCAGCCCACCCTTACGGACCTTGTCTTCGACCTTGAACGAAATCTGCACATCATCGCGGACGACCCATTCGCCCTTTTCGTTTTTCAGGCGTTTGAGTTTTTCGGCGCTCTGGGAGTGTTTCATCGACCAGACGAGGTTTCCTTTGCCGCCGTTGTAGTCTCTCTTTCCATCCATCGAGACGACGCCCTGGCCCTCCATGTTGGATTGACCGGCGAGGATGAAAACCTTGAGAGGCTTTGCTTCGGAGTTGGCGACAATGCGGACAAGTTGCGGGGATGCCTGGGAGGCTTTAATCGCAGTGATCGTTTCTCGGACGCACTTGGCCTTCATACGCATAAGATGCTTAGGGAAGTCCTTTTCGTCCTTCTCGAAATAGTTTGCGATTTGAGTCAGTTCGGGAATGACGGCTTTGGCATGGGAACCATAGGTGAGGAGGATCTCCATGAGTTCTGGAGTGCGTTGTTCACTGGCCCAGGGATTTTGATCGCGGGTATAGGTGACAAGAGCGTGCATACCTTCTTCGATGTGGTGCTGCGAGAGGAGGCGCAGACCTTCGACGCGAATTCCATCGGCGAACATCTCGCCACTGGGTGCGGGTTGGATAATAGCCTCATAGATAGCGGGGAGGAGAGGCTTGATTTCTTCAAGTGAGAGGTGTCGATAGATAGAACCAATGCTGCCGCGAGCCCGACCATCTTCGTTCTTGAGGCCTGCACGCACGGCTTTGTAGAGTGCCGGGCGATCAACACCTTCCAGCGAGCGGCCGAGCATGCCGTCATTATCAAACAGAGCGAAGGAGAGATAACGCTGCTGCATGCCGCGAGGGTCGTTGATTCGATCGACCTGAGCGAGCAGTTCAAGGAGTTGAGGGACAGCTTTTGTGGCAGGGGCACCGATGGCAGCCAGTGCTTCAGCCGCTTTGATGCGGAGCCAGAGATCAGGATGCTGCAAGGTCTTCTGGAGGGTATCGACGGCAGGTGCTCCGCGCTTGCGGAGGAAGATTAACGCCTGGCAGGCACCATAGCGAGTATTGAGACTTGGAGAGTCGAGCATCTCGATCAAGCGCGTGACGGGAGGATTCTTGCGGCGTCCCAGAGCCATGGCAGCGCGCTCGCGCACGACAGGCGACCAACTTTCCAGACGCTCAATCAGTTGTTCATCGCTCAGAGAATCGTAGAAACTTTTGCGGTCTTTGTTATCCCAGCCACGCCCATCGACAATGAGCGATTGAGCGGCTGTGGCGTCGAGCTGGGGAATTGTGCCCGGCTTTTTGCCAGTGAGGTATATCTTCTTTAGCGGCATGGCGTAGGCGAGCAGATAACTGCCAGAGCTATCCCAATCTGCGTAGCTATCGCTTCCCGGTTCGGGCGGGCCTTGATGCAGGTAGCTGTGATCCCAGCGGCGTGCGAGGTCGAAGTACCAGCTTCCATATTCCTTCATCCAGGCACCAGTCGCGTTTGGTCCGGCTTGAGCAACGCCGGGCATGGCCCAGAGGATGTTGAAGAAGTTGCCCGTGTGTCCGCAATCACGCTCCGGTCCGTGGGAGGCAAGACTCATGTGCGAGAAGAACTCGGCTCCTTTCGATTCACCCAGAATGTTAAACAGGACGGCGGCCATGCCACATTTGCCGTTATCCTCGTGAGTTTCAATCCAGGGATGATGGTCGCCATAGGGAATGGCCCCTTTGCCGACATAAAAGCGGAGCAGCTTCATACTGCGTTCAATGGCCAGATCGAGAGCGGGATCTTTGACGCCTGCCTCGCGAGCCAAGACCAGTGAGATTGTGAGAGGCAGACCGGGAGAGTTCATCATGCCATAGCCGCCCAGACGACCATCGGGTTTCGCGAAGCCGTGACCCCATGAGCCGACAGCGCTTTGGCCCTGGGCCGCTTCGAGTGCGAGTCGTGTTAAGCCGGGCATGACGGAATCATCGCCCGTGGCGATCTTGTATTCGGCAAGGAACATCGTGACGTAGCCGAAATACCATGTGGCCATGCCTTCGTTGCGGTAGCTGGCGGCCCACTGGGCTTCTTTCTGAATGAGTGGAAGAAAGCTTGGGTCTCCGCTGGCCAACAGAGCGAGGGCATTGAGTGATCGGGGAATGGGATCGAGGTGCTTGGCGTAATCGGGAGTGGCCATCCGCCGGGCGAGTTCTCGACACCCTTGTTCGAATATGAGCTTCGATTTCGGGCAATTGTAGGGAGCGGTCGCGCTGTACGTGCCGAGGATGGGGAGCTGGACGACAACCTCGTCTGTGCGACCATCGCGTGAACGGGTGAGAGTCAGTTGGCCCTGGCCGGCTTCAGATTCTGCCAGAGTGAGCGCCAGGCCCATTTCGGTGCGGGGGTCATGGGAAAAAGGCTTGCCTCCCACCCCGAGAATCACGTCGCCAACTTTGAGAACACCGTCAGCGGGAGACCCTTTCTCCACCTTGGTAATTCTGAT
Organism: Planctomyces sp.; assembly: GCA_027483405.1. GTDB lineage: Bacteria > Planctomycetota > Planctomycetia > Planctomycetales > Planctomycetaceae > Planctopirus. Next base: position 2,471 of record JAIXUU010000153.1, on the reverse strand, counting down.
CTCGCGGGCATCGGAAGTGACCAGTTTGTCGCAACGCATCCAGCCGCGGAGGCCCGTGGCACCGAGATTCCAGTCATGTTTATTGTCGGCAGCGAAGCACGAACCAGCCACTGCGAATAAGACCGTGAGCACGAGGACATTAAGTCTGATTTGCATGCGTATGACTTCTTGATCGAGTGAGCGAGCGGATTCTTCCTGCGAAGTAAACGAAGCAAAGACCCAGCAGGAATTCGATCCATGATGCCGCAGTTCTGAAGAATCAGCGTGGCAGCACAGGCTTTAATTGTACGCAACAACAGGATTGGTTACGCGAGAAATATGAGAAGTTCGCGAGAGATTGACCTGGGGAGGGATTTCGACGAGCTGGATGTGGGTGTGGGGGTTGGGATTGGAAATGGGTCAGGAGGGAGCTGGGGGTTCGTTTGGGCCGGGTTCAGGTAGAAACAATGAGTTTCGGCAGCGCATGAGCGAGGCACTTTCAATCAAGCGGAAACCTCTCGTGCCGTAGGCACACAGGTAGCTCGAAGACGAGCAACCTGTGCCACCCTGCGGCTTCGCCAGTTCACAACTAAACTTTGCTTGCAATGTCAGCTGACAAATAAATGAATCCACATGCAGTAACACTTAAACACAACGAAAGAAGAAACACATAGACCCAAGAGATGCCCTTCAAGCACACACACTTTAGTACCGGTAAGAAAACCGCAGTTGCTAGAAGTACAACAGCGGTAGTTGTTAACGTCGAAATCATGGAAAGCCAAAACATTTCTTATCAATCTCGCTAGACTTCAATGCATAGCCAGCCACGCAAATCCACCTTAAGCCATCTCGCAAAGCGAGAAAAACACCTCGACCATGTGAAAGGCCATTCATGGTTCTACTTCGTGCACGTTTTTGCTTACAGGCATCTGCAGCGCATTCAATATTTCTTCTCTTGAGTAAGGCTCTTTCAGTAAGGCATCAGCTAGTGAGTCTGAGAGCTTTCCAGTCCACAGAATAAAACTCATTCTATTCTTACGAAAAGAAATAAAGCCGATATGCACTTCTAGACTCATTGAATTTCCCTTGATTTCTGCAATGGGAAGGGAGCGGCTAAGCAATTGGCTATCGGTATCAAATGGTTTAGATTTAATAAATAACGTGATGTTCCTGGACATCTCTTCTGTCAAGGGGATAGAAACCACAGGCGAACCATCTAACGGCTCGAATTCAAATGAAGTAAACGTCACATTATCAGGGTCAAAAGGGTATTCCACCAGAGGATGCAAGGACTCAACTTCAGCACGCTGATCTTTGGGCATAGGATCAAAATTTTGTTGAATCTGGGATTCGGAAATACCAGCTTCTTCATTTCCAATATTAGACATAGTTGTAGAGATTTCATCAGCCTTGTTCGACGGTTTCTCGACATTGGGCTTTTCAGTCGAAACTTCAGTAACGCATCCAAGTAATGACAGGGCTGCGACTAGACAAATAGTCAAGGCGATAAGGCGTGAACTGAAACACACGCATATTAATCTATTCAGCCAGAATTGCTGTAAACATGCGGAGTCGATAGTGCTGCAGTTTTTTGATTTTCGACTCAGCAAGGGTGTGCTTTTCATTAGTTGCGTATCCTTCCATGAGTCGTCTTGCTCGGAGGTTGGCAGCTCCCGTGTGGCGCATCCATTTCAGGCCTTTATGAAGGTGAAGTGGGATTCATTCATTTGTCTGTGTGGCTTGTCATATTGTCGATGGAGTTGAAGGCGGAATCGGCAATATTACCCCGGTCGAGATTCTGACATCATCCGGTGTCGTGAACCCGCATGAGGTTTATCCCCCAGTCAACAATGGTTTCGCACCGTGCGGTTTTAGGGCATGAAACTAAGCGGACTAGCTGCTTAGGAACGTAATCTCCTTTCCCCGTGTCACCAGACAAACAACCACACTTGCCGTCATAAAGGTATTAATACCGGGCGAGGTCGCCGGCGGCTTGGAGGCCGAGGTTGGCGACAACTTCCTGAGCGCCAGTCACCATGAATTTCAGTTCGCTGCCCACCGCAATGAATTGCCAGCCCGCATCAATCCGCTTCTGAGCCTGCTCGACTGATTGAGTATGAATACCAACAGGCACGCCATGCTTTTTACCAGCCGCCAGAATCCGGCCGAGCATGGCTTCAAACTCTTCGTGAGTCGCCTCGTTGCCATCGGGAGCACGCATCTGCGCAGCGAGATCATTGGGGCCGACGAAAATCGCATCGACTCCCGGCAGCGAATAGATCGCGTCAGCATTGGCGACACCTTCGGGTGATTCTGTCTGCAGCACGACGAGAATCTCATTGTTGGCATGCTGGTAGTAGTCGCCAGCACTGGTGCCGAAGTTCAATGCATGCATCGAACCACCCACCGAACGATTGCCGGCGGGGGGATATTTGGCGGCAGCAATGGCAATTTTCGCTTCTTCGACGGTGTTGATCATGGGGACAACAATG
>JAIXUU010000065.1 GCA_027483405.1 Planctomyces sp. | reverse complement strand
TGCTACCCTTCGCACCCCGCTCCGGCAATGACTGCCGCCGGATTGACGCCCAGCCGCATTCCAGAATCAACGGCCTCATCCCCACGAGTGAAAATGGAATCAGTGGGCTTCACAGCCGATTTGCAGGGTCCAATCCAGCGAACTCACTTCTCGTTTGCCACCGATTTGGGCATATTATTTGAAGGAATTCTGCCTGCAGAGAAATGAGAAGTTTGTTCAGCAACGGAGTGCTCAACCGCTGTGACTCAACTTTTAGATGATTTAACACCATCGCAGGCAGCAGCCGTAGAACACTTCGAAGGGCCCCTGCTGGTTCTCGCAGGCCCAGGTTCGGGAAAAACCCGTGTGGTCACCCGGCGGATTGCCAGACTCATCGAACGGCGGGTCCATCCCGCAGAAATCCTGGCCATCACATTCACCAATAAAGCCGCCCGGGAAATGGCTGAACGTGTCGAGCACCTCATTCCCGGAAGGCGGGTGGCCGTCAGCACATTTCATAAGTTTTGTGCCCGCATTTTGAGGCAGTATGGCGGTGTCGTGGGCCTCAAACCCAATTTCTCGATTCTGGATGTGAAAGATCAGGATGCAGCGCTGAAGGAAGCCGTCAAAGAGGAAGGCTTCGACCCCACACATTACAGCCCCAGTCGCATTGGCTGGCGGATTGGTCAGTTAAAAAACGAGTGCATCACACCAAACATATTCGCTCAACAGGCGGGCGAACGCGTTGGCACACATCTCGATTCGGTCGTCGCAAAAGCGTATGGGCGATATCAACAGATCCTCCTTGATGCCAATGCTGTCGATTTCGACGACCTCTTGCTGCATGTCGTGACCATCCTCAAAGAAAACCCGAATCTACGACAATCGCTCGATGAACGGTATCGCTTCATCCTCGTCGATGAATACCAGGATACCAATCAGGCACAATACCAGATTGTCTCCGCCCTCTCACAAAACGAGCCCAACCTGTGTGCCACAGGTGATCCTGATCAGTCGATTTACGGCTGGCGGGGAGCACAAATCGAGAACATCCTGCGATTTGAACGCGATTTCCCTCGCGTCAAAATGGTGCGACTCGAAGACAATTTCCGTAGTACCCCGGAGATCCTGGCAGCAGCCGACGACCTGATTCGCCATAACACCCAGCGCAAAGCCAAAAGTCTCAGAACGTCAAACCCTTCGGGTTTACCTGTGGAGATTCGACAGTATGCCGATGGCTTCCAGGAGGCGGATTCGCTGGCGGCCGAAATCCGCGAGCGAGTGGCCAGTGGCGAACGCCAATACTCAGACTTTGCCATATTTTACCGCGTGAACTCGCTCTCCCGCTCTATTGAAACAGCTCTCGGACGAGCCCGCGTCCCGTTTGCCATCACCGGCGGTGTCGCGTTCTATGAACGGACGGAAGTCAAAGACCTGATTGCCTACTTGCGGGTCATTGAGAACCCGGATGATCGCCCTGCGTTTCGGCGGATTGTGAACACACCCGTCCGTGGGATTGGCAAGAATTCGCAAGAAAAGCTGGATCGCTGGGCCAGTGTACGAAATCTCAATCTGTGGGATGCCGTGCATCAGATCGATGCTTCCATCGGTCTACCAAAAAAAGCCGAGTACTCGCTGAAGCTGTTTGCCAATCTGCTCGACGAACTGGCCCGTCGATCTCATGGGCCGATTGCAGAACTGTTGGAGGTGATTGTCGAGCGAACTGGCTACCTGCAGAACCTGAGTGGACTCGAACCCGAAGAGTACGCCAACCGCAAAGCCAACGTGGAAGAACTGGTCGCCAGCGCCCGCCAATTCGATCAGGATCATGTCGAGGGTGGTTCACTCAGTGAATTCCTCGAAACCTGCTCTCTGGTGCAGGATGCCGACACGATTGATGAATCAGCCGGTCAGGTGCAGCTGATGACTTTGCATTCCGCCAAAGGCCTGGAGTTCCCTTGCGTCTATCTGGTGGGTGTCGAACATGGATTGTTACCTCACGAGCGCTCGTTGCGTGAAGGCGATCCGCTCCAGATCGAAGAAGAGCGGCGGTTGCTATTCGTCGGTATGACTCGGGCCCGCGAAGAGTTGTATCTCACATGGACGCGATTGCGATCCACCCATGGCCGGTTACTCAGTACGATTGCCAGCCAGTTTTTGACCGAATTGAATGTCGCGCGACATGATTACTCCGCCGATGATGACACCTCTTTTGGCGATTGGTCTCCCCAGGAAATGCGACGGGGGACATCCGGAGATTCGATTCTCGCACAAATGGCTGACTGGGGAGAACAGGCCAGAAAAGAGTCCTCCAATCCATCTGACAAAGCCACCTCGACAGAAGATGATCATGCGGATCTCGCCGAACCTGGCGTCGATTCACAACTCATCGCTTCCTCTGAAGAAGACGCACAACCGAGGGCGACCTTTATTGATCGTGTTCTGGAATCTGCTGTGACTCCCGAAGATCCGAGTGGCCACGAGACAACGGCCAGTCAGCCGGTGACAACACGAAACTCCCGATCTTTCTCGAAGAAAAAAGCTCCTCGCGTGCCCGAAGCCGAACGAATTGATCAGCTCAAGTCGCGGCTGATGACCGGGGCCGATCTCATGGCTCGCGATCAATCGCTCCACAGGTATCAACTGGGCATGCAGGTGAGGCACCCGGAATACGGCCGGGGGCTCGTGGTCGGATTATCGCTGGCCAACAACCGACCCACAGTCCGCGTCGAGTTTGAATCCAGCCACGAAGAAAAAGACTTCATCATTTCCCACGCACCACTGCAACCCCTTCGCTGATTGAGTGTTACGCTCATTCAAACATCTCCATCCTGAGCACCGCTTCAGGATGCCTGCTTGGCGAATTGTTTTTGCGTGAAGTATTTCGGCCCACCATGATCTCAGCAATCTGCAGGGCTGATTTCAGAATCTGCGTAACGTGATCCAGCGTCTCAGCCAATCAAAACATGGAAATCATGGCTATGTGTATGCCATCCCAGATTTCGACGCTAACGCGAAATCAAACGGTTTTACGGAACTTTTCCTCTGACAGCCGGGTTCCAATGGTAGGTTTTGAAAGCCACCATCAATGCTTTCTTTAGAGGTGTCGAGTCCATCATGCGATTTTCCCATCGGCATTTGAGCAGCC
>JAIXUU010000409.1 GCA_027483405.1 Planctomyces sp. | reverse complement strand
TATCGCGATTCTTTACATTTTGTATCGATTGCTGAACGGCTGGCTGTGCCGGGTGGTTTTCCAGCTTTTTTGGAATCAATGATTGATTCAACGGCGGGTCTGATGGCCATGCTGCACCAGCATGTGGCGAAATGGCCACATGCTGGTACAACCGCGCCAGGTGGCCAAAGAACCACGACCAGCCTCTGGAGATCGGCAAGGAGATGGCCTCCTGCGGCGATCATGCGACGTAAGCTCGATACGAAAACACAGGCTCTGCCAGAGAGCTTTGGCCCATTCGCACGGGATTCGAATGGCTGATATTCCCTTGTTTCAGCAGGTGCCTTGATGAGAAATCAAGGCCAGGTGCCGATGCCATGAGCGCGACAATTCTCGAGAAGCCACTGTCCACCATTGCGACTCCTCAAGATCAGATCTCGACCACTCTGCCAAATCCGTCGGCCAGAGAACGGGATGATCATGCAGGAAGCGATTTTGCGGATTTGTACGATCAGTACGTGGCTGATGATTCGACAATTCCTCCCCAATGGTTGACACAACTGAAGCTGGAAAAAACCCGTCGAAGTACGAGGTGTCTCAGCGAAGGAACGCGCCTGGCCAAGCGGATCATGGACATTGTGGGAGCACTGGTATTAATCGCTGCGACCGCTCCACTGATGGTGCTGGCAGCCATCCTAGTTCGAGTTTCTTCTCCTGGGCCGATTATCTTCTGCCAGACGCGCGTGGGATTGAATCAGCGGAAGTCGGGGCGTCGTGATCGCCGCAATCAAAGGCAAGCGGCTCTTCCGCCGGGTGTTGAACGACGTCATCCTGAGAATAACCGCCGTAAAGAAGATGGTTATGGCAAGCCGTTTACGCTTTATAAGTTTCGCACAATGCGCACAGACGCTGAGAAAAATGGTGCCCAGTTTGCCGTCCAGGGTGATCCTCGAGTCACGCCGGCGGGACGATTCATGCGGAAGACCCGCCTCGATGAACTGCCTCAGTTATGGAATGTCCTCAAGGGCGAAATGTCACTCGTCGGGCCACGTCCAGAGCGGCCGGAGTTCATCGAAAAACTATCGGCTGAGATTCCCAACTACATCAATCGACTGGGGCTTAAGCCCGGACTGACCGGCCTGGCACAGGTGATCAACGGTTACGACAATGATATTGAAAGCTTTCGCCGCAAGGTGAACCTCGATCTGCTGTATCTGCAGAACTGCTCGATCTGGAATGATTTCAAGATTCTCCTGCGAACTGTTCGCGTGGTGCTGACAGGCAGCGGCGCGCTGTAAAACTCATGTAGGTCCGTCAGACCCTGTTTTCGATCTGTGGTGCTGCTACAATTGAGCAACCACGCTGATCTGGTGAAGGACAGGGGATGCACCGCTTTTCTCAACTTTTCAAAGAACTGGATGCGACGACACGCACCAGCGAGAAGTTAGCGGCACTGGAGAGATATTTTGCCGAGGCAGAGCCTTTAGATGCCGCCTGGGCCGTCTGGTTTTTGAGTGGCCATCGCCCGGCACAGCCCGTTCCGGTGAAGCGTCTGAGGCTCTGGGCAGCCGAATTGGCCGAACTTCCTGAGTGGTTGTTTGCTGAATGTTATGAAGCGGTGGGTGATCTGGCGGAGACGATTGCGCTGCTGCTTCCGCCACCTCAGGAGAGTGAAGATCGACCCTTTTCATGGTGGATTACTCAAGTACTTCTCAAGCTGCGCAATGCCGGCGAAGCTGAACAGAAATTGATGCTCAAGCACGCCTGGAGATCGCTGGGCACGACTGAACGGTTTGTCTGGAACAAGCTGATAACGGGCGGTTTTCGTGTCGGGGTTTCGCAGCAACTGATTGTGCGGGCGATCTCTCAAGTGACAGGGATAGCAGTACCCATTTTATCTCATCGCCTGATGGGAAACTGGCAGCCGACAGCAGAAAACTATCGCGCCTTGATCGAGCCGGAAGGGCAGGAGCTGAATATCAGTCAGCCCTATCCGTTCTGTCTGGCTTATCCTTTAGAGGATGAAATTCAAAAGCTGGGAGCAACCTCGGAGTGGCAGGCCGAATGGAAGTGGGATGGGATTCGAGCGCAGGTGATCCATCGACAAGTCATGGGCCTCGACGGAGGTGAGGTCTTCATCTGGTCGCGTGGTGAGGAGTTGATCACCGAGGCTTTCCCGGAGTTGATTCCTGAGATTGAGCAGTTGCCTTTGGGAACGGTGCTGGATGGAGAGATTCTGATCATTAAGGAAGGACAGCTTCAACCATTCTCACAACTGCAGAGGCGGATTGGCAGGAAGACAGTCGGGAAGAAACTGCAGCAGGATGTTCCTGCGGGAATGATGATTTTCGACCTGTTGGAACAGGCTGGGCAAGACCTGAGAAATGAGCCTTTAGCACTCCGCAGAGAGTTGCTGGAGAAACTGTTTGAGGGATTGCCGCTTACTCGATTGCAGTTGGCACCACTCATTCACGAATCGAGCTGGGAAGCGATGGCGAACGTGCGGGCTACGAGCCGGGAGCGAGGTGTCGAAGGCTTGATGCTCAAGCGAAAGAGTTCGACTTATCAGGCTGGTCGAGTGCGTGGTGACTGGTGGAAGTGGAAGATCGAACCGATGACGATTGATGCCGTGCTGGTTTATGCCCAGCGGGGTCATGGGCGAAGGGCCAGTCTGTATAGCGATTACACGTTTGCTGTCTGGGAAGGGGATGTGCTGGTACCGTTTGCCAAGGCGTATTCGGGTTTGACCGATGAAGAGATGCGGGAAGTGGACAAGTTTGTCCGCGAGCATGCCGTCGAGAAATTTGGCCCGGTTTGCAGTGTGAAGGCTGAGCTGGTGTTTGAAATTGGCTTTGAAAGTCTTCAGGAGTCACCCCGACATAAATCCGGGATTGCCGTGCGATTTCCTCGCATGCTGCGCTGGCGAAAAGATAAGACACCACTGCAGGCAGATCGGATGGAAGAGATCCGGCAGATGTTGAGATCGATGAATAGGCGTGCTGATCCTCAGAGAGAAGATTCAGCAACTCTGGTGGCCCGGCGAAAACTCAAAGCACCCCAATCGATCAGGGCCGAGTCTCAACTGCTGTTGTTTGGTGATGATTTCGACTTGATGGATGATGATCCGCCGGAAGCATGACGACATGCCTGGCAAGAAATTCGTTTCGGCTTACTGACGCTCTTTCGATAGACAGCGAGCGACAGATTATCTCTCAGCGGATGGAGGTTTGGGCCTTGACGGCTGAGCGAAGAGATCAACTCCACGGGAAGTTTGAGCGGTCGAATCGGACACATTAAACCACGGCTGATCGTTCGAGGCCGAGGGCGTTTTCTCTGCGTCTGGCAATGGTGTAAGCGTATTGTTCGATTCCGTGGATGAGGTTGTTTCTTGCGGTATTTGTGTGAGCTGATTCTCGAACGTTGGTGGAGTTGAAGCTGTTGGAACTTCGGTCGGCTCCACGAGACTGGCCCGAATTGTCTCGCTGGTATTGGTGGTGATCGCGGCCTGTGACGGATGACTTTGGCGGTACTGACGTATCCCGAATGCGATGGCAAGACCGATAGCCGCAAATATGCCAACTGCCCATAGAATCATTTCTCGTGGCTTGGGCCATGTAGGAGAATTAGTTGCTGTGGGTTGGAGCAGGCGAAGTTGCCCAATCAGTAAAGGGGCCCCGCGGCGAGTTTCATAAGCATCGTAGGCCATGACCTTCAGGAAATAGCCAGCGAACTCGACCTCGGCGTTGACATCAGCACCTAAAGGGAGGCCGGCAGGCAATTCGGGGAAGACCACGACGTAAGGAAACGATTTCGAGTCTGTCGTCCAACCCCAGGCCTCATAGAGTTGAGTAATCCCCAGATTGTTATCACCCGCCTGATAGGAAAGGACGCGGCGGACATTGAGCCGGAGCCGGACAGGCTGGCCACGGTGAACCTGTGGTTCTTCCCAGAGATTCACGAAGAGGACCTGCGTGTTGGCACGCTGGAGCAGATCGAGAAATGATTCACTTTTGGCCCAGCTCATCAATCGCCAATAGGCGGGCATATCAACTTGTTGCAGAGCCTGCCGATCTTCGATGGGTTGAGCCTCGTTTGAGAAACTCGACCATTCGTCGGGAAGGGTGTTGTTGATCACCTGGGAAGCTGGACCGGTTTCAGCGGATGCTTTGTGGGCTTTGACCGTGGTGTGAAACTGGTTTTGTGGAAGATCGTGGTCAGTGAGAACTAACTGGCGGGAATCATCGATGGCGAGCCATGTCCAGAACCCGGGCTGCCTGGCGCGCAGTACGCAGAGACCGACAATGAACAAGAGGAGCACCAGCGAAAGGGTTCGCCCCGCTGGTATGCCGGCCCCAAAGGGTCTGACTCTTGTTCGACGTGCCATGTTCCATCCACTCAAGCGCTGAATCGATCTGCTGGTCCATTGAGGAACCAGATCATCATTTGGTGTTTCGTTCGCTAAATCCAATTTCCTGCAGGTATTTGCCATTGGCCAGTTTCTGTCGGGAAACGACCTCCACGACTTTCATCATGTCGCCGTAGTGCAGAGTTTTGTCCGAGATGATCTGAATCTGGTGAAAGGGAGAATCTGGTGTTTGAAAGATTTCTTTCAATTGATTGTTCAGGAGTGTTGCATGCTGGGGTGTCCAGTCACCCTGGAACAGCGGCTGATCTTCCAGCAGAACTGCGTTCAATCGGCCTTCGGGATTGGCCAGTAACGTGAGATGGATCGCCTGCAGATCGAGCATCGC
>JAIXUU010000414.1 GCA_027483405.1 Planctomyces sp. | reverse complement strand
ACCCTCGGGATCGCGGTTGGCATCCTGATAGCAGTGATAGCGATCGTACCAGTCGAGAATGTAGAGCGAGCCGTCCGGCCCCGTCTTCTGCACCACTGGCATGAACCAGGCATCGTTCGCCGTCAGGAAATCATCCTCGCCGAAACCCGCGTAGGTCGAGCCATTTCGCTCAATGCGGTCGACATTGATACATCCGCCGTGGATATTCCCCATGTAGAGTTTCTTGCGGTACTGCTCGGGGTAGGCGTCGCTGTCGAACCAGGTGATGCCGCAATAAGCCGCCTTCTGGTGCTTGTGCTTGACGATCGATTCGATCTTCCAGGTATGCGGCGGATAAGGCCCTCCCTGCCGGTGATAGTAGCCCGTTTCGACAAGATGCCACAGGTGGTCGATGACGCAGGCGCTGATGAACGCTTCGCCTTCGTCGTTGAAGGCAATCCCCCACGGGTTGCTGGTCCCTTCGCAGAAAACTTGAAACTCGCGGGTCTGCGGATGAATGCGGAACATCGCCACCGTGAACTTCCAACCGGGATGTTTCTCCCGTTCGGCGGCGGCGAAATTCGGATTGTCTTTGCCATACTTGACGTGGCTGGGGTTGAAGACGCCATTCAGCCCATAGAGCCAGCCATCCGGCCCCCAGGTGAGCGAATTCGGCAACTCGTGCGTGTCGTCGCGGCCAAAGCCGGTCACCACGACTTGAGCCGGGCCATCGGGAACACCATCCCGATTGGCATCCGGCACGAACAGGAGATCCGGCGCGTTGGCAATCCAGACACCGCCATGCCCCACTTGGACGGCCGAGGGAATGTTCAGTCCATCAAGGAAGACCGTGAATTTGTCGGCCCTTCCGTCGCCATCGGTGTCTTCGAGAATCTTGACGCGATCCCGCCCCGGCCCGGCACTATGCCGCGGATACTCCAGCGACTCCGTGATCCAGAAGCGGCCCTTTTCGTCGATCGCCATCGCCACCGGATTCACGATCTCCGGCTCGCTGGCGACGACTTCCACCGTGAAGCCTTCCGGCACCGTCATCAGCTTTGCCGCCGTGGTCGCATCACGCGGATCGTTGGGCGGCTTCTCCTGCCGATGGGGGATCACCTGCGCATTGAGCGTTGCCAATCCTCCAACGAACATCAGGCCAGCCAGCAATCCATAACGAACTGTGCGGCTCAACAACAATCGCGGCTGGAAACGACGATCCATGGACAGTGCCTCTCGGAAAAACGCATAAGCAGTATTGAATGGATACTACATCAAGAACTACCGCTCCGCCACAGTCCTCAAACCTCTGATTTCGCTTACTTCAGCGAATCAGACTCACCTGCTGCTGGCTGACTTCTGGACGGACAATTTCATGAGGATGGCTTTTCTCTGTCGCCCCCAGTTCCCAGGGAGACTGCCCGACCCAGGTCGTTTTTCGCCCATCGATTTTGAGTGTTCGCCCGGGAAGATCGACCGTCACGATCGCCCATAAAGGATCTTGATAGGGGCAGGTACTTTTCAGGTGGGGATGCTGTTTGTGAATTTCTGGAGAGTAACTCTCGTGTGCGAATTTATCCCCCATCCAGTGATAAGCCGCACTGTTGATCTGGATGTAAGGAATCCCGTTCACCGGGCGAACGTAATCCTGATGCAGGTGACCGGCGAGCACAGCCAGTACCGGCGATTTAGTCGATAACGTCCCTTCGAGAATCTTTTGGATTTCTGCATGATTTTCGATACCGGAATCTGTTTCCAGAGGCTGATGAATGAGCACAATCACGGGCTCGATGGACTTCTCAAGCTCTGCTTTGAACCACGAAATCTGATCTTTGTCGATGTACCGGGCATATCCCGATTTCTGGCCCCCCGGTTCGTTTCCATCGAGCACAATGAATCGCACCCCTTTTGCAGAAAACGCATAGTATCTGGCGGGCATGCCATAGAACTTGGCAGTGGTCTCTGGTTTGAAACCACCATCCATGTCGTGGTTTCCCAGCACATGGTACTTGGGCCCGGGAAATGAGTTCCAGATCTCCATGAGGGGCTGGTTGGCAGGTTTAGGGATACAAAAATCGCCGAGTTGGCAGATGAAATCGACGTTTGCCAACTTCATCGCTTCGACAAACGCCCTCAAACGATCAGGAGCATCGGGGATAATGTCCTGATGGAGATCCGTGATCACCCCAAACCGCAGAGGTGTTTTCTGCTCCTGTTCCTGCGCCTGAGCCACCAGGGCGGGTAAAGTGATCGCGCAGGAACTTGTGGCCAGAAATGTCCGCCGACTGATATTTGTCATCAGGAATCGCTCCAGGAATGTCTCGTCGTGTTGAGTGTTCATTCGCATCAAGGGAAAGCCACGCTTTAGTTGATCATGATGCTGGTGGGGCAAGATGCTTGTTGAACCAGTTCAGCATTTCTTCAACGGCCTGTTTCATGTCGGCAGGAGGCAGGCCATGGCCTGCCTCAGGAAACTCCACCAATCGATTGGGAACTTGCGTCTGCTCGAAAGCCGTTTTGATGTTCTGGCTGTGTGAGACGGGGACCAGATCATCTTTGGCCCCAGCGAGGAGCAATGTCGGCGCGTCATCGGCTGAGACATGTAACAGGGGTGAAAGTCTCTTTGCTGAGGCCAGGTCGAGATCCAGAGCCGGAAACCGATTGTAAGCGGGCAGCCGGTCTTTGGCCTCGCGCACCATAATCGTCAGATCGGTGGGAGCGACAAAAGCCACGACGGCCTGAACACGATCACTCACCCGATTGATTGGATCGGGATCGTTCGCACGACCATCGTCTCCTGTGGTGCCGAGCGTGAGTGAAAGATGTCCTCCAGCGCTGATGCCAAAGACCCCCAGTCGGTCGGGCGAGATACCAAACTGTTGGGCATTCAGACGAATAAATCGCACACTCCGGCGGACATCGGCGACGGCATCCGGAATGCCATATTTCGGGCTGCTGCCATGCCGCACCGCAAAGACGGTATAGCCTGCATCGGTCAGTGGCTTGAGCATGCCATGCAGCTTTTCGGGTGGTGTCCACTGCGAATACCAGCCACCGCTGACGATAAAAATCACCCCTGCTCCATTGGGATTTTCGGTTGGAGTGAAGACATCCAGCGTCATCGCCAGGCCATCTTTGTGGCCATACACCACATCAGGCGTGATTTTTACTGTGGTATCGATTGCCACAGCCGCATGCTGCAGGCCCACCCAGAGGGAAAGCATGACCAGCCCGTATGTCCAGAAATTTGCCATCGTTGCTCTCCAGATGTGTGTCCTGTTGTGTCCATTCAGTCATGAATCAAACTCGATATTCATGCCCCATGAGTTGACCGTGAAAATCGCTCATGATCAACTGCGCGTTGCAACGTTTGGATCTGGTTTCACAATTGTTTTTCAAAGATTGATCTCGTGCCAACGGGCAAACCTTACTGGACAGTGACTCTGTCAATGAACTCTGTCTCGCCTCAGCATCAGCCGCCATCCGCTGCCCAGCCTTCAACGACATTCCGTCTTGACTGGCTGTGCTGGACAGCTTTGGCGTTGACCTTGATCCTCCGCGTGGGCTGGATGGTTGTGAAGCCCGAGTCTTTAGCGATT
>JAIXUU010000417.1 GCA_027483405.1 Planctomyces sp. | reverse complement strand
GGGGAAAAAATTCCGTGATGTGACCGATGGGCTCAGCAATACCATCGCCGTGGCCGAATCGGCGGGCCGCCCATTTGTTTACACCAAAGGCCCCAAAAAGCTGGCTGGTGGGAATGCACTCACAGATACCGACGGCAGTTCCACAAACACAGATCGCCTCAACTCGGGTGGCTGGTCACGTCCAGCGAGCGACATCATCATCTTTGGCGAAACGACATCGGCAACCGGTGCTCTGGGTGGTGCTGTCGCCATCAATGCCACGAACGGGCATAACATTCGCGGCCTCTCTTACACCAATTCCGGGATTGCTACGACAATTCTCGGTCTGCCGATTGCCACTCACGGAACCGGTTCTCCCTTCTCGTTCCACACGGGTGGTGCTCACTTCACGATGGGAGATGGCTCTGTGCGATTCATCAGCGAGAACGTCGATTTCCGGAATTTCATCAACCTGTGCACTCCCTCAGGTGGTGAAGTGATTGGTGAATTCTAAGCCACCATTCGGCCCAAAGATTTGCTCCAGTGGCTGGTCAAACTGATAAAGATTGGCCCGCAGCCTGTTGTATGAGGAAAGGGGTGCTCAGCTTCCTGCAGCACCCCTTTCTTTTCCTGCCCTCGTTCTGCAAGTTCGCTCTTCGCCCCAAGGAGCTTTCCTGGCGAGTTGCGCATTCCCTTGATCTCTCTGTTTCGCTCGAAAGAGATGTATAAGATGTTGCTACGATCCTCTCGTCTCCACCAACACCTCACTGGACTCGTATTCGCCGCATTGACCTTAGCAGTCTTCGGTTGTGGATCTGGTGAACCCTGGAAAATCTCTCACCCGGTGAGTGGGACTGTCACCTATAAAGGCAAGCCAGTGAAGGATGCCGAACTGGCCTTCTTTCCGCTGGATGAACGATTTCCTGAATCCGTCCGGCCACTGGCGAAAACCAAAGAATCCGGTGAATTTGTCGTGGGAACTTACGATCGCGAAGATGGGGCACCGGCAGGGAAATACAAAGTGACTGTCGTGCATCACGAGATTGTCGTTTCCAAAGGTGGTATGGGAACAAAACCCAATGACCTGCCGAAAAAATACGCGACGAAAGAAACCACAGACCTCATTATCGAGGTTCCATCAGGAGGTACTCAACTTCCTCCTTTTGAACTGAAGTAACAATGCTCTTAAGCTTACTCATCAGCCAGCCAGCGGAGGATGTCTTCCTCGCCTTCTTTAGAGTTTGGATCAGGCTGAGGACGTGCCGGGGGACGGGCTGGCGGCTGGGTTCGCGGCGGTCTTGGTCTGCGTTCAGGTTCAGCTAAACCGGCCTTTTCGAGCAGCGAGCGAGAGAAGGGATTTTCTTCTTCATTGGCAGGGGGTGGATCTGAGCTGCCCGGCACAAAATCGATCACGAACTTGTGCTTTGCAAACGTGACTTCGTCGCCCGGCTTGAGCCAGCGCTCATCGTGGCGAATGCCGTTGACTTTGGTGCCATTGCTCGAACCCAGGTCGTGAATTTTCCAATGCCCCTGCTCGTAGAGCAGTTCGCAATGCTGCGAGGAAACATTCGAGAATTCGAGGACAATATCGCACGTCGGGCGGCGACCCACCACAATCCGCGATTGCAACAACGGAATGGGATCACCACCTCCGACCGGGACTAACTGACCGAGCATAATTCTTTCCATGTCTGTTTCGCGACGGGCCCGCGATCAAGACGACAACGGTTCATGCTTTTGATCTCGAACGTGCGCTTTTCGAGGGTCAATTCATGGATCCCGTTGTCCTGAAGTCAATTATCGCATTTCGAGAACCAAAGACCACATCGAAAATCTGCCAGATGCCATTCTCCGGCAATGCGCCTACAACCTTAACAGAACAACCCGCGAGTTATTCCATGATCACGACAGCAAATACGCCAGATTCCCACAGTAGATTTCCATAGAGATAAGGTTTGATTCATGTCGGCAACTGATCCCGTCGTTATTCTGGGTGCAACCGGTGGAATTGGTACGGCTCTTGCCCGCCGCCTGCATGCCGTAGGAACGCCGCTCTATCTGACCGGCCGGGATCCTGAGAAGCTGCAGGTCTTGATGAATGAGCTGGGGGCCCCCGGTCAAGTGGTCGATGCCATGCAGTCCGGTGAAATTGAAGCGGCCTGCCAGAATGCAGCCTCGACGACAGGCAGCCTTTCCGGCATTGCGAATTGTGTCGGTTCGCTCATTCTTAAGCCCGCCCATCTCACGACCGACCAGGAGCTGATGAATACGCTCATGCTGCATATCGGGAGCAGTCTCGCGGTTGTGCGTGCTGCTGCGAAGCTCATGCGTGGTGCCGGTGGTTCGATTGTGCTGGTCTCCTCGGCTGCCGCTCGGATCGGGCTCGCGAATCATGAAGCGATTGCCGCCGCCAAGGGAGGCATTCAAGGCCTGGCACTTTCTGCAGCCGCCACTTATGCCAGTAAAAACATCCGCGTGAATGTGGTGGCCCCGGGACTTGTCCGCACACCACTCACGCAGAAGATCTGGCAAAGCGCAGCGTCAGAAGCGATGTCAGCCCAGATGCATGCTCTGGGCCGGATTGGTGAGCCCGACGATGTTGCGAGCCTGATGCAATGGCTGCTTGATCCCGCTCAGACGTGGGTGACGGGCCAGGTCTTCGGCATCGACGGCGGCCTAGGCGTCATCGCCCCCCGCCCCAAACAAACCGCTGGTTGAAACAAGGCCCCTTACTTCTTAAGTCACATCGCTTGCCCTATCAAAACGAGCCGCCAGCGTTGCCTAATACGAGCCGGAAGCGTAAGCGACGGGGTAGCAGTAAACACGGTGCTGAATTATTAATCCCGACTCAGCACCGTGCAGATTGAAGTCTGATCAATAAAATGCTCTTCGCCTTGATAGTCGATATGGATATGACGTCTATTATCAGGATCGCTTGCCAGGTTGTTTATCGTTTCCGAAAGCTTTGTGAGGAACGCCGGATCACCACTGATCACGATCGTCTGCCCTTCGACAAGTTCGAACTTTATCTTTTTGCCAATTGTGTGCCGAACCTGAATTTCTGCTATAGACACACATTTTTCGGGAAGATCGGCTATTTGCTCACACGGAATAAAAACGCCGTGTTGGCTGACTGCAAGAGCAAAGGCGATCCACTCCAAAGGGTTACCCGAAATATCGAGTTCTTTGAACTGTCCTTCAGAATACTCTGCTTTCATTATACTCACCTGATCATTCGCTACGATGAACTGACGATAGATCAATTGGTAGGTGTGTCTTCTGCAGCCTTTGCCAGTTAAGTGTTGTTCGATTAATCTGAGTTTGAAGATTAACAACAGATTGATACGGCCCTACAGAAAGGACGGATCCATTACGAGATCACGATCAGGGCCCTTAAGGCTCAATTGATACAAGACGCTACTCTTGTCTATGACAGATTCTTTAACTAGGTGGCCTTGCTCATCCCATTCCTTTCTGTATAACGACAATCCGTTCCGTGAGAGTGACTCTCGCTTCAATTGACCGTTCGGAAACCATTCCCGATTCAGGCCGGAAGCTCGCCCCCGAATAAGGTAACAGTCTTCTGCAAGCTGCTGATTCGCGTGCCACGCACGCCGAGTTCCATGGGGAAACCCATCCAGCATTGGTACCTCATGTTTGAGTACCCCATTTTTGTGAAACCCTCGTACTAACCCAGTGAATGGCACACCATCAAGCGTCTCACAATCTCCATCATATTCAAAAGGCCCCTCCGAATCATAATTGTCGATAACAACTTTAAGCTCTCGGTCGTTGTGGTCAGGGTTAGAACCAGTCAACATAAAAACGCCCCATTCTTTTCAGAATAGATTCACACTGTGTGCCAAGTCGCATGCACAGAATTGAAAACGCTTGTTAATCCGTACTATTCTCGTATCTCTCAGTATGCATGACACAGCTTCTTGGTTACCCCTGCCACATTGCGTTCAGTTCCGATCAGCCGGGCCTGTTTTGCCGAGATACTTTTCAATTACGAAACTGTGCATGACACCCTGCACACGATTGCTGTAATGCTTCGAGGTTCGTGCGGCATGTTTTCAATCGTGCGGGGATATCTTCTGAGCTGTCCACAGCGGCAGTCAGTTCAGTACGAATCGCTGCTGCATGGCTCAGAGAGGTTTTGAGGAATTTTCGATACTGCGCCTGCTGCTCGGGTGGCATCATGGGGAATTGTGGCTCCAGCAGTCGCTGGTATTCCCGAAATGCTTCTTCAAGATCAATTGCCTGTTCCTGCCAGGTTTTGAGCTGCGCAGGGAACTCTTTGTTCTCCAGCGGCTCGCCCATTTTTCGCAAGACCAGCAGTTGATCGAAGCTGCAGTCGATTTCGGACATCAACCTGGCGGGCGAAAGATCCTGGATCGCTTCCGGCAGTTTCTCCGGCACCCGGGCGAGTTCTTGAGCTTGAAGCGGTTGCGCTGTGCGAGCAGCTTCGTAGAGCCCGCGGTACTTCGGATCGGTGCCGAACGTTTTGAGTAACGTGTCGGTTTCCAGGTCGGTCACAGTGCACTTGAGTGCTGCAACGAGTGCTGCCGGCCCGCGATGTTTGCCGTGATGACAATGGACATAGACCGGCTCGCCAGTTCTCTGCAACACTGCGGCGAGCGAAACAATCTGCTCGCGCGAGAGTGCCGAGTACTTGACCGGGATATGGACGTATTTGAGGCCATGTTTCTTCGCCAGCTCGACCAGAGGCGGCGCTCCATCGACGGAGACAATCGTCTTCACTCCCGAGGCCGCCAGCTCCGCCATGGCCGCGTCGGTCTCTGGGCTGCCACCAAACCAAATGGCCTGTTTGTTGATGGCCTGTTGATTCGCTAATGCTTGAGCAGGCTTTAACTCAATGCGATGCAGATTTTCCATGTGAGCCGACTCGATTTTCTTCGCCGAGAACTCGACAGCAGGCTGGCGAGCCGGTGCCTGTTCCTGTCCCATGGCAGTAGCTGGTGATAGGGCACGATCTTCCACCCAGAGCGAAGCCTGCAGCTCAAGTCCCAGGGGGATCGCTATAGCCATCAGCACCCATCCCCAGAATCGAAAGGTCGTTTCTGTTTGGGGATGGTTCATGTGCAATACTCCGGCATTCAATAGGCTTGCTATGCGATGTGAACCTGTCGAGGATCACATTACTTCTCTGGCTTCAGCCGCCATTGTTCATCGAAGAACCCGGCTTTGACAATCTTTCCCGGGTAGCGGGCATCAGGAGGTGTGCGGCAATCGATGATGGCCCAATCGGGCAGCTTCGGTACCTGACGGGCATTGTTCAGGTAATCGTACTCACGATAAGTCAGCCCGCTGTTCAAAACAATGTACCGGCCCGGTGCTGATGGATTCGGATAAATCAAAATGGGCAGATGGTCGGTATCAGAGAACTTGGAATTCCCCACAGTCCAGTTTGTGCCAACTTTGCGGATCGGCAACTGGGAGGCGATCTGGCCAATGAGCGGATTGCTTTGTTCATCGCCCCACAGAATCAGGTGGGAGTTTTTCATGACCTCGGGTGTCACCTGATCGGCCTTCAGCACGCGAACCTCGCCCCGCATCTGCCGCTGCCATTCTTTCTGGGCACGCGCTGCTTCACTCTGCACCCACGCCTCCACCACAGGGCTGGCACTCTTTCCCGAAGGAAGCACAAACACAAACGAATCCATCAAAGCGTCATCAATCGGGCCTTGCAGATTGTGCAGTTTTCGCAAGCCCTCGACAGGGCGGGGGCCGGCTTTCCACAACCCATTTACCTGATGGAATTGAGCCATCCACGAGCCATCCGACATCCGACCGGGCACCTCGATGCTTTGCCAATTCTTTCCTTCAAACTCTACGACCATGCTTTCATTGCTCAGTCGGAAAGTCCCTGCCTCGAAGTTCAATTCCAGGTCGGTGACCCGCTCAGATCGAATGCGGATCCCGCCGGGGTAAATGAGAGTGGCATCAACCGTGCCAAACGTCCAATGCTCCTCCAGTCCCGTCACCCGCACCCAGAAACTGCGGTCGTATTTGAGCGTACACGTCGTGAAGTGGACTCGCTCGGGGACTCGATTTCGCCCCTCAACTGCCAGTGAAGCCATCCGCTTCTCGATCTCCACTTTCGAATCAGGATGCAGCTTGTGGGCGGTTTGCGGGCCGATGATATGGACCAGACGATCGCCCAGTTTTGCCATGGCGGCTTCCATGACGTCAGCCGCCTGTTTCTGCTTGTCGATTTCGCCACTGTAGGCAATCGTGGGCAGGTTCTTCAGATTGAGTGCCCAGTAAGGAGCGTCGTAGAGCTTCCAGAGGGTTTGCTCAAATTCGGAAGGAGCCAGCTTTTCCTGCTGGAAGACATTGAGGAACAATGGCGTCTCCGAGAATCCCGCCCCCGGATTGGCAGCAAACCAGCGATCGGGATAATGCACCGCCAGATGCCAGACTGCAGCACCACCCATCGAAAAACCTCGAATCGAGATCCGATCCGGATCGACGGCATAGTGGCTCTGGGCATGCTCCAGCGCTTCCAGAGAATCGACTTCGCCAGCCAGTTTGTTGGCATTGCAGAAGCGGGCAAAGGGATGGACCACAATCGTTCGCGCGGGAGTGTATTCTCCCGCCTGTCGGCTGCGCTGGTAAATAAACTGCAGCTCGGGTGTTTTCTCAGCACGCCCGCGAAACCACAGATCGCAGCGATGCAGAGTGTCAGCATTGTAACTGGCGGGAACGACCACGCCGTAAGGCTGTACTGTGCCATCCAGGCGTGATCGAAACCCGCGGACCACCAGTCCTGTACGGGTGGCCCAACTGGCTTTGCCGGCGGCGAGTTCGTCGGCCCGAGTCATCCCTTCGGCGAGGACATCTTTGGCCTGCTGGAATTCTTTGGCGTCGTAGAAGGTCCCCTCTTCGAGTGCCAGCCTGATTGCTCGCGGAAAGATTTCGACATCGGGAAGGTACCGAGCTGTAAAGCTCTCCTTGGCGGCTTTCTCCTTGAGAAGTTTAAACTTCTCTTCGAGTTGTTTGAGGCCCGCTTCCAGTTCCGCACGAACGGGAGGATCGATGGAAATTCCGGGCGGGGGGACTGGTCGCACACTCTGCACCTGATTGTCACCCGGGCCATCGGCCCAGGCGAGACTCGAAAGCAGGATTGCCACACACAACAGCCGGGCAAATTGTACCAGCACAGAGTAAGCCGGGAATTTTTTCATGGGTGGATCGTCTCGTCAGTTGAAAACGCATCAGGGAGGTTTGATGCACAACAAGTTACGATCCACGGGCGTTGATGGCAATCGACTGTGTGTTGTGGGTGACCGCCCATTGCCTATTGTAGGGTGGCATGAAGTTCCGACGGAATGCACCATCTTCAGTCCACATCAAGCCCCAAACCGAACGACGAAGGGTGCCCCGGTTGAAACTCCAATTTCTACCGGTGCGGTGATGTCAGCAGAAGTTTTATCTCCGTCGACGGCCGCAGATTGCCTTACCTGCTAATGCCGGCACTGTTGGTGAAGAAAATAGGATCCATCGTTGAGCGATAACGCCTCAAGAGGCGTGTTTCTTGTGACTAACGTCACCCAGACGTCCAAAGCGACGTCTGGGCCACCCTGCCACCCTGCGTAGGCTGCCTAAGATGTGAATACTACGCAATCATTCACCTAATTCGGAGGTAAATGACGCGTAGATACATGCTATAAATTGTGGTCCATAATCCATCTACGTATGTTTTGAAACCCGGAAGGGTTGATAAATGTCTTGGTGGAAAAATTAAAAATTTCATGGTCATTAATTGAATCGCGTTCGAGGATCCACGTCTTAATAAGTGTCATTGTTTCCTCTGGAAGTAGTGTCAAGTAATTAAGATCTAGTTCCTCAGAGCGATCTATCACGTCGAGAGCTAACTCCTCGTT
The DNA here is from genome assembly GCA_027483405.1 of Planctomyces sp. Taxonomy (GTDB): domain Bacteria; phylum Planctomycetota; class Planctomycetia; order Planctomycetales; family Planctomycetaceae; genus Planctopirus. The sequence continues at coordinate 2,202 of JAIXUU010000417.1, read as the reverse complement.
TGTTTTAATCCCCTTTTGATAGAAATCTATAAGTCTTAATATCAAAGACATGAGGGCTCTCCGTAATTTCTAGAAGTTGTTGTAAGTTTTAGTAGGCAGGGTCATCCAGGCGTGGCTCTGCACGTCTGGGTGACGACAGTCACAGGAAAGACACCACAAAACGCTCTCTATCCACAAAGAAATCATTCGACCCACGAAATCGGCACGCCCATTGTTCGTCCCTGTTCATACCAGCGAGCCGAACTCCATCGCCAATCCACGCCTTTCTTTGTAAGACCGGCACGTACGGGATTGAGATGCAGATACTGCAACTTTTCCTGTAACTTCTGATCCGAGTAGATCTCGAAAGAGTAATAACGAACCTGCCAGATCGGATCACGGGCCAGTATCTCTGATTGATACTCTGTCGCTGAATCAGCGAAGTAATTCTTAATATTGCGTGATGACCGCCCCTTCCACAATTGCATGAACTGGCTGAGTTGCTGAGTCACAGGAAACCAGAGCAAGGCATGCACATGGTCCGGCATGATGACATATCCGACACAGCGCGCGTGGTGTCGCTCCAGTTCATCTGTTAATACGCCAAGTAAGATTCGCTTCGGTTGGTCTCTTGTGAGCAGCTTTCGGCGATGGTAACAGGAGAACGTAACGAAGTGGACATACGGCGCATCATCCACTCGGTGAGGCTTCATCGAACGACTTCCTGCTTTGAGATGCCCGATCAATGTTGTGCAGCGTTGCTGGTGAGGAGAATGAGATTCATGTTGGAGTGATAAGTTTTTGGAGGAATGTTTCTTGTGACTTGCGTCACCCAGACGTCCAGAGCGACGTCTGGGCCATCCCCAAATGCGTTTCAGCATACCCGAAATGCCGTTACTTCCCGGCAGAGTTTAGTATCTGGCGGATGACGATGAACTGGTATTTTCCGTCTTTTTGCGTCACTTCGAAGTAGGTGCGGCGGATGGATTCGATGGGGCGGTGTTGAAAGTCCTGTTCCAGCCTCAGCATCGATTGTTCCAATTGGGCAGGGTAGAAGTGCACAATGAGAGTGTTGTCACGCACGGCGATTCCGTTGCGGGTCAGGAGTTCCTGATCGAGTTGTTTGCGATTGCCGCCTCGCCAGGACATGAAGAGGCGTGTTTCGGCTGCTGAGGGGCCGTTGCGGACATTGGGGTTTGTTGCCGGGCGACTCAGATAGCTGACAGTCCCATCCGGCTCGATCGCTCCCAGTTCGATGCCAAAAGATTCGAGTTGTCTGGCGTACTCATCAGCCGTCAGTCTGTCATTGAAGCTGACATACCAGCGTTGTTCGCGGGAAAGTCCTCCTTTGCCGGGACCTTTGCCTAAGCCGCGGGCCCCTGTGCCGCGGGCACTCCCGACTTTTCCGGAGTTCTGAATCCCGAGATCAAACTGCTGCTCGACGAGTTCGGTCGATTGATCGGAGACGTCGAGCATTTTTTCGATGGTTTCTGCCACTTCGGCAACATCGGAAGGGATCTCGGCGGGTGAGGCATCATTCGTTTCGGGGAATTCGTTCTCGACGCGTAACGATTCATCAGGAGTTCCATCTTCCGAGCCGCCCGGAAGTTCGAGCATTTCGACGGGCACGACATCGATGATTTTGACGGGTCGAATCGAGCCGAAGTAAATCACCAAACCTGCGAGAGAAAACGCCAGCCCACAGATCAGCACCACGAGCAGGCTCGTGAGAAAGTTGTAAGGGGTCACTCCCAGGTGCACATTCCCGGTTTGAGCAAGCGCCGATGAGTGATGGTTCTGATCTGTCATGTCACCGGGCACTTTTGTCGCTGGGAACGTAACGGAATTTGTGGCGAGGGATTCTGACCTGCGGAATCAAAGTACTGGAACTTAAACATGTTTGGAAAGACGCTCGCCCAGTCGCTTGAGAGCCGGGCTGACATCGAGTGGATCGAGATGCACATTCAGCAGGCAGAAAGTTTCTTTATTGCTGAGAGCGGCGTGCAACGACTGATCCAGTTCGCCTTCTGTGCGGACTTCGAATCCCCAGCCACCGCCGAGCAGATCGGGCAATCGATGATAGTCCCAGTTGAGAATATCGTTGAAGGGGCCATCCTGAATAAATCGCTCGGTGGTGTAACCTTTGTTGTTGAGCACGATGACGATGGGATTGAAATTGTGCCGCAAGACCGTCGAGAGTTCGAGGCAGGTCATCTGAAAGGC
>JAIXUU010000149.1 GCA_027483405.1 Planctomyces sp. | reverse complement strand
GGATGCTGCGGATGTTTCGTGGTTCTATCAATTTGTGCCCGGTCTCAGGTGGAGCGGCCTTTGTCCAGTGCAGTGCGGCTGGACTTTTTCCGGTCATCAAACTGATGCGGGTTGGAGAACAGACCGAAGCTGGCGCATATCCGGCTGAAAACCGCATCCCTTGAGCCGCAAGTTTCTCCAGATTCGGCGTGTGGAAGATGTCTCCCTTGGAGCCCGCTATCTGGGGGTGCATCGCCACCGACAGGCCGTTCCAGGCCTGATCATCCGAAAGCATGAAGACAATATTGGGACGTTCGGCTGCAACGCCAATGGTCGGCAGCAACAGCAGACAGGTCGCGAATAGAACTCTCATCAACAGGGACCTCCTGACGTGTGCCATCAGCCGACAGGGCGAACTCACCGCTTCGATTTTTTGGGCGGTGAATCCGGCACGACATTATTCAGGTTCGAGAAGTCGGGCCTTGTTTTCCCGTCCGGCGGTGATTTCACCACATGTCGAAAAATGACCGTGTTGTCGAGCTCGATGTCATCGGTCCAAATGAACTTTGCTCCCTTGAAATCATGCTCGAAGAAGGGTTGTTTCGGTTCGACTTGCGCTTCGGTGTACTCCCTGGCGTGGCCCCAGTCGCTGTCATCAAAATCGACGGCGTACCAGTCTTCTGGAATCGGAAGGTTCTCGACACGCGGGTTCCTGGTATCCCGGCCAATCGGCCCCCACGAGTACTTCTTCGCTTTCCACTTCGCATTCGTGACTGTGCCATCACCGAACTTCAACACGAAGCCGGCGTCGCCGATATTCGTGTTGGCATATTCCATCCCGGTCTTCGGATCGGCGTTATCCCTGGCCATGACTGCGATCGTCATCGGATAGCTGGGAAGAATGTCGACCGAGACCACGTTGTGAGGAATGAACTTGATGGAATCAACGGCAACGAGTTCGCCGTTGATGTAGAGCATGAACCAGTTATCGGCGTACATGTTCGCCTTGGTGGTGTCGCTCATCTGTGGCTTTCGAGGTTTAGCAGCAGACGGCGAATTGCGATCCTGCCCAAAACTCCAGGCGGCGAACGAAATCAGCGGTAGTAACAACCAGATCATCTTCTTCATGGAATTACTCCACTTCCACAACGCGATCTGACGCATGGTGTGATTGGTGATCAAAGAACGCAGGTCCAAGTGGGCGTTCTTCTTCCTGCGTGAGCCGCACTGTGAGATGCTCAGGACCGTAAGGCATCTCAATAAAACGAAGTTGGTGAATCTGACCGGTAGGAATAGAGTAAGTGATTTCAACCCGCTGCGGACCACGGTGGCCACGTTTCTTCACTGCGACAAGTAGCCGGGTCGGCAGGTCCTTTCCCGCCGAATCGTCGCCATTCTCAATCGGCAACAGTTGGATCTCGTAGGCGTTCTGTAACTGGGCCAATCCCCGTTCGATCTGAATCAGCGGAAAGTCATGTTCATGGCCTGGCAGATCCCGGTTAAATCGAGTCAGGTCAGTGCTGACCCGAACGGGACCATCTGGCCGCACCGCCCAACTCGTCTGACCATTGCTCCCCGTTACGAACTGCTGGCCGCGCGCCATTTGACGAATCAGTACGAACTGGTTGCCCTTTCTGACGTGCAAAACGGCACCATCCAAGGGAGGCTTCGGAGGGCGATTCCCGTCGATGACGGATTGCCGTTTTCGACGCGGAGCGGGTGCTTCTTCGACCGAGATGCGATATGTCCTGTCGAGTTCCGTCTCCTGAGCCGAGATTAACCGTTTGAGTTCCGTAGATGCCACCGCTGAAGTCTTACCGACTTCCAATGACATTAGAAACAATGTGGCGAATGCTGCCATGACACCACACGCGATGATTACGGATCGCCAGAGCCGCCGAGGCACTGGGGAAACTGTGTCGGGTTGATATCTCGGTGAGGGTTGCGTGATCGAAATCGCCATTTGCTCTCCACGCAGGCGGTCGTGGAGCAACACAATTCGAGCGAATTCCCTGGCATGATCTGGCGATGAGCGTAACCAGTCCTGCAGATCACGATGTTCGTCCTCGGTCAGCAGATCATCTAGGTATCGAGAGACAAGTTCGCCGGGATCGCGCATCATAGCATTCCCTTTTCGAAGGAGACTTTTCGCTCAATACATGCTCTTAGTTGATCACGTACTCGCTGAAGAGCCTTGGCGACTGTATTGCCAGACATACCCAGTGATTCGGCAATCGTCGCTGGCTTCAGATCGCGACCATACCGAAGTTCGCAGATCTCGCGGGCTCGACCCTCGAGCTGATCGAGACAGCCGCGGAGAAATCCGAGGGATGGCGACTGTTCCGGAAACGTTTCTTCAAATGCCGCCGCTAACTGAACCAGCACATCGTCATCAAACACTAATCGATCGCGTTGAATGCGTCTGAAGTACAAGCGGACTTGATTCTGGGCGATCCCCATCGCCCAGGCAACGAATGGCCGCTGAGAATCATAGCGATCAAAAGATTCCATCACCGCAACGGCGGTTTCCTGCAGAACGTCGTCCCGCGCTGTAAAGTCCCGCACTGCCGAAACGACGAACGCCGACACGACCGGCTGTGCCAGAGTCCAAAGTCGCGTGGCTTGTCGTGTCCGATCGTCCAAGTGGCCTCCAATTCTTTCACCATCGTTTCTTAACCGATCTGGAGAAATCGTGACCAGAATTTGCAAAGTTCTGCAAAAATAAAATTGCTTGCGAATGACTTTGCAGCGAATGCAGTCGTAATGTTCTGTGAGGACAGAAAGGATTTGCAGTCGGGCCTTCCTGGGGGAGATCCAGTATCGGGGTGGTTGGTTTCCGGGACAGCCGGAACCGATCAAGGATCTGGCCACGTGGCAGCGGGTGCAATCGCTGCCGGGGGGGCCGGGTCAACTGAAGTCGCAATCGACGACTGTCACCTTGATCCGGAATAAACAGGTGAGCCTGTCTGAGCGTACTATTCCACAGCGAGTCGGTAACCGACTCCTTGTTCTGTCAGGATATATCGGGGTCGGGCCGGATCGTCTTCGAGCTTCCGTCGCATGCTGGCGATGAAGACCCGCAGGTAATGGTTCTCCTGGGAATCCTGTGGTCCCCACACTTCTCGCAGCAGAAACCGG
>JAIXUU010000224.1 GCA_027483405.1 Planctomyces sp. | reverse complement strand
GTAAAGCCCTAGTCGGAAAATGGAAGGTGCCTTAACGTTGGAAAAGCCGCGCTCAAACATCATCGATTTGTTTTGTGGCTGCGGGGGACTTTCGCTAGGTGCAGCCAAATCCGGCCTTGGAGCTACGCTGGCTTTCGATGTTGACCCAACTCTAACCTCTTCTTTCCAGTCCAATCATCCGAATGCAGAGCTTAAACTGACGGACGTGTCGCACGTTACCGGCGCGGACATACGGCGGCATATAGGTTCGCCGATTGACGGGGTGTTTGGCGGGCCACCATGTCAGGCGTTTAGTTCAATTGGTCAACGACGAATAGATGACCCGAGGCGAACACTGATTGGGCATTTTTTTCGACTAGTGGCTGAACTCGAGCCCGCATTCTTCGTTATGGAAAACGTTAGGGGCTTGGGCTTTGCTGATGCGCGACCAGTACTCGAAAACGCGCTTGAGATAGTGCCAGCGCGTTACAAAGTTCTCGGACCGCTAGTATTGAATGCAGCGGACTTTGGGGCAGCCACTAACCGTCCACGTCTTTTCGTGATTGGTTTTGATCCAAATAGGCTTTCCTCTCTCTCGGTTATAGATTTTGAAAATCGGAAAAGGCCTGCTGCTACTGTTCGTGACGCAATAAGTGACCTAGTCAATGTTCGACCTGTCACGTCTGTTGAAGGCCTTGATCTTTGGAAAATCTCCGATCTAGGCGCTGGCAGTGAATACGCAAACTCCCTTCGCAGCTGCGACAATACCTTTAGTGGCAACCAGCGCACCGCCCACACTCCTGAAGTAATAAGGCGGTTCAAAGATGTTTTGCCCGGGAAGCTTGATCCTGTCGGTCGCCATCCACGCTTGGATTGGAACGGCCAATGCCCAACGCTTCGCGCGGGAACTGGAAGTGATCGGGGCTCGTATCAATCAGTGCGGCCGATACACCCAGATGAGCCCCGTGTCATTACCGTCAGAGAGGGGGCTAGGCTTCAGGGCTTTCCAGATAGCTTTAAGTTCCACTCAACAATCTGGCACAGTTACCGAATGATAGGGAACAGCGTTTCGCCAATACTTTCGGCGGCTATATTTTCATTGATTGCTGAGCGTCTTGAGAGTTCGCTCAAATTGAAAATGGCTCGTGGTTAGGTCCATCTTGCCTTAGGTGCTAATCGCTTGAGATTGGCGGTGAATTGTTCTTTTGATCGTTATCCTAAGCGCCACAGGCGAAGTTTCGGCTCAGCAAGGACATAAGGGGCTTTGAGAGAATAAGTCCGCCGAATCTGCTGAGGTGACAATTAACTTTCGACGAGGCGATGCGAAAACGAATGAGCGCCATGACCCAATTGACTCCCTCAGTCGGATATGTATTCCGTCCAAGCCAAGAAAGAATTCAAGTATGTAAATGATTTTAGGGTTCTCAAATGAACACTACCTCTAGGGTTAGCAATAATTTGCCTAACAATAATCTGCCTCTCAGAGTCTCAGCCGCTTCCTTGATCGTATATTTGATGGTGCCAACGTCTCTAAGGGCGGAAGAGTCGGCAGCATGGATATCTGCCGCGACCTCTTCCAACTCAATGGAATTCATTGATGTGAAGTCATTGACTTGGAAAGGGTCCACTCTGACTGGCTGGCAGATTAGCTATTATCAGCGAGGGCTACCAAATACTCCAAACGTAGGCTGGTCCATTGCTCGGATTAATTGGACTTGCGGTCAAACAAGCGCGACAATGGCATCGGATAGAGTATTGTATGATAGAGCCGGGGCAGTCTTAGATCGCTTTCCCGCAGAGACTGATTGGAGTGAGAACATCCCCGGTACAATTGGAGAAGGCGTGGCCAAAGATGCATGCTTTTTCGCTCCCCGAGATATGTACTCCAGAAGGCAAGTCAACCGATCAACTTCTGAAGAACTGCGGAGACAGATTCCTGCAAATCAGCTGTTTGATTACTACGCGTTTCAAATGAACTACCGAGAAGGTGGAGGCGATGCAATCTACTATTACAATAGAGCATTTTATTATGCCGAAGCATTTGACTGTGGGAAGAAATCTGATGGATCTGGTCAGCAAGCGATGCGAGAAGATCCTGAAAGTAGTTCTAGATCTTTAACTTGGCAGGCCGCCGACTACGCAATTTGTAACTCGATGAAAGACGCGCGGATCAGAACCAACTTAGCGTTAACGTCACATTTTCTTGAAGAGAAAAAGCCCGTCTCGACAATTGAAGGGGTTCTTGCGAAGGCAAAAAAGGAAATGCCATGGACTATAGTCGCAAAGCCAAAAAAGCCGATAGTTCAGGTGCCTAAAAAAACGCGTAAAAAACGTTAGCCTACATGTTGCGTTTAAGTGGCCAAGCTGCCCAAATAGCGGCAGCTTCATCGTCATTATCGATTAGGTTTGGATTGGGTAAAGCAAGAATATGAGATCCAAAGCTATTGGGTTCAAATGTTTGCTCATTGCAAAAAGCAAGAAAGTGAACGCGACCACGTAAATAGCTGGCACCCTTGCACTTGTTTTTGGGATCGAAGGCACCAAGAATTGATCTACTACTCGAATACCGCAGGTGGTCGGGGAGTAACTTCAGCTGGTTGCCATACGCAATTTGTATGAAGTCGAATTCGTCGGCCATGCCCATTTGATGGCAAAGCATATCCACTAAGAGCACATTAATCTGCGTGTCATATGGAATTCTAAACTTATGTGGCTTTTGATTTTTTTCGCACTTCTGGCAAATCCGTGTCACAGCATTTACAATTTCACCTGCGCCTGTTGCCTTGAATTCCGCCGCATCCGTGGTCAGCATTGACCCATAAATGTTGTTCTCTTCGTCGATCAATGTATTTGAATTTTTTAAACCTTGACTATACTCCAAACTATATAATTCGACGGCAAAATCATAGCCAAATCTGGAGAAGCCAAAGTCTATTTTTGAGTTAGCCTCTCCATCAATTTCAACATTTGGTGTGATTCCTGCATTGTATAGCGCGTGAGCAAAGCGAACATTGAAACAATGCCCTTTGTTGTTGTGTTGGAGGCTCCCGTTACGATTGAAGTCGTCAATTAAATGCGCCGCCCAGTCAATTTTGCTCAGCGCATGGACAGCGCTAGCTGTCGCTTCTCTTTCTTCAATTGAAAACCCATCACATTCCACGGCTGTCTCTCATTTGGCGATTACGGGGCAAGTTGCCGTCTTCTAGCACCTTCTATCTGATGGTCTAAGTTACTATTCAGAGGCAGACCAGAATATCCAGTTCTGGCAAATAGTTCTGCCACAGCCTCATTTCTTTGATCACAAATCAGTTGTGCACCTTATCCTATTTCAGTCTCTCTCGACTTAAACCGGCCTCCCTCAAGTTCAAACGCAATATTTTCGATCCCCCCGCGTTCCCCCAACCCCCGCACCAGCCTCTCCCGGCTATCCGTCACCACCACGGCCTCAGACCGCGCCCGGCTAATGGCGACATACATCGCCTTTTGGTCGACTAGGTTCGCCCGCCCGCTTTCGGCATGGATCAGGACGCGTTCTGAGGTTTTGCCTTGGGCAGCATAAACAGTATCGACCCATGCGTGGCGCAAGTGCTGATCTCGGCCCGTGGTCAGGTCGAGGTCGTGCACGGTCCCATTGTCAGCTTTGAGGGTGGCAAGGCCTAGATCTCGGTTGATTGCCGTGATCGTGCCAGTGCCACCATTGACGCGGTCTTTCTCATGATCATTGCGGGTGAAGGCGACGCGGTCGCCGGTTCGCATGTCCATGTTGGTTTGGGTAAAGGTTTCAGCTTGGCCCCAGTAGGCGGGTTCGAGTTTGAGCTCAAAGCCGCTTTTGCTTGCCACCGAGACTGTGCCCCGTTGGCTATCGGTCCCGGTGACCTCATAGGGAGTTCGGGCAAAGATTCGCTGATCTGGCTTGGCTTTAGCAAAGATCAGGATATCGCCTTTTTGATAGCTGCTGGCTTGCAGCCGCTCGGCCTTGGTCAAATCCTTCGGGACTAGGGCAGGGAAGTCTAGTACTTCTCGGCCTAGGTCGCCTCGGGCTAGAAGCTCGCTTCGGATGGCAGAAGTAAGTGCCTCGCGGCCTTCCTTGGATGGGTCAAGAACGAGGGTCTGGGCACGGTCTGCAGGCGACAAGTCGGCAAAGCTTTTAGCCAAGAGCTGGTGTCGGTCTTGCGTGCTGGCATTTTCAATCAGCTTGCCGCCTCCTGCCTCAAGGGCCTTAATGGTTTTGGCGGCTTGACCTGCAATGGCGCTTTCAACAGCCTCTAGAGTCTTGGCATTTGTCTGGCGTACGATCTTGTCGAGCACGGAAGTTTGCATACCAGCCCCTTGAAGCTGGGCAAATGCGGCACCTGCGCCAATCGATCCAAGTTGTTTGATGTCGCCGACTAAGATTATGCGCGCCTCGGCTCTTTGCGTGGCTGACAATAGGCGGGCCATATCGACGGCTGAGACAAGACTTGCCTCATCGAGAAGCCAGACTTGTTTGCCGCCTCGCTCTGGATGAACTTTCTTTTCTTCGGTTCGCAAATGTCGCTCTAGCGTCCAGCCTTTGGTGCCTAAAGCATCGCCAAGGGTGAGAGCCGCACTGGCAGAGGGTGCAAAGGCGCGCACTTCAAAGCCCTGGGCTTTGGCGGCCTCGGAGAGCGTTGCCATGACGGTTGTAGTCTTGGCTGTGCCTGCGTAGCCTTGAACCGCTGCGACCCTGTTCGACGTGGTCAGAAGGTCAAGTGTGGCGCGTTTTTGGCCTGCGTTCCACTTTTGGCCTCGGTCTTCAGCTTGAAGGATTGCCTTTGCGACAAGCTTTGCGGCCTCGGCCTTTGAAAGCATAGGCTCGATAGCGCCCCGGCCAGCTTTCTCGAGGGCCAGGATTTGTTTTTCTGCTTCGATGTTGGCAGGGGTGGTAAAGCCTTGGGTTTCCAGCCCACGCTGATTTATGTGGGTTCTGGGGACAAGATTACCCTCTGCGACTGCCTTCTCGAT
>JAIXUU010000472.1 GCA_027483405.1 Planctomyces sp. | reverse complement strand
TCATCTTCACGAGTGATAACGGCCCGGAAGTAACGAGCGTTATTCACATGCGAAGCGACCATGGGCATGATGGTGCGCGCCCCTGGCGGGGAATGAAGCGAGACGCCTGGGAAGGAGGGCATCGAGTCCCATTCATCGTGCGGTGGCCAGGTAAAGTCAGGCCCGGCACTACCAATTCGCAAGTGACGAGTCTGACCGATGTGATGGCGACAGTGGCCGCGATTGTGGATGCTCAACTCCCCGACCATGCCGCCGAAGACAGCTTCAACATGCTCCCGGCATGGCTTGATGAAAGTGCCCCGCCGATTCGGCCCTACCTGCTGACGCAATCCTTCGGTGGATCGCGCACTCTCTCGATCCGGCAGGGCGAGTGGAAATATCTCGACCACACTGGTTCAGGAGGTAACCGCTACGAAAATGATCCCGGCCTCAAGCCATTCATCCTGCATGATGCCGCCCCCGACGCTCCGGGTCAGCTCTATAACCTTTCGACCGATCCGGGAGAATCAACAAATCTCTATCACACCCAAGAAGAAGTCACATCCAGATTAAAAACACTTCTCGAACAGTCAAAGACAAATGGCCGCAGCCGACCAACGCGACCATAAAGTCAATAACAAAAGCTTATACACAATATGTATACTGAAGAAGGCCCAGTTCTATCTATGAAAATGTTTACTTCAATGTAGAGGTGTTGTCGTGCAGGTCAACTTAGAAGTTGTTGACACAGATTCCCGTCCGGCAGTTTTCCGTGTTGTCTATTCCGGAGCTGAAGATCGTTGTTTGCTCCAGTATCCACAGATTTATGATCTTGAATTCCTCGATCACGCCGAAAACATTGTCGCAGAATGGGAGACTCGCTTTTTAACGTCAGGGCCGCTTGACGACTTCGTACTTGCACCGGGATCAAGAATAGCATTCGATCTCTTTGCTTCAATAAACCCTGCCCCTTCAAAACGATCGCTATGGAGTATTGAATTGCCCAACGGCAGTTATTCTGTTCGATATGTATATAATTTTGAAGGTGAAAGAGACTGATATGATTTTTTAGCAAAACGGTCCCGGTTCGCTGCCGTTATACTCATCTGGAGAGGAACGTTGATTTCCAATACGGTCTCTCTGGCAATTACCAATGGTTCTCAATAACGAAAAGATGAATCTGATTAATTAAGTGTTTAGGGACTAGATCGCAGGGTTGCCCCGGTTGAAATTCCGATTTCTACCGTGGTGGGAATGCCACAGGAGGTTTGATGCAAGCCATCCGTCCATCGAAAAACTCATTCGAGAACTGCGAAGTCGAACATGGTACGTGACCCCATGAAAGCCTCCGCCACACGTTGCTCGTCCGATGGCTGGCATCGGTGCCGCCCAACGAAATGTTGACAAGTCCCTGCCACACCGCCAAAGTGCGGTAGTATTCCACTGCACTTTGGCTGTCGAATACCTGTTCAGCGATGAAAGAGTGAGGCTGTCGAAGTGGAGTGGGAATTCGTGCCATTTGAAGGCATCGCGAGTAAGCAGCTTGCCATCACACTCGGGCAGCCTCGCCAACTCTTGAGGAAGCTCGCAGCGTCCGTGTTCGGTCCGCTCGTACCGAACGCCGAATATCCCGACGAGGATGACTTCATCACCGTGGACGGCGCCACATTCATTCGCGTGCGTTATCAGGACGACACCGTTCGCGACATTGAATTCCTCTCGGGCCAACTGCTTTACAAAGGCGTTGAACTGTATGATCAGGCCACGTTAAAAGGAGTCCGACGGTTCCTCAAGTCAGAGAACCACCCGCTTCGGAAGACAAGGTGGCTGGGAGATGGCCTCGACTGTGTATCTTTGGGCATCAACATCGCGTGTCATGAGGACATCGGTGGCGACGGCAACGGGATCGAATGGGTCATTTTAAGTCGGAATTTCAAAGACGCAGAACAATAACATGCACCGGAGTTGCCGACCGGGCGCTATCAGAAATTGAAGTCACTTGGCGACAAACCGGTAAATCTGATCGTTAGGCCAGGAATCCATGAAACACGCCCTGACATTGATCGCTCTCCTGTGGCTGACAGGCTGCGGGGAAACACATCAGGCACAAGTCCATCCTCTCGAACAGTGGGTAGGTACTGAAGTCACGGTCAACTTCAACAGAGATCTGCTCGGGGCGGCGGGCAGTCCCATCGCACCAACCTCCACCTGGCTGAATAATACAAGGCTATCACTCGACGGGAAACTCGTGGCTGTCCACCATGACGGACTTTTCCTCGACAGTCGCTACAAGCTGAATTCAGGCGACACCGAGTTTCGCCATTCAGTATTCTGGATTCCCATGAATTCGATCCTCACGATCGAGAATACAGCAGTGACTCTTCCCTTGCCCCGCTCTGTTGAGCAACCACAAGGCCCAACAGGTACTGACTAGCGTCATCTTCCTTTACCAACTTGAAACGAAAGACTTTCGCGAATGAAAGCCGAAAACCAACGAACCATTCTAGCCGCAGCGCTCGCCACAGCTCTCGCGGTCCCCATCAGTCTGTTCGCACAGGAGCGATACTCCATCCCCGCCGATCCTAAGCTCAAGTATTCGACGCCCATCGCGCCGGGCGTGGCGCTGCCCGACAAGATCGAAAGCTCCATCGGTACGCTCAATCTCAGCTACGGCTATCCGTCGGCCGATACGGTCGAAAAGATCTACGACAACCTCGACCGCTCCCGCGCCCTGCAGGCCTACCTCATGGCGATTCCGATCGTGAATCAGGCGGGTATGCGCGACTCACTGAGCAAGTTCGGCCCGGCCAACCAGACCGACGTCATCTGGGAAAACCTCGTCGATCCGCGTACTGTCGAACTCACCGCCAACGACAATACGATCTACAACTTCATGTGGATTGATACGAAGAAAGGCCCGCTGGTTCTCGAAGTCCCTCCCGAGGTGCTCGGGCTGGTGAATGACTTCTGGTATCGCTGGGTCGGCGATGTCGGCATTACGGGCGAGGATCGCGGCAAGGGTGGCAAGTATCTCGTCCTTCCACCAGACTATAAAGGCGAAGTGCCGCCGGGGTATTTCGTACTGCGGCCGAGTACCTACGGCAACTGGTTCGTCTTTCGTGCATTCGTTGTCGATGGCTCCACCAGGCCCGGCGTGGAGTCGGTCAAGAAGCACCTCAAGATTTATCATCTCTCCGAAGCCGCAAACCCGCCGGCGATGAAATTCGTCGACGGGTCGGGTGTTCCCGCAAACTTTGTCGCCCCCGGAGACTACACCTTCTGGGAGATGCTCAACCAGGTCATTCAGGAAGAACCTGCCGGCGGCAGCGACCCGACGACGCTTGGCCTCTTCGCTTCGATCGGCATCGTGAAGGGCAAACCATTCGAACCCGATGAGCGGATGAAGAAGATCCTGACGGACGCCGCAAACATCGGGGCGGTGACGGCACGGACCATCGCTTTCAAGATCCGCGACAAGGATGCCTACTACTTCCCCGACAGCACGTGGCGACTGCCATTCTTCGGCGGTTACAAGTTCGAGAGTGCGCCCGGTGTCACGAACATGGACGGCTACATCTTCTATTACTACTTCGCAACCGGTGTCACCCCGGCCATGGAAATGAAGATGGTCGGTAAAGGCTCGCAGTATCCGTGGTCTGTGCAGGACTCGAATGGCAACCCCTTCGATGGTGGCAAGAATTACAGGATGCGCCTTCCGCCCAACGTGCCTGTGAAGGACTTCTGGTCCGTGATTGTTTATGACAACCAGACGAGATCCATGGTTCAGACAGATCAAAAAGCACCGAGCGTGAGCAGCCAGGACAAGGAATTGAAGAAGAACTCCGACGGTTCAGTCGACGTCTTCTTCGGCCCCAAGGCCCCGGCTGGCTTCGAGAACAATTGGGTGCAGACGATCCCCGGCAAAGGCTGGTTCATGATCCTGCGTCTTTACGGCCCGCTCGAGCCGTGGTTCGACAAAACCTGGCGTCCCGGCGAGATCGAACTCGTGAAGTAATCTCCCTTCTGTAATCGGAAGATCAATCATAGAAACGCAGGGTCGCCCGGCAGAAATCCCTGTTTTTCCGAATGAACTTCATGTCACGGGAGGTTTAAAACAAGTCAGTCTTAAATTGCACGTACTCTATATCCTGTTCAGAAATTCTACATTCTAAATGTAGAAACATGTTAATGCGAATCCATTGAGAAATCATTGATGCAGTTTCCCGTCCGGCAATTTTCCATGTTGCCTATTCTGGAGCTGAGGAACGTTGATTTCTAATACAGTC
>JAIXUU010000337.1 GCA_027483405.1 Planctomyces sp. | reverse complement strand
GGAGTGGAGGCCAGGCAGCGACTTTTGGTTCCATCGAGGTCGGAGTGGTGGCTGGTACAATTGCGGGTAGCGGACGAGCACTTCCTGGCATCATCGGCATCACTTTTGGAAGCGGAGCAGGGGTTTCGCCCGCAGGTTGTTTGAATGCTCCCGTATCCAGACTTTGGCTCACAGAGGAGTCTCTGAGAATCGGAAGAGCGGCTGGTATCTCCAAAGAGGGCAAGTGAGGTAGCGGAGGCATAGCTTCTTCGGTTGCCCGAGCCTGATTGACAGTCTGAGCCTGATTGACGGGCTGAATCTGTGCGACAGACTGTGTCTGCGGGATGCGGTTTTGAGGCTCGATCTCCTCAACCCATTCAATCTCACCCAGTTGAATCGAGAGCTCTGTTGATGCTGGCTCAGAATCCAAAGGCATGAGTGGGTTGGTTCGCAAGGCGGCCGGAAGTTCGACCGGGTCAGGAATCATTAAAGGCCCATCATTCGAAAGCTGTGCAGATTCGTACCGTTCTGAATCCACGCTCCCTTTTGTCAAAGCGACAGACTGCGAAGTTGTCAGAATTGTGCTCTCGGCTGAGCCCAGATCTCCCTCGGCATTTTCCAGTGCGTCCCCAGTGACTCGCTCAATAACTTCCTCGGTCGTGCGATCAGTCGTCTTCGCTAAGCGCGATGCCCCAGCGCTTGCCACTGAAGATGGCTGGGATGATCGATACGGAAGGAATCGCTGCTTCCATGATCGATTCTGTGTGGTGGAGGTTGGTTCAGGAATCGGTTTGGGTTTAGGCCATGCGGGTAACCAGTCTTTGGCCTGATCAAGGAGTTTCTTAGGTGCTGAAGGATCAGCTTCCGGCTGCACTTTCGATTTGGCCCCAACTCCCGGCAAAGGTGGGACATCATCTTTGACAGGGGGAAGAGGAGTGGGCGTATTGGCAGGTTCCTCACGCAACATCTCGGGTGACGGAGGTGTGTGCCCACCTTGCCAAGGCGATGGAGATGAGTTCGCATCGGGAGGCAGTGGCTGCATGTTGACATCGGGCAAAGGCGATTGCCACGTCGGAGCGACGACTCCATCACTGTTACAGGAAGCTGATGATCCAGCCGGTGAAGTGCTGTCGCAGGCTGGTGTGTTGCAGACTTTTGGCCCGACAGAAATCGAGCAGCAGCCTGTGGTCGCCAGCAAAGTTCCAGCGCAGAGAACTGACCAGTTCCGTGTTCGCCAGTCACCTGTTCGCCAATTCCAGCTCAGCATGTTGCTCACCTTCCATGATACCCTGAGGCAGGGTGGAGCAGGGATCAACAATGCCGAGATATTCAGGCTGGCTGACGCCCCGCCTGGGCTCTCGCAACATACGCCATCCGTGCTATTCCAAGTCGAAAGGGGAAACGCGGGCTTATCAAAGACCCGGCTCACGCCTGCGACTTCTTTAGATTCATCGATCGAATCGATTTCCAAAAAGCGGCAATTTTCACCGCGAAAGCCACAACCTGACGAGGAGTCGCACATCCTGCCTGATATAGGTGTAGGAACAGTCGTACCGGCCATACCCACTTGCTGAAGTTTATCGATCAGGTAAAACGTGCGTGCCGGGTGTCAGTGCCATCAGTTCCCTGAGCTTCTCAGCCAGACTGGATCAGCAAAGAGATCCATCACCAGCAGATGCAGGTCTGCAAAGTAAGGGTAGCCATGCATCGTTTCGGTCTCTTTGATCATTTTCGGAGGGAGCCCCTCAGAGAACTGATGCACATGCCTGGTCACAGGATCGATGACCCAGACGCCTTGAACTCCTTTTTGCAGATAGCCTTTCACCCGGGCCGACATCGAATCCCGGCGAAGTCTTGACGAGGCAATTTCCACAACCAGCACTGGAATCTCTGTGGTCATCAGCTCATCCATCACGGCAAATCCTGTTGCCGGTGGATAAAAACTGATCGCGGGGATGCGAATGGTCAATCGCTCTTCATCGAGCAGGAGTGGCAGTTCAAAACAGGGAATCGACCTGGCGTCACTTTTCAGAGAAGGGCCGAGGGCGGTTGTCAGGTTACGAATGATGTTGCCATGCATTTCGTCGGGAGGGTCCTGACGTAAGAACGTTCCTTCCTCTATCTCAATCCAGCGTTCACCATTTTCCAGAGCCGCCAGATATTCGTCGCGCGTCTGAACTGTACGTTGCGAGGTGTAAGCAGGGACTACGGGCCGAAAACCGTGGCCTGTTCCAAAACCTGTGGGCTTTTCTTGTGACGCGTCATCGGGGCGGTCATTAAGTGACATAGGCAACCTTGCTGACAGCTCATTGGGGTCAGACGGAACGATCAGGCAATCACAGAGAACGATCTTGCAGGATGAACCCCCTGCTCAGAGTTTTTGCTCCACAAAGGATTCACATTCTGGTGAAACGAGCCACTTGATATTATCGCCATGAGGAGCGATTTGCTTCATTCCCCCGGATGATTTCTACCGCGTGATGAATTCTCGATGTGCCGAGCGAAGTCATGCGTTTCTCACTTCATTGCTGGCTGTATCTCCCGAGAGAGCTGTTGGATCTCTGTTGAAAGTTTTTGTACCCATGGTGGATTCTGTCGCAATTTTAGGTGGTCAGGGCCAGTTGGCTTTCGAACTTCAGTGCCTTCTTGCACCCGACTCAGGCGGATCACTTTCGATGCTGGGAAGAGAAGATCTTGATGTGACGAACGCTTCCCAGGTCGATGCGGTGCTCTCGGGGATTCATCCGCAGATTGTGATCAACTGTGCTGCTCAGACTCAGGTCGATGTGGCCGAATCGACGAGCGAAAATACGTTTGCCATCAACGCGACAGGGGCGGGCCATATCGGCAGATGGTGCGCTGCAAATCGTGCCAAGCTGGTTTATATCAGCACCGATCATGTTTTTGGCCAGGCCATCGATCGGGCGGATGCCAGGCCGTGGCGGGAAACTGATCGACCGCAACCCGTTTCGGTTTACGCCCGTAGTAAACTGGCTGGCGAACAGGCCACTCTCGAAGCCTGCCCGCATAGTATTGTGGTGCGCACCTGTGGCCTCTATGGGCAGCGCCCAGCGAAAGGCAAGGGAAATTTCGTTCAGACCATGCTCAGACTGGCTCAGCAAAGGCCTGTGCTTAAAGTCGTTGATGACCAGTGGTGTACGCCTTCATCGGCTCAAGACGTCGCGCAAGCCATTCGTTCACTTCTGGTCGATCCCGAACCCTTTGACCCGGCGACCAATCTCACGTCACGCATCTGGCATATCACCAACACCGGGAGTACGACCTGGGCTCAACTGGCGCGTGAGATCTTTTCACTCCAAGGCCTCACGACCGAAGTCATTCCGATCACCACAGCCGAGTTCAATGCCCCGGCCCACCGGCCAGGTTACAGCGTGCTCGATACTTCTCGCTTCAGCCAAAGGTACGGCGATTTGCCAAGCTGGAAAGAAGCACTGGCCACTTATCTGAAAACGCTTCAGCGTCCGGAATAACCCTTCCTTGGCAAACTTACGGAACGACACAGCCATGTTTCAAGCATGATCACTGAGATCGTCAGCATGAAGGATGCAGTTTCAGGCCCGACTCAGTAATCGTGTAAGGGACAATCGATTCTTCGCAAGGACTGCCGCGATGCTTGGCCACATAAAGCGCTCGCGACATGCGAGTTCCTTCGTGGATCTTCCCCATGAGGATAATCGTGTTCGCGTTCGAGAGTTCATCGCCTGTCGCAATCGGACGACGAATCAGATCTTCGAGCATCACTTCGTGTGAAGTTGCCAGCAGGAGACACGAGATCTGGCTTTTCTCGTAGGCATGCTGCATCACCAATGGTTCCAGCTCTCGATACCTGATGCGGAACAGGTCGCGTGCCAGCCAGTCATGATCTTTGCGTAATACCTGATGATAGATGTACGAGAACATCTCGAACTGCTGGGAATCTGCCGACCTGGCCGCTGGCTCGATACCGTCAATCACACAGCGGCGGGTGCCACCCACAAAATTGCGATAGAAAAAGGCAATGGCCCTTTCCAGTCGATGATTCCACTCGGCTTTCCAATCCTGCCATTCTTCCGCCGTGGTCGATTCACGAGTCACCCGGCGACCCGTCATTTCCAGCAGATTCAAATACTGGGCGCGATCTTCCAGGTGCAGAAAGACCTTTGCCCCATACAGCAGGTTCTCACCCGATTGATTTTCTTCAGCGCTGTCGGTCGTCTTGAGTTGCCAGTCACGCATGCGGGCTGCATAAGCGAGATGATTCTGGGAATCGCCGCGCGTGGTGAGATCCGCAATACAGCCGGGTGCTCCTTCCTGATGAATTCCTGCGTCGGCGAACTGAATTCCCAGTTGGGTTTTGCCAATCCCGGTCGCACCGAGAATGACTGTCAATGTTCCCGGAATCAGGCCACCGCCCAGTAGCTGATCAAGTTCTGGAATCCCGGTTGAATGGCGCACAGACATTTTGATCCTGAAGACTTATAGGTTCATCGCGACGAAATCGGCCCGCTGGAACTATGACAAATCCACTCGCTGCGCACCATGGGCGAAAATCTCTCAGCTCCCTGGTTCACTTAGCTCTCGGGCTCACTTATCGGCTGGATTAACTCAGATGACGGAACTCGTTGAACCGCAGGTACTCCCAATGGCGGTAAATCGGCGATTCTTTGACCAGCACGCTATGCGGGCCCTGAGCAGCGACGCGGCCTTGCCCCAGCACGATAATCTCATCGACTCGCTTCAGTGTGGCCAGCCGCTGTGGCAGAAAGATCACAGTTCGTCCGGAGGTGATC
>JAIXUU010000422.1 GCA_027483405.1 Planctomyces sp. | reverse complement strand
ACCCATCCACAAGGAAGATCTTGAGCCGCTGTTGGCACTATTCGATCAGGCCTCCCAGCGGGGCGATCCCTTCCCACAGGCCATGCGATTGCCCTTGATGGCGATTCTCATTTCGCCTCATTTTCTGTTTCTCGCGGAACCTGAGCCGAGCCAGGAAGGTGTGCATGCGCTGCCCCCGTATCCTCTGGCATCGCGGCTCTCTTACTTTCTCTGGTCGAGTCTGCCGGATGATGAACTTCTGCAACTGGCCGAATCGGGCCAACTGCTTCAGGACGACGTGCTGAAGGCGCAAGTCCGACGCATGCTCGCCGATCCACGGGTACGTGGTCTGGGTGAAAACTTTGGCATGCAATGGCTGGGGCTATCTCAGTTCGGAGAAACCACCCGGCCTGATGCGAAGCTGTTTCCCGAGTTTGACAGTGATCTCCTTCAGGCTATGAGACTGGAGAGTGTCGAGACATTCACCGCAGTCTTTCAGCAGAATCGCAGTCTCCGCGAACTTCTGGTGGCCGACTATGTCTTCGTGAATGATCGACTGGCAGAACATTATGGTTTGCCCAAGCCTGGCTCAAACACCATGGTTCAGGTATCGCTCACCGATGATCAGAAGTACCGGGGCGGCCTTGTGACGCAAGGGGCTGTCATGGTGCATACCTCGTATCCATTTCGAACAAGCCCTGTCCTGCGGGGACGATGGGTGCTCGAAGAAGTGCTGGGTAGTAAAGTCCCGCCGCCACCTCCCGGTGTGCCACCATTGCCAGAACACGATCCGAATGCTCCACCATTATCCCTGCGTGAGCGATTGGAAAAGCATCGGCAGGATCCGGCCTGTGCGGCCTGCCATAACCGCATGGATCCCTTAGGGTTCGGCCTCGAAAATTTTGATGTCCTCGGGCGATTTCGAACCACTGAAGCAGGCCTCGCAATCGATGCCTCCGGCAAACTTCCCAGCGGCGAAAACTTCAGCGGCCCGGCCGAGATGAAGCAGATTCTGCTCAAGCGCAAAGGGGAGTTTCTGCGGAATCTGACCAAGAAAATGCTGGGTTATGCCCTGGGACGTGGTCTCAACAAGTTCGACCAATGCGTCATCAAGGAAACGCTCGAAGCTCTGAAATCCCATGATGATAAGTCAGAAGTGCTTGTTGAGCAGATTGTCCTGAGTTATCCGTTTCGCCACCGCTACACCAAGAAGTAAACAATAAATCGATCATTTTGTGAACCACAACGGTTAAATCGGTAAGCGATTGCCGATCCCACTGGCATAGAATATCAAGAACCTGAAGTCTGTACCGCCAGAGGGTCTGGAGTTCTGGCCACTTCCCAACAACCAGCAAATTGTCCGTAAAAAAACACCAGTGCCTTAGTTACCTGCCCGATGGAAGCACCCGTTTGTTCTGATCAGACGTGATCTCCATCGTTTACCCGCCGGAGTGAATTCCATGCCTCATACCTCCCGTTGGTCAATTCCTCGTCGCACGTTTCTGCGAGGTGCCGGTGTGGCTGTGGCTTTGCCGTGGCTGGAAGCGATGGGTTCGCCTGTCAAAGCGGCTGAGTTGACGACCCCGGCAGATGCACTTGAGGCGGGAAAGTATGCTCCTGTTCGATTTGGCTGCCTGTTCTTCCCCAATGGCGTCTGGAAGGATGCCTGGATTCCCAAGCAATCTGGGAAAGATTTCGAACTGCCCGATTCCTTGCAGCCGCTGACAAACCTCAAAGAGCACGTCACGATTCTCTCACAGCTCGATAAGCGGCACAGCCATGAAGGGGATGGCCACTACGCAAAAACAGCCAACTTTCTAACAGGCCTGCGGGTCGAAAAAACCACCGGCAAAAACATCAGCACGGGTGGAGTTTCACTCGACCAGTATATGGCGAGGCAGGTGGGGCATTTGACCCCATTTCCGTCACTGGAATTGGGCATTGATCCTGTCATCTCCGGGATCGATTCGAATGTTGGTTATACGCGACTTTATGGTTCGCACATTTCGTGGCAGACAGCGGAACGGCCCGTCGCCAAGGAAATCAATCCCAGAACAGTGTTTGATCGGCTGATGAATGTCCAACAGGCGGGGAAGAATCGCGGCCAGGCGGCTTCATCGCGTGATGCAGACCGCAAAAGCCTGCTCGATTTCGCGATGTCCGATGCCCGGCGATTACGCCAGCAGTTGGGCCGCGACGACCAGTTCAAACTCGATGAATATCTCGACTCTGTTCGTGCCGTCGAAAAGCGGATCGAGTTCTTTACACAGCCCGATCCTCGAGTCTGGCATCCGGAAACACCTCAGGCCGAAATGGAAGCTCCCGGGGCACCTCGAGATTATCAGGAGCATGTCCGCCTGATGATCGACCTGATGATCCTCGCCTTCCAGACCGATTCGACGCGGGTTTCGAGCTTCATGTTCGCCAACGATGTTTCGGGCCATAACTTCTCGTTTGTCGACGGTGTCCGCGGTTCACACCACGAACTATCGCATCACGAAGGCAAGCCCGAAAAGATCGAGCAGTACCAGAAGATCAATCGCTGGCATGTCTCGCAGTTCAGTCGCATGCTCGAGCGGATGTCACAGATCCGGGAAGGGGAATCGACACTGCTCGATAACTCCATGATTCTTTTGGGATGCGGCATGGCCGATGGGAATGCGCACCAGCCAGATAACCTGCCGATTGTCGTCGGTGGCCATGCCGGTGGACGATTTGCCGGCGGGCAGCATATTGCCAGTGCACCACGCACTCCGCTTTGTAACCTGTATGTTTCGATGCTCGATGGCATGGGCTGCCCGGTCAATCAGTTCGGCGACAGCACCGGCCCCATCAAGGAAGTTTTTTTGTCCTGACGCTCAGTGGAAACATGGTGGATCGAGTGATCCTGATTTACCAATTACCGATTTTCGGATAACTAAGGCCTCATGTTTTTTAATACGATCCGCGCTGTTCGTCTGGCACTCAAGAGCCTGCTGCTGCATAAGCTGCGGTCGGGCCTGACGATGCTCGGTATCGTTTTTGGTGTCTTTTCTGTCATTGCCATGCTGGCGATTGGCGAAGGGGCCAGTGCCCAGGCCCAGGCCCAGGTGCGGCAACTGGGGGCGACAAACATCATTGTGGTGAGCGTCAAGCCACCTGCCGATTCTTCGTCGAACTCATCGAGATCGTCAGGTCGCGGTCCTTCAGTATTAGCCTACGGGCTTTTGCGAGCCGACTATCGACTGCTGTCGGAGACGATTCCCACAATCACCAGCACCATTGCGATTCGGGAAATCCAATCCGAAGTACGTTATCTGCAGAATACGATCAACGCCCGCGTGGTCGCGACGACCACAGGCTACAAAGATATGAATCATCTGGAGATGGCTGAAGGTCGCTTTCTGACCGATCAGGATGAACGCGAGATGGCCAACGTCGCTGTCATCGGAAGTGAAGTCGCCGCCAGACTCTTCCCCTATGAAAGCCCCGTTGGCAAAACTATTCTGATGCGCTCGTTTCGGTTCACCGTCGTGGGTGTCACTCGCTCACGAACAGCTTCCGCCGCCATCGGTGGCAGTATGTCCGGGCAGGAATTCAATAAAGATGTCTACATTCCCCTCAAGACATTCCAGACACGAATTGGTGACCGCGTGATTACCGCGCTCAGTGGTTCGTTCTCTGCTGAAGAAGTGCAGCTCAACCAGATCACACTGCAGGTGGCAGAAACACAGGATGTCGTCCGCACCGCCGACGTCGTGCGGGAATCACTTATGCGCAATCATCGTGGCAAAAACGACTACGATGTGATTGTCCCTCTCGAACTTCTGAAGCAGGCCGAACAGATCAAGCAGATCTTCAACATTGTGCTGGGCTCGATTGCCGCCATCAGTCTGGTCGTGGGCGGGATTGGCATTATGAATATCATGCTCGCCACCGTCACCGAGCGTACTCGCGAAATCGGCATTCGGCGGGCACTGGGTGCGAGGCAATCGGATATCATCAGCCAGTTTTTGACCGAAACAATTGTTCTTTCAGGGACTGGCGGATTATTGGGAGTCGGCCTGGGCCTGTGCACACCACTGGCTTTTATGGGGATCCAGTGGATTGTGGAAAATGCGGTTCTTTCGGGAAGTTCAGGAACTTCCGAAATCAGCCAGCTCTTTGGGAATATGCGGCCACAGATCGCTTTCTGGAGTCTGCCGATTGCCTTTGGAATCTCCGTCGGGATTGGTGTAATCTTCGGCATCTACCCCGCACGTTCGGCAGCACGCATGGATCCGATCGAAGCACTCCGGCACGAATAGCAACTCCTCGAAACCCAACAAAAATACTTCTCGAAATTCGCAGCCTTCACATCACTCAAATATCCGCCTTCAGGGCGGCGCATCATGCCCACACGGCGATTTTCATCAGAGGATGATCCGGGAATCCTGCGGGCCGAACTAGCTCGCGAAGCCGCTCGATTGCTCGTCCGCGGGAAGGTGCAGAATTTCTCGACTGCACGAAAACGGGCCGCGCGATCCCTCTCGACAGAGCGATTGACTGCCGCCCACCAGCCATCCAATCAGGAGATTCAGCAGGAAATCGATCTGCTGCTGAAGCCACTCCAGCTCGATCGTGCCGGGCAGCCCCCATTCACCGCAGAGGTGACGACCGGCTCAGATATCTGCCCAGAAGGTTTCACCTCGCCACTTGCAGACAACGCCATTCAGCCAGGTGGTGTTGCTCCTGCCACTCACGTTCAACCTGAACCATCGACTGCCGATTTCTACATCCGGCTCGCGAACGTGCTCTATCGATTAGAATCCGTCAGGCTCGATTCGATCGAGCATCCGGAAGGGGATGCCCTTTATCATTCGCTGCAGGTCTTTGAAATCGGACGCTCCATCGAGCCTTACGATGAAGAATTTCTGATTGCCTGCCTGCTCCATGACGTCGGGCTGACGATCAATCCGAGGCAACCAATTCTTTCCACATTTGATGTGCTGGGTGAATGGCTTTCGGAACGAACGCGCTGGTTCATCGAACAACGGCCTGTCGCGACAGCCGGCTTAAGGCAAGGCCGCTTCCCGCAATCGCTTCGTAAACATCCCGATTTCGACCTGCTCGTCGAACTGGCCCGTGCCGATCGCGATGGACGAGTGGCCGGTGCTCAGGTGCCAGATGTCGAAGAAGTGATCGCCTACCTCATGGCCCTCGATGAAATGTGCCAGGGTGAGTGATCGCACAGCCCTTGATCTCATGCAGCGATTGAGTTACTCGCTCTCGCTGTGTGGCACGTCCCTGCAGGCTTTGCGAAAGGGCGTGGCCTTCACAGGGTCGCCGGGCTGTATGTCTTGAACAGCATCAAACTGCAAGCCTGTCACAACCAGGTCACACTGATCATGCCAGTGGCTTACCCAGAAGTGCTCTCTTTTGCAGAGCGAACTTCAGATGATGCTCCAGATGATGAATGTACTTGATGACCTGATCTGCCAGCGACACCTTGCCTACTTCAGTATGAATCCCCGTCCGGGCAAACATTTCGGGAGAGAATCGCCGGAGATGTTCGGCCATGAACTGCCGATTGTTCGCAACAGCTCTGCAGGCTGCCGGAGCATCAATCGCTTCCATCCCGGGTAAGGCATTGAAGGCCGATTCATCATAAGCACAGATCAGCGGGTTGGGCATGGCCGCAATCCGCTTCATGCGATCCGTCCCAATCAGATCGCTATCGTAAATGTGAGTCGCAATCTGCTGCAGGCTCCAGGTTCCCGGCACCGGTACCGCCTGCAGATCGGCCGTGGTTAAACCATCGAAGGCAGCCATCAGTTTCACACCACCAGCCACATAGGCTTCAATCTGTGCTGAGGTAATGATGGTTTCCATATTCGATTTCCCACTGTTGATTGACGGTGCCAGAAGGGGAGAGTTCCACAAATTCACTGAGAAATGTGAGATCGCGAAGACATGCTTGTCCACAACGACAAGCATGGCACAAAGCAAGAATACACACAATTCTCAAGCCAGATTGACGCTCGATGGCTGCTCAAGGTTCAGTTTTTCAGGCGGACAGGGAGGAAGATTTTGGCTTCGCCCGGGGAATTGAGATCATGCCGTTCGAAGACGGGTCCTT
>JAIXUU010000356.1 GCA_027483405.1 Planctomyces sp. | reverse complement strand
TTGGTCAATGTTTGTTGGCTTGGGAAGTTTGCCTTGGTCAAGAGGTTTGCGGAATTCACATTGTTTCAGCAGTTTTGGCCATCTTCACAATCTTCGGCTGGATTTCTTTCGCGTGAGCCTGCGCACTCAAAACGGGAGAACGATTTTAATCTTCCAGAGAAGATTCCTCGTATGGGCGACATGGTCTTAGAGTGCTCAGATTCACTGGCATTTAGCAGGCAAAGCCAGTTTCCGGGCAAAACCAGTTTCACTTTCGAGGAAGTTGAGGGGGCATGGCTGCTGGAACCGGAGTGACACAGAAGAAACGTAAAAAAGTCACGTTCGATGTCTGGGTCGACCAGCAACTTCAGGAAGCGATGCTCTGGGCCGGAGGAGGGCTGGTGATGGGCCTGTTCGCCGCCAGTTTCCTCACACTCCTCTATTGGAACATGATCTGGCTGATCCTCGTTGCGCGATTCCAGTGGGCGATTGCTCCGGGCTGGTTTGCCGAAGTGGCGACAGGGATTTTTCTCCTGTTGGGGGTGATCTATTACTTGGTAAGTTGGGAATCTCTTGAGAATTTGGGGACGACTCAGGCCTTCCAGTTTGGACAGTGGACGGGTTTGTCATTCTTGTCGATGGGTGTTCCGAGGGTGACTTTTGGCCATTCGTTCGACCTGCTTTCAACGGCCAAAATCTTTCTGATGTTCCTGCTCATCGGGCCGGCGTCGTGGCATCTGGTGTTCTTCGCCATTCAGCGCATGCTGCTCATTCGAAGGGCGAACCGTGAGCGATTGACCGCTGCGATCAAAAAGCTCCTCGAGAGCGAACGCCGGATCTCTGTCTCTGCGGCCCTGGGTGTCCATTCCTCACAGGAGATGCACATGGCGTTCGCTGAATTGAGCTTGTTTCACGGCATCAACTTGATCGAAGCCCCTCCAGCCGGTCTGGTGATGTCGGATTCGCTGAAAGACGAAATCATTGCCAGTTGCAAATCCGGCGACAAGAAATCTGTGGAAAGAAAGTCCACAACATAATTCATGCTGATGACTTACCGTCAGTTGATCTCTGCCTGAACTGCTCTGGGGAAATCCTGAGATGAGCTTGCAAACTTCCTTAATGAAGCAAGATTTTAAAGATCGCTGATTGACTCATAAACATTCTCTTGTGTACGCTATGTAAAGTTTTCCTATCCCAGTTCCTGTCTTGTTAAAAACTTCTTCTCTTCTGACTGGAGGCACGCATGTCGCGTCGTGGTTTCACTTTGATTGAATTGCTGGTGGTGATTGCGATCATCGCCATTTTGATTGCCCTGTTGCTGCCGGCAGTCCAGCAGGCCCGCGAAGCGGCACGCCGCACACAGTGCCGGAACAATCTCAAGCAGATTGGCCTCGCCATTCACAACTATCACGACACGTATAGCACTTTCCCGATTGGCTGTCGTCGTGATGCAAACGGTGGCTGGGGGATGACGTGGTGGGTGGGTTTACTGCCAGGGCTTGATCAGGGGCCGCTGTTCAATTCGTTGGATATGAATGCCAGCAGTTCCGGTTTTGGTGGAGGCGGAAATAGTACACGCATCCAGAATGCCACTATTGCCGCTCAGCTTTGTCCCTCGAGTGCCATGGCCCAACCGACTGACTGGCAAAAACGAGCGACGTACATTGGTATTGCCGGTGCTACCAGCACTGCCGCATTTACAGAAAGCCGTCTGAATACAACAGCGGCAGATTGTTGCAGCGATCGCGGAGCTTCTGGGAACGGATCCCTCAGTTCTGGTGGAATGATGCTCGTTAATGATGTGACGCGAATGAGAGATGCCAGCGATGGAACATCCAACATCATTATGGTCGGGGAATCCGGAGGATCTTTAGTCACTGCGACTTATCAAGCTGCGATACAAGCACAGCATGCGCACACAATTACAGGCAATCGCGTGTTTCTAGGCGGTTCAGGCCCCCACTCCTGGACGATGGGAACAAGTGGTGGTGGGCAACGCCCAGGTCAGCGTACGTTCAATCTCACGACTGTCCGTTATGCGCCGAATACACAAAACTATGATCAGCCTGGCATCAATGTAAACTTCGGCCCGAACAACCCTCTTACATCGGCACATACGGGTGGTGTCCATTGCCTCTTTGGCGATGGCCATGTGGGCTTCATCAGTGACAACATCAATCTCGACACGCTCCGGCATGCCTGTATTCGAGATGATGGCCAGACCATTGGTGAACTCTAAGAGTCTCTCGAACGTCTCACTCAGCAGCCGCTTGACTCACCTTGTCAGGCGGCTGTTTTTCTCTCCCCGCTGTCTGAATGCCGGCTCGCTTGTCGCTGGTCAATACCTGGAACTTGAAATGAACAGAACTCTGTTTTCTCACTGCACCGGATTCTGCCTCAGTCTGTCGATGCTCGTCGCGGCATTAGGCTGCGGATCATCAGTTCCCCAGATTGGCGGTGTTTCGGGCACGACGTCTGCCGCTGGCAAGGCTCTTCCCGAAGGAACCATTCTGACATTTTCGGCTGTCGATCGTGATGATGCTTTCGTAACGCGCGTCAAGGCCGATGGGACTTACGCCTACACACCTCCCGGCGGTGCGAAAGTCATCCCCGGCAAGTACAAAGTGGTTGTGGCACCTCCCGGCCAACGGATCATCGAAAAGGACGGCGTCTCGATGGTCGATCCGACGGATAAAGCGACCTACCCCGAGATTACCGCCAAGTACAAAAGCAAAGAATCCACACCACTGGAAGTCAATGTCGGCACATCAGCGACCACGTTCAATATCGAACTGGAAGCGAGTAAGTGACCATCTGATACTTGGGAAAGTTCAAAAATGTCGAGCCGGAGGAGTTGTTTATGAAACTGCTCCTTATGCCTGGCATGGATGGTACGGGTGAACTCTTTACGCCGTTGTTGAGTCATTTGCGCAACGATATCGAAGCCGTCGTCTTCAGATATCCGTTCGATCCCCGGATGGGCTATCCGGAACTGCTGACTCTAGTGAAACAGCAACTCCCTGAAGGTGAACCATACGTTGTTCTGGGTGAGTCCTTTTCCGGGCCATTGGCCATTCAGTTGGCGGCCTCCAATCCTGCGGGACTTTGTGGAGTCATTCTGTGTGCCAGTTTTGTCACCTCACCAGCACAATGGTTTCCCCGCTGGGCTGCATCGAGGGTTTCTTCGTGCTGGTTTTCCCATCCATTCCGAACACCACTGGCAATAATGTTTCTGGCAAATGGAGCAGAGGCCGACTCGCGGCATTGGATTCGAACCATTTTGGATCAGGTTCCAGCAGACATTCTGGCTGCCAGGTTACGAGCAGTCCTGCGGGTTGATGTGCGGCCTGAACTGCCGAATGTTTCCGTGCCGATTCATTACCTTCAGGCCGAACATGATCGACTGGTCCCTGCATCCTGTTTATCGATCATTCAGAAGTTAAAGCCGAATGTGACGTTCAGCCAAATCGCAGGCCCGCACCTGCTGCTCCAGACTCAGCCGGTAGAAGCGGCCCGGCTCATTTGTGCAAAAAGTCTTTCCTGGCAAGGGACTCCGACAAATCTGCAAACTCATGCCGATTGATTCTTGTGCAGAAGGCCTCCCAATCCGTATGGTGTGCGTCAATGGTATGTTGTGTTCAATAACACAAATTCCCATGGCCATGACTGAACCATCACGGAATACTTCACATGATCATCACCCGGATTTTTGCCCATCGTGTTGAGCTTCCTTTGTGTGAAGGGAGCTATCACTGGTCGGGTGGCAAGTCGGTTTCGGTGTTTGACAGCACACTCGTGGGAGTCGAGACCGATACCGGCCATGTCGGCTATGGCGAAGTCTGTCCACTGGGGCCGTTCTATCTGCCGGCGTATGCGGACGGTGTCAGGGCAGGGCTTAAGGAACTAGGGCCGCACCTGTTGGGTTGGGACCCCCGGGAGATCTCCCAGCTCAACGAACGCATGGATGCCGCCCTCAAAGGGCACGCTTATGTGAAATCCGGGATTGATATCGCCTGCTGGGATTTATTAGGCAAGTTCACCGGGTTACCTGTCTGCACACTTCTGGGGGGCCGCTATGGTGAAAAGATCCGGCTCTATCGAGCAATTTCCCAGGAAGCTCCCGAAGTCATGGCCCGCAAGGTCGCGGCCTACAAGACCGATGGCTACACCCGCTTTCAACTCAAGGTGGGCGGGAACCCGGATACCGATATTGAACGAATTCGCGCTGTCAGAGCGATGCTCGAAAGCGATGATCGACTAGTCGCCGATGCGAATACGGGCTGGTCACAGCATGAGGCGATTCGCGTCGTGCGGGCCGTGCGTGATCTGGATGTTTATATCGAACAGCCTTGCCTGACTTATGAAGAATGCCTCGCAGTCCGCAGGGCGACGGATCATCCCTTTATTCTCGACGAGAACATCGATTCTTTGAGCATGTTCATGCGGGCGAAGGCCGATCTGGCGATAGATGCTGTCAATCTGAAGATCAGTAAGCTGGGTGGGCTGACAAGAACGCGGCAGATTCGCGATTTATGTGTTTCGCTGGGAATTGCCATGACGCTGGAAGACAGTTGGGGTGGCGATATCACGACGGCTGCCATTGCACATCTGGCCCATAGCACACCCGAGCACTATCGCTTTACAAGTACCGATTTTAACAGCTATGTCACCGTAAGTAATGCCGACGGTGCACCGATGCGTGTGGATGGTTACATGCAGGCGAGTGAAGCGCCTGGTCTGGGGATCACACCAAAGTTTGATGTCTGGGGGCCACGCCTGGTCGATGTGTTTTAACTCAAACCATGTCGCAATCGTGTGAATCGGTTTGTACTCCTTGCCCATGATTCACTCCCTGCCGATGGCTTGGGCGTGATACCTTTCCTATAGAATATCCTACCTTCAGGTTCATGATATGAATTATCGCTCTCTCTATTTATCAGCAGTGGTTGCGAGTGCTGTCGTTCTTTCCATGCAGTTCTCTCCTGGCCATCGGGTCTCTGCTGCCGACAATCCGGCTGAGAAACTCACCCTCGATCGAATTTTTAACTCGAAAGATTTCGACGAACAACGAGTCGGGAGCTTCCAATGGAGCCGGCTCTCGAACAGCTATTTTTCCTTTGAGAAGGAAAATCCCGAGGCGAAGTTTGTCAGTTTGATGCGGATTAATATCGAGACGGGGGCGAAAGAAGTTGTCATTGCAGGGAACCTGCTCATTCCACCAGGAAGCGAACAGCCACTGGCCGTACAGCGTTTTCAGTTCACCCAGGACGAATCAAAACTGCTGATCTATACCAACAGCCAGAAAGTCTGGCGGCAGAATACTCGTGGCGACTACTGGCTGTTTGATCTCAAACAGCAGAAGTTGACCAAGCTGGGTGGAACAACTCCCCCCGCGCAGATGATGTTTGCCAAGATCTCTCCCGATCAAACGAAAGTCGCTTTCGTCTATGTTCATAACCTCTATGTTCAATCGCTGACGGACTGGACTGTGACTCCCTTAACCACGGATGGTTCGGAGACGTTGATCAATGGGACTTCCGATTGGGTGAACGAAGAGGAACTCGCGATTCGAGATGGCTGGCGCTGGAGTCCGGATAGCCAGTCGATTGCCTTTTATCAGTTTGATACGACCGGTGTGCCACGCTTCACCATGATTGATCATGGCCAGCAGAACTATCCCAAGGTGATTACATTCCCCTACCCGAAAGTGGGAGAAAAGAATTCATCGACGCGCATTGGTGTGATCAACATCTCTGGTGGCAAGCCCAAGTGGATCGAACTCCCCGGCGATCCTCGTGAGCACTATATACCGCAGGTTGAATGGACACCGGCAGGTGGTCAACTCCTGATTCAACAGATGAATCGCCCGCAGAACCGCAACGTTGTCTCTCTCGCTGATGTGACTTCCGGAAAACTTCGTACGGTGATGACAGAGGTCGAAGAGACCTGGATTGAGAACGACAATCCCGTCAAATGGCTGGCGGGCGGCAAGGAATTCCTCTGGATCAGTGAGCGTTCGGGCTGGAGGCACGTCTACCGTGCGAATCTGGAAAGTGGAGAACTCGTGGCCA
Source organism: Planctomyces sp. (assembly GCA_027483405.1). GTDB lineage: Bacteria > Planctomycetota > Planctomycetia > Planctomycetales > Planctomycetaceae > Planctopirus. The sequence continues at coordinate 3,731 of JAIXUU010000356.1, read as the reverse complement.
TCACCCAGGGAGCGTTCGACGTGATTGATGTCGAAGCCATTGATGAGACCAAAGGGATTCTCTACTTCGCCGCTTCGCCGGAGAATCCGACTCAGCGCTATCTGTATCAGGTGCCCCTTCGAGGTGGCGATATTCAGCGGGTGACTCCAGCCGGGCAGTCCGGCTGGCATACCTATCAGATCGCACCCTCCTTTGAAGTTGCGATCCATACTTTCTCGAATCTGACGACCCCTCCGCTAACTGAAGTTGTTCGACTTCCCAGCCATGAGGTCGTTCGTACGCTCGCTGATAATCAGGTGCTTAAAGACAAGCTGGCACAGTGGAAGTTCCCGCAGCCGGAATTGTTCCGGGTTGATATCGGTAATGGCATTGAACTCGATGGCTGGCGGTTCGCACCGACACTAACAAAGGGTGAAAAGCAGCATCCTCTATTCCTGCATGTCTATGGAGAGCCGCATGGGCAGGTGGTGCGTGATGTCTGGATGGGGAAACGCGGCTTCTGGTACAGCATGCTGGCCCAGGAGGGCTATATCGTGGCGGCTGTTGATAATCGCGGCACCATGTCTCCCCGCGGGCGTGACTTCCGCAAATGCGTTTATAAGCAGATCGGGCTTCTCGCCTCACAAGAGCAGGCATTGGCCGTCAAAGCCCTGCTGGCGAAGTGGCCGTTTGCAGATCCTGACCGCGTAGGGATCTGGGGCTGGAGTGGTGGTGGCAGTATGAGCCTCAATGCACTCTTCCGCTATCCCGAGATTTACAAGATGGCGATTGCTGTCGCGCCAATGCCTAATCAGAAGCTCTACGATACGATCTATCAGGAACGCTATATGGGGTTGTTAAGCGATAACGAGGAGGGATACAAGCAGGGCTCGCCGACGACATTCGCGAAACAACTGCAAGGTGATCTGTTGCTGATTCATGGGACGGGCGACGACAATTGCCATTATCAGGCGACTGAGCAGTTGATGAACGAACTGATTGCGCATGGAAAACAGTTTTCAGTCATGCCCTATCCCAGCCGGTCGCATAGTATCAGTGAAGGGCGGGGAACGAACTTCCATCTCTATCAGCTCATGACGAACTATATCCATGAGAAGCTCCCTCTAAAGAGTTCCCCGGCAAGTGAAAAAGCACCTGTTCCAGTAGCGGTTGCAGACAAGACCCAGCCAGGCATTTCGCAGGCTTCAAAGGAACCTGTGGAGAACGCCGAATCTGGGGCTGAAGCCTACGATCAAGCTCTCATTCAAGGCTGGACAGTTCGCATTCATCGGCAACTCAAGGGCGAAAATCCCGAGAAGCTGAAGAAGGCACTGGAACTTCTGGAGGCACAGCTTAAAGAAGTCGTGCAGGTTGTACCGCCTATGGCAGTACAGGAGCTTAAAAAAGTCACAATATGGTTGTCTCCGGAATATAAGGGGATTCCTCCCAAGGCTGTGTATCACCCCAGTCGTCAATGGCTGGTAGCGAACAATCGACTTCCCGAAATGGCCCGCGCGGTTGAATTCACCAACGTGCGCATTTTTGAAGAGGAGTCTCGTCGCATGCCCAATATCACGCTGCATGAGCTGGCACATGCCTACCATGACCGCGTGCTGAAGGGGGGCTATGGAAATGCTGAAATCATTCGTGCCTATGAGGCTGCCAAAGAGTCAGGAAAGTATGAGCAGGTCGAACAGAGGTTTGGTAATGGTCGTTCAGTAAAGACCAGAGCTTATGCGATGACCAGTCCGATGGAATACTTCTCCGAGTCGAGCGAAGCCTACTTCTCAACGAATGACTTCTTCCCTTTCAACCGCGAAGAACTCGTTCAGCATGATCCCAGTTTAGTGCCTGTGCTGAAGGAGCTTTGGGGTGAAAGGTAGGTAATCCCAGAATGAACCTCAAATCTCAATCGCAGCGACTAAATCTTGACGCTTTATAGACCTGTGAGTCACAAATTCAGCGAGAACTGGATTTCTTGTTCCGGAAACATTTAACTCTTCGTATGCCGAACGTGAAGGAGAAGTCTACTCGATCAGTAGGGAAGAGTGATGTTTGGTTGGTTCAAACCCTGGTGTCCGGTTGATCCTCATGCAAAAGCATGGGTCGAACAACGTCTCATCTGGTTGACCCGTCAATTTGGGAAGGATGTGTTTACCCGTCGTGCCGTGATTCTTCCAACGGATGACTTTTTCCCAGAGATAAATCTTCAGTCGCCAGATGGAGTCAAGCGTCTTTTTCATCAAGTATGCAGCTACATGGATGTCGACTCTGAGCGAGTCATCCTCAAAACATTTAAGATTGAGAATCCTCTTTGGCTGGTCAACCAGCAAGGGAAGTATCTACCTCCAGGAGCTGCTGGTTTATATGAGCAGAAAACTGGTAAAGCGAAAATACATATCGAGATCAGCGATCTGACTCAGGCTGTGGATTTGATTGGCACCATGGCTCACGAACTATCTCACTTGCGACTAATGGGTGAATACCGTGTACAAGGTGATGAGTACGACAACGAGCTTCTGACAGATCTCAATGCTCTGTTTCATGGATTTGGGCTATTTCTGGCAAACAGTCCCAGAAATTGGGAGAGTCGGAACTCCAGATGGCCTGGGACGAGTCACATTCGTCCTGAATATATGACACCTCCCATGTATGGCTATGCCCTGGCGCATCTGGCATGGTTGCGGCATGAGACGAAGCCAGACTGGGTGAGCTATCTTCGCGGTGATTCGAAGACCAACTTTCGTTATGCGCACCACTACTTGCTGAAAACAGGTGATTCCTCTTTGAAACCCTGATTTGATCGATGGGCTATACCTCTTCACTCAGGCACTTGTCATTCGATCACGTTCTTTAATATGCAGCAGTACGATGGAGAGATCAGCCGGAGTAATGCCGCTGATGCGGCCGGCCTGCCCAAGATCGGCGGGCTGGATGCGGGAGAGTTTTTCCTTGGCTTCTTTTCGAAGGTGTTGAATCGCGTGGTAATCGAATGCTGTCGGAATGCGGACATTGCTCAGCTTGGAGGCTTTTTCAATATCGCTATCCTGTCTGCGGATATAGCCTGCATACTTGGTTTCGATTTCCAGTTGCTCAGCCGCCCGGGTAGAAATCGCCTGTGCAGCCACGACGGGTGAAAGTTTTTTTAACGTTTGCCATGTCGTTTCAGGTCGACGCAGGAGTTCTTCGAGAGTCGCTCCTTCGAATCGCTCTTTCGTGAGAAGCTGGCGGCCTGCCTGCAGCTCTTGCGTGTACTGCTCAAATGCCGTCCAGCGCTCCTGATCCACGAGTCCCACATCACGTCCTTTGACAGTCAGCCGGAGGTCGGCGTTATCATGGCGCAAAACGAGGCGAAACTCGGCCCGTGAGGTAAACATCCGGTAAGGTTCATCCACTCCTTTGGTGACGAGATCGTCAATGAGCACGCCAAGATAGGCTTCGCTGCGATCCAGGATCAATGGTTCCCGGCTCTGCAGTGCAAGAGCAGCATTGATCCCTGCCAGCAGGCCCTGGCCAGCGGCTTCTTCATAGCCTGTGGTGCCATTGATCTGCCCTGCGAAGTAGAGTCCGCGCACAGATTTCGTTTCCAGTGACGGCAAAAGTTGTGTCGGCGGTGCGTAGTCATATTCGACTGCGTAGCCATAGCGCATGATCTCGGCTTTTTCCAAGCCTTTCACGCTGTGAATCATCTGATCCTGCACATCGCGAGGCAGGCTGGTCGAGATTCCATTGCAGTAGATTTCGCGGGTATT
>JAIXUU010000237.1 GCA_027483405.1 Planctomyces sp. | reverse complement strand
CCGTCGCCTTGCTGACAGGTTGTGTCGCTGAAGCGATGTTCTCGCAAACCAACAGAGCCACCATCCGCGTCCTGCAGCACAACGGATGTGAAGTTCTCATCCCGAAAACACAGGCCTGTTGTGGTGCGATTCACTATCACAATGGTGATCGAACCGAGGCCATGCGTCTGGCACGTCAGAACCTGAAGGCATTTCCGTGGCGAAATATTGATGCCGTGATTGCCAATGTCGCTGGCTGCGGTGCGATGCTCAAAGACTATGGCCACATTGGGGAAGAAGATCCGCAGATTGATCCCGTGTTGCTGGAAGAGCTGACGTCATTCGCCCATAAGATCAAAGACGTCTCTGAGTTTCTTGTCAATTTGGGGCCGATCGAACCGCAGCATCCGGTGCACCTGAAAGCGGTCTATCACGATGCCTGCCATCTCTGCCATGCTCAGAAGGTCAAGCAGCAGCCCCGACAACTCTTGAGCCTGATTCCCGGATTAACGATCGCCCCGATCGAAGAGGCCGAAATCTGCTGCGGCGCAGCAGGAAGTTATAATCTGACTCAGCCGGAAATGGCCGATCGACTCGGACAACGGAAAGTGCGGCATATCCTGGAAGTTCAGGGCGTGCAGGCTGTGCTGACAGGGAATGCCGGTTGTGCGCTGCAAATGGCAGCCTGCCTCTCGGAAGCCAATTCCAGCATACCGGTCATGCATGTCATGGACATTCTCGACCAGAGCTACGGGCCACTGCCACAAAACAGGTAACTTTCGGGCAGCCCGCTGCACACGAAGATCAGGTTCCCGGGAGGCTGAGTCCGTCTTCTCCCAGAACATTTCTCAATTTGCGCAGGGCTCTCAAATGGCGCATGCCGGCGGCTGGTGGCGTGAGCCCCAGAATCTCGGCCACTTCGTTATTCCCCAATTGTTCAAAGTGACGCATCAGGATCATCTCGCGATCATCCGCCTCAAGTTGTTCGAGTGCCAGCAGAAATCGTTCCTCGAACTCGCGGCGAATGTTCTCAGCCGCCGGTGTCAGTTCATCGTCTTTGAACTGATCCATCAGTTGATCGCCAGAATTCTCCTGGCTGACGGGTAAAGCCTGTTCTCGATCCATGCTCCGCCGGAGTGCACCGCGATGCCGGCGATGCAGATCGATCATGCGGTCCCGCGCCAGATGTCTCAGCCAGACATGAAATGGCAAACGGGGATTTTCCAGATATTCCCGCAGTCGCCCGGAGGCTTCCATAAAGACATCCTGGACCACGTCACTGGCATCGACCCGGCGGGCCATCTGCCGATCCAGCCGCAATTCAATCATCCGGCGCAAGGGTGTACGGTGTCTCTCCAGAAGTTCATTGACAGCTTTGTCATTCCCTTCCCGGAGGTTCTGCAGCAGTGCATCAGTCTGGATCGTATTTTCTTGCATGCCTCAATTATGACTGAAATAACAACCGCACTGCACGTCAGAATTGGGATCAACGGCACGTTTCCAACTCCTGAGAACGATTTTACTGCTATTCCCTCAGGCCCGGGATCTCAATTCTCACAAACTGGTCAGCGCCGGTCACGTCGCTGCAGATTCCAGCGAATTCCCTCAAGAACGGTCGCAAAGTGAATCTCGACAATATCTTCCACTCGAGGCGAGTACCCTCCCGCCATACTGATGGCCACGGGCAGGTCATACTGCTCACAAAATCGGTACACCAGCCTGTCGCGAGCGCGTAACCCGGCTTTCGTTAACGCCAGCCGTCCCATTTTATCCCCTTCGAAGGGATCAGCTCCCGCCAGAAACAACACCAGATCGGGTTGTGGAAAGCGCCTGGCACAGGCGGCTAATCCCTCATCAAGAGCCGCCAGATAGGCGTCATCGCCGGTTTCATCGGGCAGACCATAATCCAGATCACTGGTCTCTTTCACAAACGGATAGTTGCGTTCGCTGTGAATCGAGAAGGTGAAAATCGAGGGATCCTGCCGGGTGATGGCAGCTGTCCCATTCCCCTGATGGACATCGCCATCGACAATCAACACTCGCTGAACCAGTTGTTCCTGCTGCAGCACTCGGGCCGCAATCACGCTGTCGTTAAAGATGCAAAAACCTTCGGCCCGGTCGGCATAGGCATGATGAGTTCCTCCTGCCAGATTCGCTCCAAACCCATGCACCAGCGCCGAACGCGCTGCCTCGATGGTGGCACCCGAAGACCGCCGTGATCGCTCAATCAACTCGGGCGACCAGGGAAACCCCAGCCGCTTGATGTCGTCGCGAGTCATCTCACCTGCCGACACCTTGTATAAGTAGTCGGCATTGTGCGCCAGTAGAATCTGGGCATCGGTGGCAGCGGGTGGTTCCAAAAGCTCGATGGTACAAGGATCAATTTCACCACTTCGCAGTGCCAGATCGATCCGTTCTCTCAATGCTGAATATTTGCTCATCGGGAAGCGATGGCCAGGTGGCAACGGGAGGACAAATCGCTCGGTCGTGTAGATATGCATGCAAAAATCACTCATGATGTCGAGACGGTCTCAACCACTCAGCAGATCCGATAACGATTGAGAACTTGAGTGGCTGCCAGACGGAAGTTGTGAACGAGGGCGATTTCACCGACGGATATGCGTTGACTTTCGAAAACTCGCACCCCTGCAGATTTTAGACCTGGAGACATCCATGCGTCATGAATTGATGACCCGCCAGCCCCTGAATCTTCGGGATCATCGGGCTCCTGATCAATCCTTAGGATACTTGTGCCATTTTGCGATCGGCCTGTGCTTAAGTCTCTGGCAGATTGGCTCGATCACGATTGTGACGGCTGCCGAGACTCGTCCTGAAAAACCGAATGTGATCATCATCAACTGCGATGACCTGGGTTATGCCGATGTGGGGGCGTTTGGTGCTACGATCTGCAAGACGCCTGAGATTGACAGGCTGGCCAGAGAAGGGGTGAAAGCCACTTCATTTTACGTCGCTCAAGCCGTTTGCTCGGCTTCTCGCACAGCCCTGCTCACAGGCTGCCTGCCGAATCGCATTGGGATTCTGGGAGCACTGAGTCATGTTTCGAAGAACGGCATCGCCGACAGCGAAGTGACTCTGGGTGAACTCTTTCAGTCACAAGGGTATTCCACCGCCATGTATGGCAAATGGCACCTGGGCTATCAGGCTCAGTTCCTGCCGGGTCGCCATGGATTTGGTGAAGCCTTGGGGATTCCTTACTCGAACGATATGTGGTCGAAGAACCCTTATGGCAAGTTCCCGCCCTTGCCTCTTTTCCGTCAAAAAGGGGATTCACCCGCTGAGATCATTGGCCATGACACCGATCAATCCCGCTTCACGACCGACTTCACGATGGCAGCCGTTTCCTTTATCGACCGGCACGCCGACAAACCCTTCTTCATCTATCTGGCTCACCCCATGCCCCACACGCCGATCTTTGTCAGCGAAGAGCGCAACAGCGGTGAGAGAGCCCAACTTTACCGAGATGTCATCGGCGAGATTGACTGGTCGGTCGGAACCATTCGACAGACACTCGAAAAGCATCAACTCACTCGCAAAACACTGGTGATTTTTACTTCTGATAATGGCCCGTGGCTGGTTTTTGGAAATCATGCAGGTAGCACGGGGCCGCTCCGCGAAGGGAAAGGAACCATGTGGGATGGTGGTGCCCGCGTTCCCTTTGTGGCCTGCTGGCCCGGTGTCATACCGCCCGATACGACGGTCGATCTTCCCATGGCCACCTACGACCTCTTTCCCACCTTTGCCAAAATGCTCGGTGCTAAACTTCCTGATCATCCGCTCGATGGCGTGGATATCTGGCCTCAATTAACCAGTGCCTCGAAAGCACAACCCCACAAAGCGCTCTGGTTCTACTACGGCCGCGATCTGATTGCTGTGCGTTCCGGCCCATGGAAGCTCGTCTTCCCCCACACTTACGTCCATCCCGTCGAGCGGGGAAACGACGGCCAGCGCGGCAAGCTCATCAACCGGAAGTTCACGGAGCTGGCACTTTACAATCTGGATTCTGATATTGGCGAAACGACGAATCTGGCCAGCCAGCACCCCGAGATCGTCCAGCAGTTGGAGGCCTATGCTGAAGTCGCCCGTAATGAACTGGGTGACGCTTTGACCAATCGCAAAGGGAGCGGAGTCCGCCCTCCCGGCACAGTCAACGATTCCCCATCACTTGGAAACTGACAGGAGTATTGAACGCCATGGCCTCAACCCGCGTGTCGCTCTGATTTCATCGATCGCGCCACGTTGATCACAAGGCCAACTCAACGCTTACTCCGTTCAGGCGTATCACTCATTCAAATCTGCCTGCAAGTGGAACTGGGCGGCGGCTGGCAATGGCACAGTTGCCCTGGCAGCATGAACCCCGGACAAGGCGCCTGACGACATGACCGGAGCCACTAGAAAATCTTCCATCGAGAAACGAACTTCCCGATAGGCCGCCGCCGGGGCCCATAGCGTCTCCCAGCGGGACGACCGCACTTTCACCTGCCGCTCGTAATCTTCCATCCAGACGCCATGAAAAATGTAGTCCCGACCTTGATGCGTAAAGCAGGGTTCACTGGCCAGATTCGGCTCGCCAACCGCTTCGTGCGAGGAAGTGTTGGCCAGTCGCTGCAGTGCCGGTGTTCTCTCAGTCACATCGTAGGCGAAGACCATCACGGCCCGAAAACTCTTCCCAAAGACTTCTTCCCACCGCCTCAGGCTGATCAGATCGTCGGCAGTCACCCAGTTCTCTGAGAGCTGGCTGGTGCGCGCTTTGCGACCTTTGACTTCGACCAGCAGGTTCTGGCCCCGCGCACCATAGACGATGTAATCCATCGATTTCAGACTGGCCTGTGCCAGCAGCGCCCGGCGGGTTTCATCGACTGCAATGTACGGAATCCCTCTGTCTCTCAAGTACATCTCGAACGACAGATCGTAATGATTCCAGCGACGAGCCATAACAAATCCACTTGCCCGGAAAAACTGAAAGCTGAGACCTTACTGGCAACCCGTTCGAGGCCGTTGAATCACTTCGGATCAAGATCGTCGGGAGTCACCAGTTGCACCAGTTTCCCACGCACAGCCAGCGTCATTTCCGGCCATTCCGAAATCGGAAGTTCCACGACAGCCAGCGTACAGGTGGGGACCGCCCGGCCCGTTCCTGTCAGTCGGGTGAGGTACTCCTGCAACCCTTCATTATGCCCCACGACCAGCAGCAGTTCGCAATCGGAAGGTGCTTCCTGCAGGAGTGGCGGATAATCCGTTTCGTGGCACATGTAGAGCCGGCGTCGGATCATCACTAAAGGAGAATGTCCAAAGGCACTTCCCACCAGCCGCAGCGTATCTACTGTGCGGCGTGAACTGCTCGACATGATGAAGTGCGGAATCAGGCCCTGACGGACAATCCATTCTCCCAACCGGGTTGCGTCTTCGCAGCCGCGCGGTGCCAGGGCACGTTCATGGTCGAGTCCGCTGGCATCTTCAGCGACGGCTTTTGCATGTCGTAACAGGAGCAGTCTTTTCATGGTCTCCTCCTCAGCCGAATGGCAGCCGCGAACGGGTTCGAGTGGATTGAGTCGTTACATTATCGACCGGAAGACATCTTGCCGCATTTCCAGATCTTGCACCAGCACATTATTCGAATGCAGCGAAGAACCTGCCCGCAAGGATCACCAGGTTTCCTCAGGTTCTAACATCGTGTCCCTGAAGTGTTCACGATTCACGGGTGATGTCCCAGATCAGGCTGGTGAGTTGATCACGACGGACAAAACTGCGCAGCCGCGATTTGACACTGCGCATCCCTAAAGCCGGTGAATAGCCATGATTATGATCGACGCGTGCGAGAGCCGCTTCCAGATCCACCGCATGAATCGCGCAGGGTTCAGTGCCGGTATCTGGCCCTGCATTTCGCAGCCTGGCCAGGGCATGCCAGCGGGCCAGCCAGATTGTCACAGGAATTGTCAGCAACAGGCTCCAGAACCCTTCGATGACGGGTTCGTGATAATAAGCCGGCCCGAAGAAGGCCCGGCTCTGCCGCTTGGTGACCAGGTATCTCGTCAGCAGTTCATCGGCGGCGGGAGTCTTCCAGGGTAATGCCTGTTCGACATCTCGAATGGGAATTCCCTTCCAGTCAGCAGCCAGATCAGGCAGGCGACCTCTGCGAAAGGTAAAGACCAGAATATCCTGCAACAGTTTCCAGCGACCAGCCAAGCCCTTCGACTGGTCCACAATCGTATCTTCGCGCGTATAGTAGGCCACCAGTTGTGTAAAGCCCACCAGCGTCAGACGATCGGCCGGAGGGACCATGACCGTCTGTTCGTCCGGGAGCAACTGAGCCACTGTTTCACGAACCACGCGGATTGTTTCCCGCAATTGAGCGACTGTCAGATCGGTCAGATTGGTCGTTGAAATCAGCTCCGTCCATGCCGCCATGCGAACCAGGCGCAAACGCAGAGGGACGTCGCGTTGCTGCAGTTCGTCCAGCAGTGCAGCGATCAGCACATCGACCAATGGCCAGGCTCCCGGTGAGCGGTCAGAAAGCCTGGGTGGAGGAATCTCCTCAGGCCAATCGGCGATCGTCTCCTGTGCCAGTTGCTTGAGTTCTGCCTGTTGAGACCCGAGATCACGACCGGCATTTCGAATGACCGATGGGCAACTGTACCGCAAACCCACCACCAACCCTTTGCCCGTGGGATGGAACACATACGGATAGAGCCGGCAGGGTAAAGGCTTGGCGGGTTCTCCAAACCTCGCATGGATCCGGCAGAGACCTTCATCCGTCAAAAACACACACGCGCCATCGGCTCGCTGCGATAATCGGTAACGTCCTTCGGAAGTTCGCCCCAGAGGAACATAAGGAGGCAAGCCTTCCGGAAGTTCGGCTGCACTCCAGCCCTGGCTTTCAATGCGTTGACGCTCAGCTTCGGTGATTTCAATGAGATGTTTTTTGCAGCAGCCGCCGCAATTGTGGCAGCTCCAGTTCTGCAGGAGAGGCAGTTCCAGAAGTCGAGCATTCGGTCGCTTGGCCATCAGAGAAAACCATTCCAGTGGCGTCAGATCATGCCGCCGATTATTCTGCGCAAGGATTTATTGATATGTTCTCACGAACAGCGTTCTTAAAGCATACCGACTGGCCCGATCTCCGGGATGATCGAACTGCAGAAAGCCAGCCATACTTTGTCCAGTCCACGGTCTGAAGCTGTGGCTGCTTTCGGATTCAAGGATTTTCTCCATGCTACGTCCATTGATTGATCTGCGGTTTTTTGAGGCAGGTCTGGTTTTGAGCCGCGGGCTGGTGGCGGTGTGGGTACTGGCGATTGGGCCATTGTCCACGAGTCAGGCACAGCACAACTGGCCCCAGTTTCTCGGGCCAGAAGGAAATGCTCATGCTCAGAGTACGAAACTTCCCGTCACGATCGGCGAGGAGAACATCTTCTGGCAAACCGCCATTCATGGAAAAGGCTGGTCTTCGCCCGTCATCTGGAACAATGACCTGTGGATGACCTCGGCCACTCCCGATGGGCACGAGCTCTCGGTGATCTGCGTTGATAAACCCTCGGGCAAGATCGTGCTCGACAAGCTGCTGTTCGAAGTCGAGAAGCCCAGCGAAATCCACGATTTCAACAGCTATGCCTCACCCACACCCGTATTGGAAGACGGGAAGGCGTGGATCAGTTTTGGCAGCTATGGTACGGCCTGCCTGGCGGGCCGCTCGGGTGACGTGCTCTGGCAAAGGCGCGATCTCCCTTGCGAGCATTTTCGTGGCCCGGGAAGTTCGCCCATCCTGTTTGAGAACCTGCTGATCCTGCACATGGACGGCTTCGACTTTCAGTATGTGGTGGCTCTCGATAAGGAAACAGGCCAAACCGTCTGGAAAGTCGATCGAAAGGTCGAATATGGCTCCGAGAATGGCGATTTCAAGAAGGCCTTCTGTACTCCCACGATCATTCAGGTCAATGGCCAACCACAACTGATCAGCCCCACATCCAAGGCGAGTCTGGCCCTGGATCCGCGGACGGGGAAAGAGCTCTGGCGGATTCGCTTCAAGGAATTCTCAGCCACTGTCAGGCCGGTCTATGGGAATGGTCTGGTCTTTATCAACACCGGCTTCGGGAAGGCAGCCCTGCATGCTGTCGATCCGACAGGAACCGGTGATGTGACCGAAACCCACGTTCGCTGGAGTGCTGCCAAAGGCATCCCTTCCAAGCCCACGCATGTGCTGGTCGACGATCTGCTGTTTATGGTGCACGATGGTGGTGCCGCCACCTGCTTCGAAGCCACCAGTGGCAAACAGCTCTGGCAGGAACGGCTCGGTGGCAACTATACCGCCACACCACTCTATGCGGATGGAAAACTCTGGTTCTTCAGCCAGGAGGGAAAGATCAAGGTGCTCAAGGCTTCGCGCGAGTTTGAAGAACTGGGAGAAAGCCAGCTTGGCGATGGCTTTATGGCATCGCCCGCAGTCAGTGATGACCTGATGTATCTCCGCTCGCGAACGAACCTCTATCAGGTCGGCAGGAAACCTTCGGCCAATTGAGAGAGTGCCTTGCAGTGAATCCGTTGAAGAGAGTCAGGGCGAAGGTGAAAAGGGTTGAAGGTCGGAAGGGGGAAGAAGGCCCTATAGCAGGGCTACCGCAGGAGCGCTGATTGACTCACAGTGGCGAGAGATGAAAAGCATCCCGCGATGAAGCGGGTTGTGGATAGATCCCCAAATACTTTTGAACTCACCCTCATCCCGGCCTTCTCCCGTCGGAACGGGAGAAGGAGTAAAATGCTTGCTTGCAGTAGAGCTCGTTGCATCTCTGAAGTGGTGACTTTTACGGAATCATGTAGATAAAGCCCACCACGGCTCCGGCCTGCACAGCGGCGGCGTGTGCATTCCAGGGAATTTGATAGGTGAGCCGGGGAGCCACTTCGCCAGGGCGGTAATAGCCGAGAGCATACTGCTTGGATGCTGGCGGATGAATCACTGCCTGATAAGGGAAGCCAATCAGTTGCACACCGAACTTCCCGAGTGACACGGCGGATTGAATACCAGGTGGATAGTGGTGCCCATATCGCTCCAGTGCCACATCTTCAAAGTAGAGTGGCTGGTGATAAAGGTTGGGTGGTTCCCACAAGGCCAGGAGGTCAGGATAGTTTCGTGGAGGCGCAGGGCTATTATCGATATGCAGACCCACTTTATTCTGCTGCTCGAGGGCATATCGACGAATATCTTCATCCGCCACGGGATCACCGAAGGGAACAATCTGATAAATACGGCGAATCCCGAGATTCGGCAGGGCTGGTGCCAGCCGTTCGTCAGCAATGATGGCCCGCTCCGATTCTTTTTGCAGCGGTGGAATGGGTGGCAAGTTGGCTGATGGCGCAGTGGCTTGTGTTTCGACTGGTGCAGGAGCAATCGCACCGTTAGAAGTATTTGCATTCACTTCAATCGGTGTCGGGCCCGACTGAACGGCATTGGGAACTGGTGCCTGAGAATTCTGGCTCACTGCAGCGACGATCTGCTCTGCTGAAGGAGCTGGCAAGATCCACTGATGATCACCCCGCACGAGTACCTCGGGTTGATCCAGAAATGGATAGGCCGGAGGAGTGGTCGCAGCTTGTGAAGGAGCTTTAGATTCCGGGAACGCCACGACGGATTTGGAGTTTGCTGTGGGAGCTGCATCGATAATCGAGGCCGGCATATCGGGCGCAGCCGATTTGACTTCCTGGATTCGATCGACAGGGAGTCGCTCTGGAACAGTGCCGGAACCCGTCGAACCGACGTTCGTGAAGGCTTGTGTCTCGCTGGAGATGACGGTTTGCCGGGACACTTTCTGCTCGGCGTCCTCTTCGCGAACTTTGGTCCAGCGCTGTTCCGGAGAACGTTCGCGCAAGGTATCCAGCGGACTGCGGGAGGCGTCGCCGGCTGGTGCCTGAGTGATCAGCACACCTGCCAGTGCGACGGCCAGTGCCGGCTGATACCAGGCCGGCTGATACCAGGCCTGATTACGAGCCTTCGCGATGGGCGTGCTCGACAGTGTAATTTGGAGATTCTTCGACAATCGTAATGTCATGGGGATGGTTCTCCCTCACTGTGGCAGCCGAGACTTGAATGAACCGCGTGTTTGTCCGCAGATCATCAATCGTGGGCACACCGCAGTATCCCATGCCGGCCCGCAGGCCACCGATCAACTGGTAAACCAGATTGTGGAGCGAGCCTTTATGAGCCACTCGCCCTTCAACGCCTTCGGGAACGAGCTTCCCTGCTCCACGCCCTGGACTGCTTTCGTCAACTTTCCCTTGCCGGTAGCGTTCGCTGCTCCCTTTGACCATGGCACCCATCGAGCCCATGCCCCGGTAGCGTTTGTAACTGCGGCCCTGGAAAAGAATGACTTCTCCGGGGCTTTCATCCACACCCGCCAGCAAACTTCCCAGCATCACGCAATGACCACCAGCGGCCAGAGCCTTGGTGATATCACCGCTATACCTGATGCCACCATCGGCAATGATCGGAACATCAGTCCCGGCCACTGCCAATGAGGCATTGTGTATCGCTGTTAACTGAGGAACACCCACACCGGCAATAATCCGCGTGGTGCAGATCGAGCCTGGGCCAATGCCCACCTTGATTGCATCCGCCCCCGCCATCAGGAGATCTCGGGCTCCTGCCGTTGTGGCAACATTCCCTGCTATCACATCGATCTCTGGCCAGCGTTTCTTCACCTCGCTAACGGTCTGAATCACGTTTTGGCTATGTCCGTGTGCGCTGTCGACACAAAGCACATCAACCCCCCTGTCGATAAGGGCCGCAGCACGCTCAAAGTCAAACACGCCGACGGCGGCACCAACGCGCAAACGTCCACGTCGATCTTTACTCGCTTTCGGGAAACGCAGGTTTTTATCGATATCCTTGATCGTGATCAGCCCCTTGAGCTGAAACTCGTCATCCACCAGCAGCAGCTTCTCAACCTTGTTTTCCAGCAGAATCCGCTCGGCTTCTTCGAGAGTCGTATTCTCTTTCGCCGTCACGAGATTCTCTTTGGTCATCACCTCGGAAATCGGCGTATCTTTCGACGCGAGAAACCGCAGGTCGCGACGGGTCAGGATCCCTTTGAGCCGACCGTTTTGAGTGACCGGAACACCACCAATGTTCCTTTGCTCCATGATTTCCCAGGCGGCAAGCGCTGTCGCCTCTGGCGGGAGAGTCACGGGATCGACAATGACGCCGTGTTCACTGCGTTTGACCCGCTCGACATGCAACGCCTGTTGTTCGATCGAAAGGTTTTTATGAATGATCCCCATGCCCCCTTCCTGCGCCATGGCAATGGCCATGTCGCTTTCCGTCACGGTATCCATGGGGCTGGAAACAATCGGCACATTCAGCCGGATGTTGCGGGTGAGCCGGGAGGATGTTTCGACGTCGGAGGGTACGAGTTCACTATAGCCCGGTTCGAGCAGAACATCGTCGAAGGTGATTCCCTGATAGGCAATTCGATCTTGCATGATAATAAGATTCTCCGACAGAGCCGGCTGCTGCCAGAATCTGGCAGGAGGCAGTTTTCAGTTCGCAGTTTTCAGTGAATCAAGACCCGCAGCGGGTGTTGATGGATTGATTTCGTGGTACAGCAGGTTGGCCAAGGCCACATGAATTTCAGTGGGTAGTTCTTCAGCCCGTGCCTGTGGAGTAATCCCCGCCTGCTGAAGCAGTTCATCGATGCGGGGCTTGGCCACCTGGGAATAGGTAGTGCACAGGACACCACGCAACAGCTTGCGCCGGTGCATGAAGATGGCCCGCAGATAGTTATGGAAGAATTCCGGATCGGCAATGCGGTCTCGCCTGGCTGGTGCCGGTGTGACCAGGACGACAGCAGAATCGATTTTGGGCCTGGGCCAGAAGACATCCGGAGGGAGCTTGCGCAGAATTTCGATTTCGCATTGCGACTGTAACCAGATCGACAGCCCGCTGTAATCGCTGCTGCCCGGCGTCGCCTGCATCCGCACGGCCATTTCCCACTGGACAGTCACAACCATCCGCGACCAGGGCCAGGCGCTTCCCACAATCATGGAAATGACGGGAGTGGCGACGTTGTAAGGCAAATTTGCCACGAGTTTTAAGGTCGAGCCGGGCCGTCTGGCCAGGGCGGTGTTCACACTTTCGACCAGCAAAGGATGGAGTTGATTTTTGTTCTTGAGAGCGTCGGTATTCACCCACTGCACATTCGACAAACCGGCATGCTGTTTTGTCGCAATCGCATGCATGTTCGGGTCGTACTCGATCGAGACGACTTCGCCCGCTTCTGCAGCGAGGAAAATGGTGAGACCGCCTGTCCCGGTCCCCACTTCGAGAACCACATCGTCTTTGGATAACTGAGCCTCACGGGCCACGAGTTCCACCAGATTGATATCAATCAGAAAATTCTGACCCAGATCACCGCGCGGATTAATCCGGAGCTTATGAAACAGCTCCGTCAGATGTGTGCGCGTTTGGCGGTGGTCTTCGCTCATAGGTTCTGGGGCAAGTACTCTGGCCACTCGCAAAGAGCGGCGAAGGATCAATCAGTCAAGAATACCCGCAGGAATCCTTTTTGGCGAATCGACCACTGGAAAAATTTTCTG
>JAIXUU010000465.1 GCA_027483405.1 Planctomyces sp. | reverse complement strand
GATGTGATGCCCATGGGCCTCGGAGATTTCTTCTTCTCCCCCAACGACCCGCTTCATCCCGACCGTCATGACGACGACGATGAGGATGATGATCTGGATGACGATGATGACGACATGTACGACGACGATGAAGACGAAGACGATCGTCCTTCACGCCGGTGATAGACGGCCAGCTGACTATATTTGACGCACACCGGCAAAGTCATATTAAACACAGCGGCTTCAGGCATGCTGGACATCCCCTCAACGCGCCATAGATTTCCGGGTTGAGTCTTACAATCTCCTCGGAATTCCCCCTATCATAATGATCAGAAATTGAACGGACGGTCTTCGGGATGCGGATGTGAGTTTTGCTGATCCATGGTTGTTGTGGGGGTTGCTCCTGGGAGTGGTGCCACTGGTCCTGCACCTGTGGAAACGTCGCCAGCCTGTCAGGCTCCCCTGGGCAGCCATGCAGTTTCTGACAGCCGCCATCGAAAAAAATCGCCGACGATTGCAACTGGAAGAACTCTGGCAACTCGCCTTTCGTCTGGGAATCATCATGCTCCCGGCTGTGGCGCTCGCCCGGCCCATCTGGTCTTCAGCAGCCATTACAGTTTCCAAATCCCCTTCCACCCTGCAGATCCTCCTGCTCGATACCACTCTCAGTATGGGGACATTGACCGCTGCTCGTGCCGAAGCTCTCCCTTCAACTTTATCAGCTCCTCAAAACCAACCCTCAGCCTGGAGCAGGGCACTCGATCGAGCCCGCGAAATCGTCAACAACGCACCGCAGGGAACAGCGTTCCAACTGGTGCTGCTTCAAGGCGATGAAGCACGCGCCCTGATCTCGGAACCTTCCCGTGCTAAAGCCGAAATTCTCCGGGAACTCGACCAGCTTCAACTCACACAGTCGGCAGGCAATCCGCTCGCCAGCTTACGCCGTGTTCGTCAATGGCTCGCTCCCGCATCAGAGCGCGAGCCACTCTTCGAGCAGCAGGTGGTCTCACTGATCACCGACCTGCAGGAATCGACCTGGGATCTTTCCCCTGGCACACCCACCAGCCAGATCCTGCTCGAAATTCAACAACAGGCGGCTCTTCAATGGGAAGACGTGGGCTTGGAAATCCCCGCAAATTATGCCATTACCAGGACCGAGATCCTGGCCCCGATCCTGTTGCGAAAAGAATCCTTTCGACTCGAAGTGACTGTCACATGCCTGGGAAAACCACCGGTTGATCCTGCACCTCTCATGGTGTTTCTCAAGGTCGATGGCCAGCTCTCACAAACCGCCCCCGTGATCCTGAATCCCCAGGAGCTTCCATCGGGTCGTCAAATCGAAGCCAAAGTTTCGTTCGATCTCCGTTTTGAAGTTGCCGGAGAACGCACCATCGAAGTGGGCCTGGGCCTTAAGGAGAATGCCGGCAAATCGTTGGGATTACCCGTCGATAAGCGCCCTCAGGATGACGTCCGTTATCTCATCGCTCCCATTCGTGACCGACTCAAAATCCTGCTGGTCGATGGCAAGCCTGCCAAAACACGTTTTGAAAATGCGACCGATTTTCTGCGTCTGGCTCTCGATCCCGGCGATGAGCAAGACCAGTACCAGATCAACGTGATCCCCGCGGATGAACTGCTTTCGAATCGACTCCCGGAGTACGATGTCGTCTGCCTGTGCGATCTGCCGGAACTTTCAGCCAATGAATTGAATGCTGTCGAAGCCTATTTAAGGCAGGGCGGCGGCCTGATCATCGGTTTTGGCAGCCAGATACAACTGGGCGCATGGCGTTCCGTGCTGAATCAGGCAGCCTCATGGTGGCCACTCGAACTCGATTCGATCGTCGGCTCCCCGGAAAATCCCGAGGACATCTTTTCCTTCGATCCTTTAAACTACCAGCACCCCATCCTGTTCCCCTTTGCCGGTCAATCGGGCACAGGTTTATCCGCGACAAAGACCTTTGCCTATCTGCGAATGCTGGCCCGGCCCGGAATCACCAGCCAGGTCGCCCTGCAATTCAGTTCTGGCGACCCGGCGATTGTGACCAGCAGTGTCGGTGCTGGCCGACTGGTGATCGTGGCCACGCCGTTTGATCGTACCTGGGGAACATGGGCTTTGTGGGGGCATAGCCTGGTTCCTCTCAGCCACGAAATGGTGCGTTATGCCGCTGCCGATTCGCAGCAGGTGCGCAGCACGATCGCCGGTGAGCCTGTCTTCCCCCATGCAGCCATCCTGAAAGCCATGCAGAGCCAGAACAGCTTGAATGAAACGATTGCATCAAGCTGGATCTGGCGCACACCTGCCGGTGCCGACACGCTCGTGACCCCGCAGCCTGATCAGGCCTTGGCAGTGCCCTATCAGGCCGGGCTCTATCGACTGTCGCGCAGCACCCCGGGATTGATCCATTCGCCATCCGTCAAGACCGGCACTTCCCGCGAACCATCGAGTCCTGCGACAGGCTGGTTCTGGTTCGCAGTGAATCCCGATATCCGTGAATCATCGCTGGCCCGCTGGCCCTTCCCCCCCACTGAAAACGACGGCAACAGAACTCCAGGAAGCAACACCCCGCCCATCTCTCAGCAGCCTGGGGAGGAGACCACAACTTCCAGCACGCCGCCCCCGTCAAATCCGCGTGTGCAAACCAGCGACAACCCGAGCGACAATCTCCCCCGCTGGCTGCTGCTGCTGGTATTGCTGCTGCTGCTTTGTGAGGGTGTTTTCAGCGGCGGTGTTTTCCGTCGTTCCACCCAGACGCAGGTTCTGCAAAACAATCCCCAGCCGACTCGTCAGTCTCTCTGGCGCCGGCTTTTCCGTCGTTGACTCAGGTTTCGCATCTCCCGGGTGGCCCAGCCAACTCGTGCCCAACGAGATGTCACCGGGTCGTCGAACTCTGTACGACGACAAAAAACTGCGCCATGCGTATGTCCCCCGCCATAAGTCTTAACATGGCCTTGGGTGGCACGACCCTGCAGGCTTTGCGGAAGGGCGTGGTCTTTACCCGGGTTGTTGGAGTCGGATGCCTTCATCTGTCCTGTTGAACAGAGTTCGTCAGCAGGTTGACATCGGTTTCGTGCCCTTAGATTCCCCATCAAGATCTTGATGAACAATCTGCGTTGATACTTTTCAGAGCTCTTTGCGACGACATCCCATCACAAACTTCCACCTGAGAAAATCAACTTGTGCTGGATGTTGGTCACCAAACAATGTTCAATAAAGGATATCGCTGTCAGTATTTACGGCCTTCTGTGTGCCATGCTTGCAGCCCTGGGCAAGCATGAAAGATTGTAACAAGTGTTCACAGGACGGCATTCTTTGCAGAACTCTGGCATCGCTTGTGTGTTGATACCACCAGACCACTCCATGAAGGCAGACAGAGAAGACAAAATTGAAGACAGACCGTGAAGTCTGATCACCTCCGGGGAGATTCCAGTCGGCATGAAGTGCCCACAAAAAATCAGCAGCAGCGCCGAGAAAAGCCATGCCCGCCCATGGCTGCAAGTGGCAGGGGTTACTCCTGCACACCGCTCACGTTCTGCCTACACGTTGCTCGAAATTCTTTTAGTGCTGGCTGTCCTGGGCGTGCTGGCCGCAATCGTTGCACCGTCGGCGCTGCGTCGTCTGGCAGATTCGACGATGATTTCTTCTGCCGATGAAATCTGTAAACTTCTTTCCGAAGCACGGATGATGGCGATGGAAGCGGGTGAGCCTGCCGAGTTTCGCTATGAGCCGGGGGGCAATCATTTTCTCGTCACCACCCGTACCGGGATTGCCGATGCGGCACTGACCTCGGGAAACTCCTCATCCTCAGCGACTCCTGTCGATAACACAGGTCAGCCCGTCGCTACGGGTCCGCTCAACTCCTGGAAGCGCAGCCGCTCGATCGGAGGGCATCTGGCGAGTCCTGTTCGATTCGCAAATCCAACACCCACTTTTCGAGACCAATCCCTCGCTCAGACGGTCTCCGAGAACTCGATTGCCGATCTGGAAAATGCGAGTGAACTCTCTCAGGTCAGGTGGTCTGAGCCCCTCGTTTTCCAACCCGATGGCACCACGATCGATCAGCAGTTCAAGATTTCCGATGCTTCCGGCCGCACCATTCGAATTCGAGTTCGCGGATTAACCGGCAGCGCCACCATGTCGGCCATGACTATTGAAGATCCATCAACCATGGAGAATTCATCCCCCAGGTTTGAGCCTTAAGCCAAGGAATTCTCTCGATGCGAAACAGACGCCATTTTGAGCAGCGAGGTCGAGGGATTCGGCGTCCCTGCGTATTGAGTCCGACTGCCGGCTTCAGTCTACTGGAAGTGGTGCTCGCCGGCACGATCTTTCTCGGCGCGACTGTCGCTCTCTCTCAACTGGTCTGGAATGGCAGCCGGGCGTCGATTCAGTCGCGGCTGCTGGCCGAAGCCACCTGGAGATGTGAATCCAAAATGCAGGAAGCTGTGGCCGGTGTCGTGGCACTTTCGCCCGTCTCGGCCACTCCGTTCGATGACGATCCCGCGTGGTCATGGAGTTTGAATGTTTCCGAAGGGCCCTATGCTGAGCTATTGGCCGTTGAAGTGATGGTGACTCGCGAAGGATCCACACCTCTGGCCAGTGCTGGCTTTCGACTCAAACGCTGGATCCGGGATCCGCAATGGTTCATTGATGCTGCTGCCGAAGAAGCCGCAGCAGCAGCGGCTGAAACCAGCACTTCATCGACCCAATCGACCAGCACCTCATCCGGCAGTTCTGGTTCTTCTTCAGGTTCTGGTTCTTCTTCAGGATCTGGTTCGTCATCAGGGTCAGGTTCACGTTCAGGATCAGGGTCAGGATCTGGCGGTGGTGGATCGCAGCAGAATGGAGGCTCACGATGATCAGCCGCCGCACATGCTCTCGCCGTACAATCGGCAAGCGAGTTTATCGGCAAGGCTTTAACCTGCTGGAAGTGCTGCTGGCCGCCGCCCTGACAGCGGTGCTGGTGATGATCATTTCGCAGGCTTTGAATACATATTATCGCAGTACGGTGACCAGTCGGGTCGAGCTGGAACGCTCGCGTCTGGTACGGGCGATCCAACGGCAGATTGCCAGCGATATTCGCAATGTGACCTTTGCTTTCCAGAAAGAAGCATCGGCTTCGAGCACAGTCTCCTCAAGCACAGCGGCTTCGACCAGCACGTCGACAACAACTGGTTCTTCATCCACAAGTGGCACAGAAACTTCTGGAACCGGTTCTACAGAAACAACCACTGACGAAACCACCACGACTACGATCTCCGTTGTGGGTGCGGACGACCAGTTGGCTGCCGGGAGTGCCGGAGTTGTCGGCGATACCGCGAACCTCAAGCTGCATGTCAGTCTGCCGCGAATGGAAACGCCGGTATTGAGTGATGTTGAATACTACACCGCCACCACTTCCAGCGACTTGCGACAGATCTGTTACTACTGGATGGCGGGCGGCAGCCTGGACAATCAGACGGGGGAAGCTTCACAGTCTGGCCTGGCTCGCTATGAGGCCGATCGACTCGAAGCCACCTTTGCGGAAACGAGTGGAAAAGCTCTGGCCGTACCACAAATTCTGGCGCCAGAAATCGCCTCAATCAGCTTCCGCTACTTTGATGGTTTGACCTGGCTTGAAAGCTGGGACAGCCCCACGATGCAGGCATTGCCTCGCGCGATTGAAGTCACTCTGCAATTTGTTCCCGCAGAGAATCGACTGGGAACGATCTTCAATGCCGGGGTTGCACCGATGTCGAATCAGGCGAAGTTTGTAATCGCCGTCCCGCTGGCAGATCCGAAGCCACCGGAGGAGACATTATGAAACGATTTCCCCCACTGGCTTACTCACGCCAGCTTGCACCTCATACCAGACAACCGACACGAAGATGGCCCTCTCGGCCGCAATCATCCCCTCGGCAGGGCATGATTCTGATTCTCGTCCTCGTCGTGACCATCTTTCTCACCTATGGAGTCGCCTCGTTTTCCCGGCAGATGACTTCGGAACTCGAAGCCACGCGTTTCTATCAGACCGAGGTTCGTGTGCAGGCCGCTGTCGAATCAGGGATTGAATATCTGGCAACAGTTTTGGCTCAACAAGGCGAAACGGCTGCCGAAAGTCTCTGGCATGCGCCGACTCTCTTTCAAGGTGTCCTGGTCGAAGAATCCGAACGTGCCCGGGGGAACATTCGCTTTTCTGTCGTTTCACCCCTTCCTCAAGACATCGCCACTTACTCCATTCGTTACGGCGTCATGGATGAATCCGGAAAGCTCAATCTCAATCGACTCTCGGCTCTGAAGCTGACCGAAGAGGAGATGACGGCTCTCCTGATGGGGATTCCCAACATGACGGAAGAGATCGCCGCTGCCATTCGCGACTGGATTGACACCAACGACGAAGAGTTACCAGGTGGTGCTGAATCGAGCTATTACGAAACTCTTTCGCCACCTTATCAGGCCAAAAACGGGCCACTGGAATCGCTGGATGAACTCCTGATGGTCAAGGGAGTCACTCCTCAGTTGCTCTATGGCGAAGATGCCAATCGGAATGGTCTCTTGGATCAGAATGAGGTTGATGGTGACTCGAGCCCTCCCTTTGATAACAACGACACTTTTCTTGATCAGGGGTGGAGTGCCTACTTTACAGTTCACAGCCGCGAAAAAAACAAACGTCCCGATGGCACGAAGAAAATCTATCTCAACAACGATTTTCTGACAGATCTCTACGATGCCCTCGAACCCGAATTTGGCGAAGATGTCGCCAAATTCATCATTGCCTATCGAGTCAACGGGCCGAACAGTACCACAGAAGCACAACCTGCCAACAGCACCAATGGCAATGACCGCATTCGCAACATTGGTGGCTCACCGACAGGTTCCAGTTCTCAGCGTGGACGCCAGCAGCGCGATTCTCAGGCCGTTCAATCGCTGGTTCGAGGTCTAAGCGAAGCCGCCAGCAGCGAAACGGGAACAGTCACGCGTGGAGGTATCGACATCACCCGTGGTGGACAGTTCAAAGTGAACTCGATTTTTGACCTTGTGGGTGTCTCAGTGACCGCCACGGTCAATGGTGCACAAACCACACTCGAAAGCCCCTGGAAAGACGAACCCAACGAACTGGCCGCCACTCTGCCTGCCATTCTGGACAATTTAAGCACCATCGAAGATGACTTCATCGAAGGGCGCATCAACATTAACGAAGCACGCGTCGAGGTTCTCTCCGGCATCCCCGGCATGACCGAAGAACTCCTCGACGGCATCATGGCTTCACAACCTGTGGATTCCAACGGGATGCCCAATACCAGCCTCCTGGCTCAACGGAAAAACATTGCCTGGCTCTATGCCGAAGGGATTGCCGATCTCGCGACTTTGCGCACACTCGACCCTTACCTCACCTGCCAGGGGAGTGTCTTTCGTGCGCAGATTCTGGGCTTCACAGACGGCGGCGGGCCGATCAATCGCTCGGAAGTCATCGTCGATGCCACCGTCAATCCACCACAGGTCATCTATCGGCGAGATCTCACTTCGCTAGGGAGAGGCTATCCCCGCAGCATGATCGCGCCTCAAGCAGCCCCCTTATGACTGCTCGCCGCATATGCTTTCTAAGAGCCCAAATCGCTCCTATGTGCGATGCATGTCCCCCTCAAGAACACTCGCCCATGTCTTCGTAGAAGAAGTCAAGGTGAGGGTCTTCCCAAATGATTTGTGTCCAAAACAAACGTTTCCGCAGGGGCACCAATTGTCTGCCACTGGCCAGAGATGAAAAGCATCCCACATCCGGTGGCACGGACCGGATGTCTTCATCCGCCCACTTGTCAGTCGAATTCACCAGCACGAATGCATCGACACATGCATTCCTGCCATGGGCGGCAACGAGAACGTTTGACCCCTGCCACTCAGAATCCAGACCTCCCCTTAAGCCAAATGGCTTTGTGCAACGGGACTGAGTGATGGTTATGATCAACCAGATCATCCGTGAGAATTCAGACTGCAGGACGGGAATTTCATGAATCTCAAACAATGGTTACTCACTCTGTGCACTCTGGCTTTATGCCTGGCAACCCACTGGAAAGATCCTTCAGCTCTGGCTGCTGAAACCACAGGAAAGCCCCAAGTTTCCAGGCCCAATATCGTGCTCATCTATGTGGACGATCTCGGCTATGGCGACATCAGTTGTAATGGCGCCACGCTGGTCAAAACGCCCCATGTCGATCGACTGGCTCGCGAAGGACTCAACTTT
>JAIXUU010000252.1 GCA_027483405.1 Planctomyces sp. | reverse complement strand
TTGCGTAGCCTTATCTGTGGTGTCTGGAGACGGACTGGCCGACTCTTTCTTGAAGCCTGCCGCAGCGCAAGAGGTCGTGACACCGCCTCCGGTCTCTGAAGAGGCAACAAAGAAAACAGCCGCTTCTGAGGAAACTCAGCCTGCTGGATCTCCCAAGGTACCCGCAGGGCCTGTCATTCAATTGCAAACGTTGGATGAACCGGCTGTTCCTCTCACCCCTAAAACTCCGCGCACTGTTGCCGAAGAAAAACAGGCAGAGGCTTTAGCGTGGTTCATGTCGGGCTCGTTGTTCGAATCTCGACTGGAATGGAAGCGGGCGTATACGGCTTACCAGCGGGCTGCGGAACTCAATCCAGGCTCTGCCGAGACATATCGCAAGCTGATGCAGATTGCACTGATTCAGGAACAACCGGCACAGGCGATGTCCTGGGCCATGAAAGTTGTCGATCTTGATCCTGCCGACTTTGAAGTTCTCCATACTCTCGCTGCCGGAATGGCTGCCCAGCAGAAAGGGGCCGAGGCGATCAAGTTTCTGGAACAGGCAGCGAACTCTCCCACACTCGATCCCCTGTCGAACTGGGCGATCCGACTGCAGCGAGACCTGGCGATCCTGTATCTGGCGACGGGTGATATTCCCAAGGCAGCCGATAAGTACGAACTGTTGTTGAAAGTGTTTAAGAAACCGGATGAGTTCAAACTAGATCCGAGATTCCGCAACGAACTGATGAATGATCCCCGGACCGGTGCTGAGCGTGTTGCACAGGTTCTCCTGGATGCAGAACGGGTGGCCCCTGCACGAGAAGCCCTGGAACTGGCTGTCAAAACCGGTAAGGCCAGCCGGGGAAATGTCAATTTCTATCAGGCCAAGTTGCTGCTTCTGGAAGGTAAGCCGGCGGAGGCTCTGGTTGAACTTCAGAAGTACATCGATGCTCAAAGACAATCCAAAGGCCGCGAAGCTTACGAATTGTTGTCGCAGATTCTCTCCCGCAGTGGTCTTGAGGGAGAGTTGATTGATCGCTTGACTGCGATTGCCGAAAAAGACCAGCGGAATTCGACACTGCAGTTCTTTCTGGCCGAGAAACTGACGGATCGCGGTGATTACGAAAAAGCCGAAAAGATCTACGAATCCTCACTAAAGGGTTCGCGAGATTTAAAAGGATATCTGGGGCTTTCGCGTTTGTATCGCAAGCAGAAAGTGGCAGATAAACTGTTGGATACGTTAGGTCGCGGCTTGTCTCAGGCTCCACCGGATGGTGTGGATGAGATTGAAGCCGAGTTCGAGTCTGTGGCAAAGGATCGGGAACTGGTCGGTCTGGTGATTGATGCCGGTCGTCGGCAGGCCTCTGCCGAGCCTCGCGAACTAACATTTGAAGAGGCCTACCTGGTCGCGAAACTCGCCTCTCAAGGTGAGCAAATCGATGCTGCAATCGAATTCTTTCGCAAAGCCAAGGAGATTGCTCCTGATCGTGGAGGGATTGTGCTTTCCGATCTGGCGGAAATGCTTCTGAAAGCCGACCGCTATGCCGATGCTGCTCAAGTTCTGGAAGAAGCCCTGGAAGAGCCCGCCATGGCTGATCGAAAGCCCAATCTGCTTTTCCAGTTGTCTCAAGCCCGGGAGATGAACGGGAATACTGAAGGAGCACTCGAAGCGATTGATCAGGCGATTCGTCTGATCCCCCAGGCGGCTGTCCTGCAGTTCCAGAAAGGTTGGATTTACTATCACAGTCGCAATTTCGAAGAGGCAATCGCCCAGTTTGAAACTGTGCTCCGGGATTTTCCCGGCGAGACACGGATTGTGAGGCAGTGCCAGTTCAGCCTGTCGAATATCTATGTGATGCAGGGAGATATCCCTCGAGGGGAAGCGATCCTCGAAAAGGTGTTGGAGGAAGATCCGGAGGATATTTCGGTCAATAATGATCTGGGCTACCTCTATGCCGACCAGGGAAAAAACCTGGAAAAAGCCGAGAAAATGATCCGCAAGGCGGTGGCAGCAGAACCTGAAAATGCTGCGTATCTCGATAGCCTGGGCTGGGTGCTGTTTAAGCTCGGAAAGTATGAAGAGGCACTTTCGCCACTGGAAAAAGCCGCTGAAATGCGGACGGGTGGAGATGGCACAATCTATGAACATCTGGGAGATGTTTACGACAAACTGGGTCGAGCCGCCGACGCTCAGAAGGCCTGGGCAAAAGCGATGGAAAAATCCAGAGCCGAACGTCTCCCTGATGAGAAATTGCTCAAGCGACTGGAAGAAAAGTTAGGGACGGCTGCCAAACCCAAAGAAGGGGGCAAGCCACAGGCCGTAGAGCCCACGTCCTGATGTTGTGTCTGTGATCAGCTGGCCTCCCTTAATCAAACCCTTGTATATGGGCCAAAAACGGGTCATTCTGCGAGGTTCGCTATCAGCTCAAGAGATAAAATCTCTCGCTTCGTCGTTAGTTTTTGAACTGAATCTGCTTGTTGAGAAGAGATAGACAGTATGGCTGGCCATTCCCATTGGGCGAATATCGCTCACAAGAAGGGACGATACGATCAAAAGCGGGGGAAGCTCTTTGGCAAGCTTTCCAAGGCTATTATTGTGGCTGCCCAGCGGGGGGGAGATCCGGCTGCGAATCTTGCACTGCGCTACGCAATTGATCGCGCCAAGAAGTCGAGCATGCCTGCCGATACGATTGAGCGCGCGATCAAAAAAGGGACAGGCGAGCTTCAGGCCGACAATTACGAGCAGGTACTCTATGAAGGTTATGGCCCCGGTGGTGTGGCTGTCCTCTGTGATATTCTGACAGAGAACCGGAATCGTACAGCCGGTGAAGTCCGCCGGATTTTTGATATCCATGGCGGGAATCTTGGCAGCACAGGTTGTGTGGCCTGGATGTTTGATCGCCGAGGGCTCTATGCGGTGAAGGCAGGCGTGACCGATGAAGACACGCTGATGGAGATTGCGCTCGATGCCGGGGCACTGGATGTCACCACCGACGCTGGTGGTTTTTCAGTGATTTGTCCCCCGGAGACATTTACTCCCGTGGGGGAAGCCCTGGAGAAGGCCGGTATTCCGACGGAATCTGCAGAAATCACCATGCTGCCGCAGAACATGGTCGAGCTTGATCTGGAGATGGGGCGGGCCGTCCTGGCTTTAATAGATGCTCTCGAAGACAACGATGACATTCAGAATGTGATGTCGAATTTCAGCGTGTCGGAAGAAGTGTTAGCAGAGCTTTCGAAGTGATGAAATCAAATCCATTTCATGCAGGGTGTTGACTGTTCATTTGGTTTCTTGTATTTTTGTACATTCACGATGAATGTGGCTGCGTACGGATTGTGATTGACCGAAAAAGATTTCAAAAAGGATGACTCAGGATGTCGCCGAAGGCCAAGCCAGACAAGAAATCTGCTGCAGAAGTTGAACGCGAGCATGTGAAGTTGCTCGATAACACACTGGGGCAGATCGAAAAGGCCTTTGGTCGCGGCTCGATCATGAAGTTGACCGATGCCGGCATGGATGTTGATGGGATTGGTTCCGGAGCGTTGTCGCTGGATCTGGCACTGGGTGGTAAAGGCTTTCCACGGGGCCGGATCGTTGAGATTTTCGGGCCCGAATCGAGCGGTAAAACCACACTGGCCCTCCACTGTATAGCCAATTCTCAGCGAGAAGGCGGGATTGCCGCCTTTATCGATGCTGAACATGCTCTCGATCCTGCCTGGGCCAAGAAGCTGGGTGTGAATCTGGAAGAGTTACTGGTCAGCCAGCCCTCGACGGGAGAAGAAGCTCTGCAGATTGCCGAGATGCTGATCAAATCGAACGCTGTTGACGTCGTGGTGATTGACTCGGTAGCTGCACTGGTTCCTAAAGCGGAACTGGAGGGCGAGATTGGCGATTCGCATGTGGGGCTGCAAGCCCGCATGATGAGCCAGGCCATGCGTAAGCTGACCGGGGTGATCTCCAAAGCCAAAACCGTAGTGATCTTCATCAATCAGATCCGGGAAAAGATCGGCGTGATGTTCGGCAGTCCGGAAACAACTCCTGGCGGGCGGGCTCTCAAGTTCTATTGCTCCGTCCGGGCTGATGTCCGGAGGCTGGCAACTTTGAAAGAGGGGGATGTCACGACCGGGATGCGCATGAAGGTCAAGATTGTCAAAAACAAAGTCGCGCCCCCATTCCGTGTGGCTGAGTTTGACATGTTGAGTTCACAGGGAATCAGCTTTTCTGGTGATCTTCTCGATCTGGGGGTCGCTGCGCGGCTCGTCGAGCGAAGTGGTAGCTGGTTTACTTATGGCGAAGTCAAGCTCGGTCAGGGCCGGGATAAAGCCCGGATCTATCTGGAAGAGCATCCGGAGTTGATGGCCGAGATCAAGGCCAAGGTGCTGGAACTGCATGCCGCTGGTCAACACATTTCCACCTCTTCCAAGGGAGAGTGATTCCAAGTGAGAATCACCTGGAAGTGACTGGGATCCAGGGTGTTGGTTAGGGCTGGAGTTCTGCGGGAAATGTTGTGATGTGGTCATGCGAGTCCACGCCGCCCGTCTTCAAAGCTGTTTACGCAGCAAGAGCATCGTTGCGCGGATTGCTGGTCGTGGTTCTCGCGTGTGGTGCTTGCTGCTCGACGACACTTCTGGCACAGGCTCCAGCTCTCCCTGTGGTTGCATTCGAAAAGACGGTTCAAAATCTGGTCGAGCGGAATCAAGGGGCGATTGTCAGCATTGCCCGAGTGCGCCCATCGGCGACGGAAATGATCATTGGCCCGGATCAGCGGGTGACCCGGCTGGATCCGCTCGACCCTGATTTTGTCCCCAATGAGTTCGCGAGCGGAATTCTGATTCGGGGAGCGAATCCTCAGGAACCTGTGGTGCTCACCTGTTATCACGCTGTGCGAAATGGACAGCGGTATGGGCAGCCTGTGAAAGGGGATCAATCGCGGCTGTTTGTCACATTTGCGGGGCGTAAGGGCTGCTGGGCGACAGTTTTCGCAGCCGATCCTCGAAGTGACCTGGCTGTTCTTGCGCTTGATAGCGGTGCATTGAGATCAGGTGATTTGAATCTCACTCCGTTGGAGTTAGGCCGTGCTGATGAGATGACCAAAGGGCAGTTTGTGCTGTTGTTGGGGAATCCGTATGCGATTGCACGCGATGGTTCGGCCAGTGTCACGATGGGCATGATTTCCAACATGACCCGTCGTCCGCCTCCAGATCCGCTGGTGGCTCGGGATGATTCTCGCAAAGCGAAGCCCACCATTCATTATTTTGGCACCCTTTGGCAGGTCGACGCACGACTTTCTTTGGGGATGAGTGGGGCAGCCGCCATCAACCTCAATGGGGAACTCGTGGGTATTGGAAGTTCGCTGGCCGCCTTGGATGGTTATGAGAAGTCGAGTGGTTTTATTGTGCCGTTTGATGCAGGCGTCCGGCGGATTGTGGAGTCGCTGATTCGCGGCGAGGAAGTGGAGTACGGATTTCTGGGCGTGAGCCTCAATCGAGCCCCAGTGGTCATACCCCGGGCGATCGAAGGCTACCCACGTGTGTTGTACGGTACTCAGGTGGAGATGGCTTACCCTTATTCACCGGCATGGAACGGTCGGATTGAGCCCGGGGATATCGTGCTGGAAATTGGAGGGGTGCGTATCCTTCAAGGGGATGACCTGATGCGGGAAGTGGGTCTGAAAGCACCGGGAACAGTCGTTCCATTCAAGGTTTTACGTGGTCAGCAGGAATTGCAGCTTTCCGTGCGACTTGGGAAGTGGCCCGTCGACTGGGAAGATCAGATTGTGGCGTCGGGGGCCAGGCGAGCCGCCTTGCGTGGATTAACAGTCGATTATTCAACGGGACGATGGAAACTTCTGCCACAGCCCATTCGCTTTCTCCCGGGCGTGCTGGTGACGGAAATCGTGGTAGAGAGTGCCGGTAGTCGGGCAGGGCTCCATGTCGGGGACTTCATTACGGAGGTCAATGGGCAACCCGTTGGTACTCCGGCAGAATTCACAACTTTGGTAACTGCGGCGGCCGGCAAGCTCAAACTCACGCTGGCAGATGGTCGGCAAGTGACAGTGGACGCCGAATAAGTGCCAAATTTGCGGAAATCGGCAAGCGTTGCGCGACAATTCGCGATGCTGAGGATGCACCGGTTTTGCCGATTGTGATAAGTTGTCAGGGAAAGGCATGAATTTGCATGCCCGGACGTTTCCTCAATCGCCTTGCAGGCACGGCAGCCGATCGAACATGAAGACAGATGAACTCCGCGAAAAGTATCTTGATTTCTTCGTCGGGAAGGGGTGTCTCCGTCGCCCTTCGGATGTGTTGGTTCCAAAAGATGATCCAACCATTCTTTTCACACCCGCGGGGATGAATCAGTTCAAGAATCAGTTTCTTGGAATCGGGCCTCTCGATTTCACTAAGGCCACAACCTGCCAGAAGTGCCTGCGCACTGGTGATATCAGCAATGTCGGGGTGACGTCGTATCACCACACCTTCTTTGAAATGCTGGGGAATTTTTCGTTTGGAGATTACTTCAAGCGAGAAGCCATCCACTGGGCATGGGAATTCCTGACGGACAAGAAGTGGCTGGGCCTGGAGCCTTCGCGACTGACTGTCACCGCTTATCTGGACGACGATGAGGCGGTCGGTATCTGGCAGAACGAAATTGGCCTCGACCCGAAGCAGATTACCCGCGAAGACGAGTATGAAAACTTCTGGCCCGCCGGTTCGCCCACCAATGGCCCGGATGGTGTCTGCGGCCCTTGCAGTGAAATTTACTACACGCCACCCAGCGGCAAGAAAGTCGAGATCTGGAATCTCGTTTTTACGCAGTTCAATCGCGTGGGTGATCCCCCCAATAATTTGAGGCCATTACCTAAAAAGAATATCGACACCGGGATGGGCCTGGAGCGGACTGCAGCGGTCATGCAGGGCTTCGAGAGCAACTACGAGATCGATATTCTCCGGCCATTGTGTGATCGTGGCGGTGAGATCCTGGGGGTCAAGTATGACTTTGCCAGCCCTGTCGGCCGACCACTTCGCCGCATTGCCGATCATGTCCGTGCCTGTACGTTCGCCATCCATGAGGGCTGTGTCCCTGGACCGGAGAAAGAAAACTACATTATTCGACTGCTCCTGCGGCGAGCTTCGATGGAAGGGTTCCTGTTGGGTAAGCGGGAGCCATTCCTTTCGCAACTGGTGCCCATGATTGCCGAAGTCATGCGGAAACCTTATCCCGAACTGCACCAGACGATTGAAGCCGTCTCGCATGTGATCGAGTCAGAAGAAAAGCAGTTTCTTGGTGTGGTGGAGCGTGGCCTGACCAAGTTCCGCAAGCTGGTCGATCAGGCCAGAAGTGCTAATCGAACTTCACTTTCTGGTGACGAAGCGTTTGATCTGCATCAGACAGACGGCTTCCTGATTGAGCTGACTGAGACGTTAGCCGCTCAAGAGGGTGTATCAGTCGATATGGCCCGGTTCAAAGAGTGCCGGGAAGAGGCCAAAAAGGCGAGTGGACGTGGTGCGTTTGCCGATTCCGTCATGTCGGAAGGGCCGATTGATGCCCTCAAAAAGAGTGGCGGGACAGAGTTCCTGGGCTATGAGGCCATCGAATCCAAGGCTACCATTCGCGGCATTATTGCAGATAAGAAACTGGCCGAAAGCTACTCCAGTCCACTGGTGACGATTGGGATCGTTCTCGACAAGACACCGTTCTATGGTGAATCGGGTGGTCAGGTCGGTGATACCGGCACCATTCGCACTGCCAGCGGTGAATTCACCGTTTATGATACTCAGAAGGATGGCGAACTCTTTGTCCACATTGGGCAGCTCAAGCAGGGCTCGCTGAAGGTGGGAGAAGAAGTCACCGCCAGTGTCGATGCCCACCGCCGGGCTGCGATCCGCCGGGCTCACTCGGCCACACACATTCTGCATCATGCTTTGCGAACGACTTTGGGGGAAAACGCCACCCAGCGTGGTTCGAAGGTCGAAGGGGATCAGCTGCGTTTCGACTTTGCTCATCCGCGCAGCCTGACGAATGAAGAGTTGATCTCGATTGAAGATCAGATCAACCAGTTGATTGCGGAAGGGGCTCCAATCACCACCCGCGTGATGCCCATTAATGAAGCGAAGAAACTCGGAGCGATGGCTCTCTTTGGTGAGAAGTATCCCGATTTTGTCCGCGTGGTTGAAATGGGAGATTTCAGTCGCGAGTTCTGCGGTGGCACTCATCTTTCGAACACCGGGCAGGTTGGTATCTGCCGCGTGGTGAAGGATGAACTGGTTGCTGCCGGTGTGCGCCGCATCAGTTGCGTCACAGGCCCCAAGGCGATTGCCCGTATGCGGGAATCCGAAAATCTCCTGCGGGAAGTGGGAATGCTGGTGAAAGCCACGACTGCTGAAGAGTTGCCACGCAAGGTCGCGGCTTTGCAGGATGAGTTGCGTGTGGCCAAGAAGGAACTGTCGCAATATGCGTCGCAATCACTCGCTGGTATGGCTGCCAAACTGGTGAATGATGCACCGATGGTGGGCAATATCAAGGTCATTGTCCATCGTGCTGATGAGCTGGCCCGCGAGCAGCTCAAAGAACTGGTCGATCAGATTCGTGCTCAAGCGGGATCGGCAGCGGTTCTTGTGGGACAGGCGGTCGATGGCAAAGTGTCTCTGATTGCCGGCGCGACCAAAGACCTGGCCCAGCGGTTCAGTGCCAGCGATGCCGTCAAGGCTGCTGCCAAACTGGTTGGCGGCGGTGGCGGTGGTCGAGCCGAACTGGCCGAGGCTGGTGGCAAGATCCCGGAAAAACTTGACGAAGCTTTGCAGGAAGGTCTGGCATTTCTGAAGAATAAACTCGGCGGTTAATGCCCCTTTTTGCTTAATTCATCGCAAGATCTCCAAGGGCTACCAGAGAACTTTCTGGTAGCCCTTGGCTTTGGTATTGACCAAACATCACTTCGTGCAAATGTCTATCTCATTTGATCAATGGCACCGAGGTGTTGCCTGGGTAAGCTGATTGACGAAACATCGAGACCATTTCGGTTTCGGGAGATCGTGTCAGCCAAATCAGGTGCCGTTGGTTCTTTGGGAGAAGAGATTCATGTCAAAGAGAAGTCGAAAGTTTTTCGCAGGTTGGTGCGGCGTGTTGCTGGCGGTGATCTGTTTGGCTGTGTTGGCAAGCGATACTTCAGGTGCTGAAGCCAAACCCGTTCGCAAAGTCTTGATTATCGGGATCGATGGCTGCCGACCGGATGCGATCGAGGCGGCCCATACGCCCCATCTGGATCGTTTGATCAAGCAGGGTTTGTACTGCGAAAACACCGATATTCTGGCCAGTCGCGAAACCAAAGGAGATACCGTCAGTGGGCCGGGTTGGTCGAATCTTTTGACGGGTGTCTGGCCTGATAAACATGGAGTGGTCGATAACTCCTTTAAGGGATCGAATTACAAAGAGTACCCTCACTTTTTCGCACGGGTGAAAGAGGCCCAGCCTGAGTTGAAAACAGCGTCGTTCAGCAGTTGGCCACCGATTGCTGAAAAGATTCTGTCCCACTCCGATGAGACGATCAACGCGAAGGCTCAACATGCCCAGGATTATTTGGTCGCTGATGACGAACTCTCGACAGCTGCGGCGAAGTGTATTCGTGCAGGAAAATCAGATGTCGTGGTTTGCTATTTTGGACAGGTCGATGAAACAGGACATGGAAATGGGTTTCATCCCACTGTGAAGAAGTACGTCGAGTCGATTGAGCGCGTCGATGGATATATCGGTCGATTGTTAGAAGCGATTGATGAAAGGCAAAAGACATCTCAAGAAGCCTGGTTGATTCTTGTCTGTACGGATCATGGTGGGTCAGGGACGAATCATGGTGGTGGCCGGGAAAAGCCTGAGATTCGCGAGGTTTTCATCATTGCCAGTGGGACAGAGGTGAAGGCCGGAAAAACGAGTGAACCGACCTATCAGGTGGATATTGTCGCTACCGCTCTGGACTACCTGGGGATTGTCCCTCAGGCGAGCTGGAAGCTGGATGGCCAATCTGTGCTGAATCTAAAGCGATCCGAATAGTGGCTGGCAAATGAAGCCAGGTGGTTTCCTTCGAGGGGGAAACCACCTGGCCAAGCCCGGGCATCATCGTTATGCCGGGAATATCGATCTTGCTGGAACTGATCACATTAGAAAATCAGACTTGCCAAAGCAGGCATGTTTTTCGTTGATCAGGCCATGGGTTTTAGAACTCGCCCACTTGTTCGCCATCTGCCCGGCTGAGCAGGCGGCGGACGGTCTGGACATCAATGTTCTCGGAGATGAACTTCACGCTGCCGTCGCCGAGCAGAGCGTGGACACCACCTGTATGAAGGCTGAATGGTTCATCATTGGGGCCACAGTTGTTGGAACTCCAAGGACATGCCGTTCCACCACCATTGGGAGTTTTGTTGTTATTGATGACAGCTTGCGGAGCGGTCGCGCTGTAAGCCGGCGATGTACTGGCTGGATCGCGAAGAGGTGAACCGGAAACACCACTCCCTGAATCTGGATCAGCCCAGCGATTGGGGCATGTGTTCGAAGTTCCGGGCATGGCGGTTGCGACCACGCCTTGCTGTGTCACTGGAGTACCTGCGACGGGACCAAACAGAGCACCGGCTGTGTAAGAACCTGTGACGATCGTGGTTTTGCCCGAATCTTCGATGATGGCAATGGTGTTGGTCAAACCATCGGTTGTGTCACTTAGCCGGTTGAAGAATCCCAGAACGGAGTCACGATCCCAGGTGGTGCTGAGCTTGGCGCGTTCCCCTGTCGTGCCGTTGAGGTCGGTGTAGGCGACAGGCATGTAATCTGTCTGGCCAAAGTTCTGTGGATCAACCGGTGTATTGGCATTTGAAGGGCACAGGAAGGCATTGATCTTGGCCTGTGCAGCCAGAGCATTGCCCGTCGATGTGCCGGCAACAAAGCCATTCGAGTAGTGGAAATTGAAGTTGAACTGGTTGTAGAGCGGAGCCTGGTCGATGTATGGCAGGATCTGTACGAAGGTTGATGTGGGTGTGAACGTTCGGTAGTACGTTCCACCACGGCGATCAGTGAATTCACCAGCACTTGGAAAGCGACTGAAGGTGGATTCGTAGTTGTGGAGTGCCAGCCCCATCTGCTTGAGGTTGTTACGGCACTGTGTCCGCCGGGCTGCTTCACGGGCCTGTTGAACGGCTGGTAACAGCAGTGCAATCAGGATCGCGATAATGGCGATCACTACGAGAAGTTCAATCAAAGTAAAGCCGCGACGTTGAGCCGCATTCAATCGAAGCATTTCAGATCCCTGACCTGCAAAAGTGTGTGCCAATCGTTTGCAGGCGAACATCACTGCAACATCACGGACTGGCGAGCGTCAGGGCAAATCTTCCTTCTGATTGTGAATATCAAGTTAAGGAAATGTGTGAAAATCGAGAGTGCAAGTTCTCTTTGTTAAGATGCCGTGGCTAACGAGATTGTAAAGCTTTTCTGAGGAATGTTTTGTGAATTGTTAATAATGTTGTTCTTAATATTATTGCTCTTGGTTCTCCACTGGGAATCTAACGGAAAGTTAATTTTACTTTTTGAGAAACAGGACACTCGCGAATTTTTGTCGTGTCTTCGTATGTCGAAACGATCCCATACCAATGAAAATGCCATGGGCACTCTTTCGCAGAAAAGAGGTCCCATGGCACAGGTGAATGGCTGGACTTTGTTGGAAGAGAACTCGAACAAATTCGCGGTGAGGTGAGTTCTCTGAGACTTCCAGAAGGCATGCATAAGAGTCAGTCGAGCTGCTGATGTCTGATTGATCCAGCACGCATGTGACTTACTCAACTCATTAGAGATTCTCCGTTGCCGGCAGGTGTTCCAACCCGACTGAAGTAGTGAATCTGGCCATGTGTCGAGATCAGTATTACAGGCGGATAAGGTTTCTAGCTCGGTCGGCCGAGTTCTGTCAGAACAGTTTGGACGATCTGTGTGAGTTGATCTTCCGTTAGTGGCGTTGGAGCAGGTGGAGTGCCGGCCTTGCCGGATGGTGATGATGCGAGAGGAGTACTGCCGAAGGTGAATGCTGTCGGCGCCATTTTGGGGTCGCAACCGGAGTGAGGAGCATTGGTCAGGCCGTGCCGGGCGAGCAGGCACTGCAGAGTGTCGGCCAGTTTCGACAGTTCGGTCTGTTGCTCAGCAGTGAGAGGTTGACGACCAGCGCCAGTTTCGAATCCTCTCAGACGCACACCCAGTCGAAAGCCATCGGGGAATTCGGCGGCACCAATCATGGCGTCGAACAAAGTGATCAACTCGAATTGAATTTCTCGGGCCTGGTGATACTGACCCAGTTCACATAGATCGAACAGCTTGCGGGTGATCTCTGGTACAACGCCTGAACTGGCATTGGTACCACCATCGCAGCCCATGAGCAGCATGGGAACAAGAGACGCATCCCAGCCCGTGAGAAAACTGAACTCGGGGCGATGTGGCCGGATCGCTTGAATCATGCGGGCCATGTGTGGCAAGTCGCCGGAAGAATCCTTGATGCCCACAATTTTGGGACAGTCGAAAGCCAGGCGTTCGACGGTCGGTACGTCAATCGGGCTGGCAAACAAAGGAATGTTATAGAGAGTCACATCGATGGGCGTGTTGTCGGCAATCTCTTTGAAATACGCGTAAACCGCCCTTGGGCTCAACTTGTAGTAGAAGGGGGAAACAATGGCGACAGCCGTCGCACCCATGTCGTAATACGTTTCACAGGCACGGATCGTTTCCCGCGTATTGGCTTCAGCTGCACCGGCCAATACGGGGACACGGCCGCGCACCTGATCCAGAATGATCCGCATAATTTCCCGGCGTTCATCGGCGGTAAACCTGAGGAATTCTCCCGTCGAACCGTTGGGGTAGAGTCCATGAACACCCTGGGCAATCAGCCAATCCACATAGCGGCGAAGTTCTGATTCATGGATCCGCCCCTGATTATCCAGCGGCACAATGTTTGGCGTCAGAATTCCACGAAGCTTTTGGCTGGAGGACTTGGGGTTCGTACTCAATTGCATCGATTCCTGGATATTGAGCCGTGAATTCAGGTCTGCGAGATGAGAAGTCTTATCGACCGCCAATCATATCGTTGTCGACAAAAGCAATCACATGGACATATTTTTATTCGCTTGCGTATTGTCACGCAAATGATCAGTATGACTAAAGCTTTTCAGTTCTGCGCTCGAACTGCAAAGCTTTCAGAGTTTGATTCGAAGTGACATGACATCAGGCATCACAAATTGTCGGCCAGTCAGGGGCTTGCTCCGAATGGCAAGATGATGTGGCTCTGTCAGTTTTCTGAAACTTCGGCATCTCTTAAAGTGTGGTTTTATCAAAACTGCCACTGATCTGTCGGGAAAAGATTCTCCCTCAACCCGAAACCGTCCCGGCAAAGTATCTGAAACCCGGGGCACTCACTGCCGAAGTTAAAGCGGGGAGCAACACGATCAACTTTGAACTCAAGAACTGATCGGGTGCGATGATCGAAGCCATTGCCAGGTGGTTGACGGCATGATCACTGTTCCATCGGTTCTTCGACGGGTATCGTGATGGTGATGCTCGTCGGGCCCTCCGGCTGAGAATCGATGGCAATCGTTCCGTGATGCTGACGGACGATTTGCCATACTTTGCACAGGCCAAAACCAATTCCACGACCCGCTTGCCGACCCGAGTAGAAGGGATCGAAAGCGTGCTTCTGATCGAGCGCTGAGAAGCCGCGCCCGGTATCGGTGACGATCAGTTGGAGTTGTGGTAAGCCGTCAGTGATTCGGGAAAGATGGACTCGGACCACCCCGCCATTTTCTTTCATCGCCTGCCGGGCATTTCGCAGAAGTTCTGTGATGACGATGGAGAGTTGATGTCGATCGACATACGCGACAAATTCTCCAGTTTCGTTGTGACCTTCAGGAGTGGTTTTCAGAAGCTCACTGGTGAAATCGAGTTCGCAGCCAGCGATCTGAATCTCGGGCTTTTGTTTCAGGCACACCGCTTCGACAAGTTGTTTGAGATCGACCATGGCCCGCTGTGGTGCAGGGGGCCGCGCGAAGAGCATCAGGTCGCCAATCATGTCCCGAATACGAAGTGTCTGCGACATGATCGTTTCGAGATGTTTGCGACGATCCGGGTGCGATTCACCAGGCAGCAGCAGTTGCACTCTCCCGAGAATCGTTGCCAGAGGGTTA
This sequence comes from Planctomyces sp., assembly GCA_027483405.1. Lineage (GTDB taxonomy): Bacteria > Planctomycetota > Planctomycetia > Planctomycetales > Planctomycetaceae > Planctopirus. The sequence goes on along the minus strand of JAIXUU010000252.1, from coordinate 1,519 downwards.
TTGATCTCGTGACCGGCACCGGCGGCAAACTCGGCTAAGGCCTCGAGGCGGGATGCATCCGGCGACCAGGAGTTCTCAGAGAGAGAGGCATTGCTGCTGGTTGCGGTATCGATGGGAAGAGTTGGCTGATCCTCGTCATTCATGGCCGAGGCCTTCTCTGGAACCGCATGTTCAACAGTTATTCTCGGGGTGTTTTCCAGTTAGGGCCCAAGGCGTTTCAAACAGGACGCATGCAGTAATTCTAGTAGGGTGCATGGAGTCTGCGGAATGCACCAGCATTGAGACTTTCCCCAGCACTGGAGAAACAATACGAGTGCAAAGGCTTACACCCAGCGACAAGCCCTGCCAGTCAACTCGATGACTGCCAGTACGTTCGATAAATCAAAGCAGAGTGAATTGGTGCATTCCGTCGGAACTTCATGCACCCAACTCAAGAGGTTTTGCTTTGAGGTTGATAACCCCAAAGTTCCTCATTTAGTTGTCAGAGGGCTCGACATCGAGCAGGCGGCACATCCGATCGACCAACGTTTCGACTTCGAAAGGCTTCTGCAGGAACTCGTTGGCACCGGATTTCTTCAGATCGTCAATCTTGTCGGCTTCCACCATCCCGCTGATACAGATGATGCGCACATCATCGAGAGCCGGATCATTGCGCACCCGCTGACAGACTTCCTTGCCGTTGATATCCGGGAGCATCACATCGAGCACGATGATGTCCGGGCGGTACTCTTTGACCATCATCCCGGCATCAAAGCCATTGTTGGCCACTCGCACTTCAAACCGGCCATCGGCCTCAAGGGCATCGCGAATCAGTTCGACGAGTTCAACATCGTCGTCCACCACGAGGGCTTTGCGGCGACCACTTTCTAGGGCATCCGTCGGAATGCCATTCTCTTTCATGAAGCGATAAAGAATATCACGAGGGATCCGCCGGAATCGTGATCCCGGAACTCGAAAACCTTTGAGCTGACCCGAATCGAAACAGCGGATAATCGTCTGCTGGCTGACCTTGCAGATCTTGGCCGCCTCGCCTGTGGTGAAAACCGTTTTCATGACAAACGTCCATCCTTTGAAGCGGCTCCGCACACCCTGTTGATGAACGGAACACTGGACTGTGACCTCTTCGCTCTCCGTAGTCGAAGAGGTGGCAATTCCCTGCCGAATGCCGCCAAGTCCGCGAATTGCGTCATCAGCGGCAAACCCCAAACCTGCCGAAAACCCCGAGGTGTGCAACAATGGTAACATTGCAGCAAGTTTTCGGGTTCTCACGAGTGTGATTAATTTACCGATCCTGCCGACTTGGCCGATTGTAGCCATTCTCTGCCATTGGTCAATGTTTGTTGGCTTGGGAAGTTTGCCTTGGTCAAGAGGTTTGCGGAATTCGCATTGTTTCAGCAGTTTTGGCCATCTTCACAATCTTCGGACGGATTTCTTTCGCGTGAGCGTGCGCACTCAAATCGGGAGAACGATTTTAATCTTCCATAGAAGATTCCTCGTATGGGCGACATGGTCTTAGAGT
>JAIXUU010000045.1 GCA_027483405.1 Planctomyces sp. | reverse complement strand
GATGGCGTGGTTCTGGCCGGATGTGGTCACGATCTTGACCCCGTTCGCCTGGGTTTGGAGCCACACCCACACACACGCCCGATGCCACAACGGCGGGAAGATTTTGATCGCCTGCTCTGCAAGATGGCTGTTGAAATGAAGCTGCCAATTCTGGCGATCGGCTCGGGCATGCAGACGCTGAATATTGTGCTGGGTGGCTCGATCTTCCAGCACGTTCCGGAAGAAGTTCCCCGCGCTCTGCACCACCGCGATTCCGTCGAAAAATGCAATCGCCATATTATTGAAATTACCGAAGGAACCCGTGTCTGGGATGTTTACGGCCCTGGTGAAATCCGCGTCAACAGCGATCATCACATGGCTGTCAATCAGTTAGCTCAAGGCTTCCGTGCCTCGGCCTGTTCACCAGACGGTGTGATTGAAGCTTATGAATCAACTGACCCGGACTGGTTCTGCATTGGTGTGCAATGGCATCCGGAAGATGACACCGCCAGTGCTCTCGACATGCAGTTGTTCCAGGAATTCGTGGGTGCTTGCCGTATGGGCAACATGCCAGCTGTCATTCCAATGACAGGTCGCCAGAAGGTGGCTGCCTGAAAAGACCTTGTCATTCAAGCTGAACTTTCTTTGAGGAGATCGCCTGGTCTGCAATGGGGACGGACTTCCATTCAGATCAGGTGCTAAAGATGCAGCGCGGGTCGAGCACGGATGTTCGCCCCGACGTTGCGCCACACGTTCAGATCCCCCTCAAATTCATCACGCCTGACTTGTTGACCGATGGCTGAATAACCATGCTGAGAACCTGTTCGACTACGCTGTCGTTAAGGTTCTCAGTATGCTTTCGGCCCCCCATTTGCCCAACGAAGAGCAGCGAATCCAGGAGTTGTATGCCCTGGAACTGCTGGACACCCCGCCCGAAGACCGCTACGACTCAATCATTCGTGCCTTAAGAGCCGTCTACAAAGTTCCGATCGCTTACATTTCGCTGGTCGATCGTGATCGACAATGGTTCAAGGCTCGGGTCGGCCTCGAAATTCTCGAAACACCTCGCAGTATCTCATTTTGTGGCCATGCAATTGCTCAGCAGGAACCACTGGTTGTTCCTGATCTGACGCAAGACAGCCGCTTTGCTGATAACCCGATGGTGCTGGAAGCCCCTCATTTGAGGTTCTATGCCGGTCTTCGCCTCTCAGGTCCGACCGGGCAGCCCGTGGGGACACTTTGCATGGCGGATACGGTTCCCTTTGAGAAGCCATTTGATGATGCACCACTCAAAGAGCTGGCCCATCTCGTCGAGCAGCAGTTTCAGATGCTCGATCTGATTTCGGCTCAGAAAAAGCTCCTCGAAGTCCGTGCCCAGCTCTTACAGACTCAGGCTTTACTGCAGAATGAGTTGCGAGATGCGGCAGAATACATTCACTCGCTTCTTCCGACCCCGCTGACGGAATCAATCTCCACCAGTCACGAGCTGGTGGCCTGCTCGGAACTGGGTGGAGATCTCTTTGGCTATCACTGGATCAGTGAGGAAGAACTGGCGATTTATCTGCTCGATGTCAGTGGGCATGGAGTCGGAGCATCACTGCTTTCCGTTTCTGCCTTGAATGCACTCCGCAGACAGGCCTTGCCCGGGATTTGCTTTACCGATGTCGAATCGGTGCTATGCGCCATGAATTCAGCATTCCCGATGGAAGAGCACAATGGAAAGTTTCTCACCCTGTGGTACGGAGTGTTTCACACAGGACGACGAGAACTGGAGTATGGCGCAGCAGGTCATCCACCCGCCCTGTTGTGGCAACGTCCCGGCGGGCCCTGCACAAAGCTCGTTTCCAATCAGATCATGATCGGAGCGGCAGCCGACTTTCCTTATCAGGCAGAACGGGTGCGAGTTCAGCAAGGGGCCAGGCTATATATCTACAGCGATGGTGCCTTTGAACTGGATTCACCAGCAGGTGAAAGCCTGGGGATTCAAGGCTTAATCCAAACCATCGAGAAAAATGCACACCGATCCAGCCAGCGAGTATCAGCCATTCGAGAATCGCTGCAGGCCTTCCAGGGATCGGCAGATTTTGTGGACGACTTTTCCATGATTGAACTCTGCTTGTAGCAGTTGATTTTCGCCTCAGCGAATGACAGGCACAGTCATCCTCGCGGGTACTGTTTGGCCGCGATTGGGCTGCGCAATCATGGAAAAATCGATCGTTAAAGGTCCCCATTTGGAATAGAGCGGCACTCGTACAACGGGTGTGCCGCTGAATCGCACCATGTGCAGTCGATCTTTGAGCACCGTGGGAAGCCCCAGTGACAGTTGATGAGCGGCCAGTTCAGACTTGGCCTGTCCGGCGATAATGTTGACCATTTCGCCAATCGCATCGATCACCTCTGTGTTGACTTCGCGAATTTTTTCTTCACGCATCGTGCTGGCAGCAGCAATCGCAAGGTGATTGCTGAGATTCAAAGCGATCGTCCCGACGATACCGCCACGAATCTCGATGACACCGGTCACCCCACTATAGGGTCTGCGAGGAGCCAATCCTGGTTTCCCCAGATCCAGAGGTGATCTGAGCATCTGAGCAAACAGAGATGTGGCAGCGCGTATGATGGGATTAACAAAGCGAACGTCCACGCGAATTCCCCAGGATTTGCCAGGTTGACAGACGAGAGATCGTCCCACATGCAGCGGGTATTGATTTGGACACACTGCTGGCATAGGTCCACAGGACTGCCACTCAGTCGAAGTTCAGATCTTCACCAGCCTGTTCAAAACCTACACGCTCAAATCCATCAGGCAGCTTCTGGTTCCAGCGGCACTCACGCTTCGTGGGATTTTCAGGTGTTTCACCTACGTCGAATTTCAATAAAACCAATGGCGAGCTATTCAATTGCCTTCGAGAACTAATAAAGTTCTCATCACGATGAATGCACTCGATTGATGGGGAATGCGTCAAGACAGTATAGTATAACTACTATGTTTAAAGGAGGTTGAGCCATGATGCAGCAGCGTAGTTTAGGGGTTTTGACATTGATTCTGGCCTGCGGGCTTTCCATTCATGGTCCATCGACTCATCTGGCAGTCGCGAACAATGGCCCCTGGCCACTCCCTCAAGTGACTTCACCAGCCGACAATCCCTCGACGCCGGAAAAAGTCGAACTGGGTCGGCAGCTTTTCTTCGATCCCCGGCTCTCGAAAACTCAGGAAGTCTCTTGCGCCAGTTGCCATAATCCGGAAAAAGGGTACAGCGATGGTGAGTCCAATTCTCAAGGGATTGGCGGCAAGCGTGGAAATCGGAATTCCCCTTCGATCATTAACAGCGCGTACCACAAGTTTCAGTTCTGGGACGGCCGCTCCAAGACTCTTGAAGAACAAGCCCTGGGCCCCATGCAGAACCCGATTGAAATGGGGATGACACTCGAAGAACTCGTCAAACGTCTTAATGAAGTGCCAGGGTATCGTGCTCAGTTTCAAAAAGTCTTTGGGAGTGATGTCACTGCGGAAAACATGGCTAAAGCGATTGCCGCTTTTGAAAGAACCATTGTTTCGAACAACTCGCCATATGACCGTTTTGTTGCCGGCGAGACGACAAACTGGAACCCGACGCTCGAATTGGGCCGGGCCCTCTTCTTTGGAAAAGCCAATTGCAGTGCCTGCCACAGCGGAGCCAACCTGACTGATAACGCCTTCCATAATATCGGTATTGGCAGCCAGGATGCTGGTCGTGCTGCGATCTCCAAGCTGGAAGCCGATCAGGGGGCCTTCAAAACTCCGACGGTAAGAGAAGTCGCTCGTACTGCTCCCTACATGCATGATGGCAGTCTCAAGACAATCGAAGAAGTGGTCGAGCATTACAATAAAGGGGGCACGCCCAACGATTACCTCGATGAAGAAATCTTCCCCCTCAAGTTGACGGACGCAGAAAAAGCAGCTCTCGTCATCTTCATGCGAGAAGGATTATCCAGCCCGGATCTTCCCATTGTCACCAAGCCCGAACTCCCCCAATAACCGCCTGACAAGACAGACAACCTCAACAGGCTCGATACAGCGGTCACTTCTTACGCACCTAACCGCTTTGCTTTCGCCACCATATCGAGTTAGCATCGTAAGTCTGAAAGAGACAATTCGATCAGTCGCCAGACACAATCTGGCTCGATTCGAGTTGTTGGAACGAAGCAGCAGGCGGCTCACTCGGAAGAATCCCTTCGAATCATGACCGCAAGTTGAATATCTTCGAAATGGAATGCCACAACAGGACGAACCAGACCTTATTTAGATGAGAGGAACGAGGGATGCGTTTCTGGATGAATGAACTCCCATCGGCACGAAGTTTAGCTTCAGCATTGCTGGTTTCAGCAATCACAATGACCTCAATCAGTGCTCAGGAAACTCCTGCACCCGCAGAAGCCCCGAAGGCTGAAGCCCCCAAAGCCGAAGCACCACAGGTTGAGGCTCCCAAGGTCGAAGAAGCCAAGGCTGATACCCCTAAGGTCGACGTTAAGCCCGAACAGGCCAAGCCTGAAGAAACCAAGCCGGCTGAAACCAAGCCGGCGGAAACCAAACCAGCTGAAGCCAAGCCAGCCGAAGCTCCTGCAGCACCCAAGACCGTAGAACTGGTCGAGCACCTGGATAACCCCACGGGCGTCGCCATTCATGGCGGAAATGGCCACGTCTTCATCGTCTCCAAGCAGGGGGTCTTTCGACTGGTTCAAGGGAAGCCACACAAGATCTTCCTCGAAGTCGAAGGCTTCCCGACAGATGTCTACGGCAAAGGCCCCAAGTATGATATTGGGCCACTGGGTGTCGCCTTGCTGGGGACTGACAAGCTGATTGTGGCAGATGGCAGCCGCCCTGATGGTGAAGAGCTTGTTCGTATCTACAAGATCGAAGACAAAACTCCCGGCCCTCCCCGCAAAGAAACCGATGCGGAATTCACCGTGGGCCCCATCGCCCCTGGAGATGCCAGCCCCAAAGGTGAAGGCAATTTTTACGGCGTTGCAGTCATTGGAAACAGCTTTTACGTCACGGCCAATGGCAACGATGCCAAAGGCTGGGTCGCCCGTTCTGTCATCACCGACGGCAAGCCAGGCAACCTCGAACCATGGCTGGCCACTAAAGAAGCAGTCAATGTGGATGCCCCGATCGCAGCCACTGTCACACCTGATGGAAAAGAACTCGTCATCAGTCAAGGTGGCGAAGTCAACGTCGCCGGCGATTCACTCGTGACGTTCTACAGTCCGGAAGACGGCAAACTGCTCAAGAATTATAAGACAGGTTTGCACGACATTACCGGTTTGGCTTACGCACCCAATGGCAAGCTCTATGCTGTTGATTTTGCCTGGCCAGATCCCACACAGGGCGGGCTCTTTGAACTCGTAATTGAAGGCGAAGAGATCAAACCCAAAAAGGTGCTTTCACTTGATCGACCCACAGCCCTGGCTTTCGATAAAGATGGCAACGCCTATGTGACTGTCTTCGGTCTCGGTAAAGAGACTGGCGATAAGCCCAAGGGTGGCCTGCTCAAGATCCCGGCAGGTTTCTAAAATTGATTGCAGCCAGTAGATCCCTTAAAGCATCTGATTTGGCTTGAAGCTCATAAGATCAACCCTGGAAATCCTTGGATTTCCAGGGTTTCTTGGTTTAAGAATCTCCCCCATGATCAGACCCTGGCGGGCAACACTCATAGGGAAAACCTATCGCAAGCATTGTTGCCGCAGGCTTTGTCTGCCATCCTTGGCAGGCTATACTTAGCTCAGTCAGCACAGGCAGTATCCAGTGACTGATTGGCCAAATGATCAACCATTCAGCCGATTTGAGTCTGCACTCAATCGGTTTTGAATGATTTCGTGTTCTTACAAGGTGGAATTGATAATGACTGCTCGCGTTGGTAAGCCTGCTCCAGACTTCTCGGTTCAAGCCTATGACCGTACCAAAGACAATACCGATGCCCAGTTCACCAAGGTGAGTCTGGCTGATCTTCGTGGGAAGTGGGTTTGCCTCTACTTCTATCCACTCGATTTCACATTTGTCTGCCCGACGGAAATTGTCGCTTTCGACAAGGCGGTCGGCGACTTTACTGATCGCAATTGCGTACTCCTCACAGCCAGCACAGACAGCGTGTTCTCTCACAAAGGCTGGTGCGATAGCCATAAAGACCTGGCAACCCTCAAGCATCTGATGCTCGCCGACACGGCTCACACGCTCTCAACGGCTTATGGCGTCCTCGACGAAGAGCAGGGCATTGCCTATCGCGGCATTTTCCTGATCGACCCCACCGGTACCGTCCGCTGGCTCGCCGTTCACGATCTCTCCGTGGGCCGCAGTGTGGAAGAAGTTCTGCGAGTCCTCGATGCGCTCCAGACAGACAAGCTCTGCCCCTGCAACTGGAAAAAAGGTGAGTCTACACTCAACTAGTTCCTTAACAGTTGGTGTCAGTACATCAGTCTCGATCTTCCGGCAGGAAGATTCTCACATAGTACGAATACAGCCCTGGAACGCTTGGACTTCGAGCGTTCCCAGTGGCTGTTTTCTTTACTCGACAACGCTCAAACCATCTCATATCGAGCGTTTATTCCCACATCTTTTTGACAGGAATCATGATGCATCCTTACTGGCCTGCACGCACACCAGCAGAAATTGATGAGAAGGCCCAGCAGACGTTATCCCGTCTGGCCGAAGTTTTCGGGACAGATTCGATCCCGGAGTTCTTTCATCACATGGCCATCGTGCCGTCATTCGTGAACGACTATTACATGAACTTCAAGAAGTTCTGCTATACCCAGGGCAAACTCAGCCTGAAAGATAAAGCCTTGATTGGACTGGCTGTCAGCCATACAGCCGGTGTGAAGTCGATGACGGAATTCTTTGCCCATCGCCTGCGAACACTGGTCGAAGGAAGTGAATCGGCCCAATCTCAGTTCGTCGCAGATGCTCTCGCCGTTCAGGCCACCTGTGCGATGTACAACGTCTTCTTCAAATTTCGCGATTTAAGTGGCAGTGATCTTTTCAGTGGCATGCCCGTGGGACTCAGAGCCCATACGTTTGCCGGCACCAGCCTGACAGATACTGAAGTCGAGTTAATCAACATCACCGTCAGTGATGTCAACGGCTGCAAGCCCTGCACGGAAGGACATGTGGCCAAAGCCCGTCAACTGGGTCTGGCTGATGAGGCCATTCTCGAAGCGATTCAATGTGCTGCCACCGTTTATGCTGGCTGCCAGTTTTCGAAAGCACTTTGATCGCCATTATCGATGCCACTCGAAAACAGCCAGATTGTGCCGTTAAGGAACAAATGAGAACTCGCCTCGATTGCGGTCCGAAATCTGCTTCAACACGGCCTCTGCAGCAGGTTCACCGAGAGCGATCGTGTGAATTTGAATCCGCTCCTGCTGCAGCTTGAACAAATCCTGTTGAATGACAGGATGGAAAGAACCATCACTGAGCAGATAGATGACTTGTGGTTCCATTTTCAAGGCGACGGAAAGAGCTTCGCGTGGATCGGTACCGCCGGACATCGTCATGGATGACGCGACCCACTTCAGCACTTTCACTTTGTTTTCCTGAGAGGCCACCACCATGGCCTCTCCCGGCATGGCAAAGGCTCGATCACTGAAAAAGACAATTGAAAACTCGGTTTCTTCAGGCAATGTCTCAACAGCTTGCACCAGTTCCAACTGCACACGCTGAAATCGAGTGGCCGGAACCCCCGTGCGATAATATGTAGGTGGGTGAGGTGCGTTCATGCTCAACGAGCAATCCACCACATAAACAACCTTTCGAGCAGATGAGCTCCGCGTAAAGATCCCTTGCCCGGCTGCACCGCGGCCTGAGCCTTTCCCGACACCCTTTCCATTTCCACTTCCCCCTGTCCGATTTTTGCCACTGGCTTTGGTATTCCTCGCAGGTTTTGCCACGGCGCCAGGCACAGCGGGTTGCAATTCCAGCAGTATCGCAGGGTTGGTTTCGAGGAAGAGTTCATCGACCATACTCAAGCGATCTTCGGCCAAGAGGACTTCCGCAGATCCTCCCTGGTCCATGCGGGTCTGGGCTTTAATCAGAGGATCAAGCTCATCCGGTTCCATTACAGAAACGATCGCAGACAGCGGCTCCTGTCGTGATTCCTGATCAGCCCACGCGGTGGTCAGCAGCGGATGATCAGGCAGTTCTTTTGAATGAAAGACGATGAAGCTGAGCAAAACCAGCAGAGCCGCATGCAAAGACGCCGAAACGATCATTCCTCGAAAGGAAGCGGATGACATGAGGCGTTTGACCATGGCAGTCTCCCGGCAACTTGCTTGCCAGATCGAATTCGGCCGACACTAATACCCTGCCTTGTCACTGACCGGATTTCCACGAGAATCTGCCTTCTCCAACTCCCGGTTGTTCAAGCTACTCTTCCTTAAATCGCCATTTCGCTGATAATCTCTGGATGCGGTAATTTCTGGCAGAGGATCTCAAGGAATTTTCGCACTACGCTATATTGCAACAAAGCGTTTCCACAGAACAATTTAAGTCTATTCCATCTCAGACAGGATGTCGGCAGAACATGGGAATGACATCTCCTGAATTCCGTATTCTCAGCGCCAGACTTTTCCAGAATTGGGGTTGGTTTGGCTGTTTTCTCACAATCGTCATCTTCATGGCTGGCTGTGACTCATCGGGAGGCGACGAGACTTCCGACCTAGAGCTGGATTTTGGCGATTCTTCCGAAGTCGCTAAAGACATGGGAATGTCTACTGGCAGCCAGACGAATGCTACAGACTTATCGAATGGAATTGCGCAAACACCCGCAGCACCGGCACTGGCATCCGAAAAACTCGAATTACGCGTCAAAGTGGGCGATCGCTTTCCACTACTGAAAACTGTCGATCAACGTGTCTCACAGGGAACACCTTCGCATGTGGTGGGGACGAGCCGACTGGAACTTCAACTCGTCCTGCAAGTGGATGAGATTCAGGCTGATCGAACGCGTTTCTCAGTGCAGTATCACCGCGTTCAATTTCAGCAGAATCTCGGTGGCAAGTCGATCAGTTACAACTCCGCTGAGAACGCAGCGGCGATCCCCCAGGAAGCGGTGGCTTATGCCGGTCTCCCTGGCAATGGATTTGGCTTCTGGCTGGGGCCTGACCGCCGGGTAGCGGAAGTTCTGGGCTTCGAAGAATTTGTACAACGCTGTGTGGCACATGTTCCTGCGGAACGCAAGGCGCATGTGATTGGTCAACTGGCGGTGCTGCCTCACGATGAAGGTGTTGCCAACTTTATTGATAACTCAATTGGACTCCTGCCCGCTCGCGGAGCCCAGGAAGTGACTGTCGGTTCCACCTGGGTGTTACCACCCAAACGAACCGACGGCCCGATTCCGCTGACATTGGAAACTCGCTGCCTGGTCAAAGACCTGGGCCCTCGCGAAGTCGTGATCGATGTTGTCGGCGCCTATGCCCCATCATCGGCTCAATATGGCCCTCAAGGGATCAAGGTTTCTGTGCGAGGTGGACGACAGGCGGGCGATTGCCGGGTGGATCGTGCGACGGGCCTGCCCACAAGTTCCCGGCTGACAAGTGTGCTCGATATGCTCGTTCAGACTGCCGATGGCCGGGAAATGCAGCAGGTGAAGGAAACCATCACCAGCATTCAGTCATTCCCGGATCAGTCCTCTCTGCAGGCTCAATCTCAATTGGCGAATCCAATGTCGAGCAGCCCATCGCTGGGGATGAATACGATCCTGCAGACAGGTCATGCCCAACCGACAACCTCTGCACCAGCCGGGGCTGCCCCCCAGCCACCGATGTCGAACTCTTCCGGCTGGCCGCGCGACCGTTAATTGGATTTCGTCTGCATAAATCAAAACGAAATCGCGTGACGGTACCTTCTGGAGAGGATGATCCTCGAATACGGCTTCCAATATTCAACTGCACTCATTGGTATGGGGTAGCTGGGGTTGAGCGTCTTCGCGAACCCCCAGTTCATGCCGATAATCGCTGGGGTTTCGAAGACTCAACCCCAGCCACCCGCCGCGCAATCATTGATTGGAATTCGTATAAGTGCCGCAACGCGCGTGATGCCTGTTACTCTTCAGTGGAACCCGAAGGTGGCACATTGGGCCGTTGCGGCCTTCCACCTGGCCCACCCGGAGGACGACCGCCTCGAGGGCCACCCGGCCCGCGGCCACCGCCTGTTGCCATTTCCGATTGAGCAATCCCGTGGACCTGATGATCGTCTTCGGGTGTCCGGCCCAGAACCATGTCAAACTTCGCCGCGAGTTCACCAATCGGCGAATTGGGGATCTTATCGAAATCTGCCAGCAACAGGTTTCGCTCCGCTTCAGACTTCACCCCGCGAAAGACACCATCCCGCTCGTTCTGCGGGTGTCCCTTAATCAGGAGTTGAGTTGTGAGGACTCGCTTCCCACCCAGACTGACACCAAAGTGAATGTGCGGAGTTCGCCCCGGGTAAGGGACTGGCTTCACCGTGCGGAAGTAATAGCTCCCGTCACTCGCTGTCAGAAAGCGACCATATCCCTGAAAATTCTTGTCAAAATTGGCATGTCGACTGTCTCCGGTATGCAGATAAGCCCCGTTCCCATCGACCTGCCAGATCTCAATGAACGCATTACGGATGGGCTCACCCGTAGAACTCAGCAACTTCCCCGAAAGATGAGTAATCTCGCCCACAGCAGGAGTGATCTGGTTATTCACCACCAGCAGATCATTATCAGTATCGAGTGGTAAATGATCCGGGTAAAAGGGCCCCTCTGTCAGTGCCGGTGTTCGCATAAGTTCTTCAGCGAAAACACCAGAAACATTGATCGCCGCAGCAAAGCCAGCGGCCCTTAAGAACGACCGACGACTCACAAGATAGCTCATGCTGTTTTCTCCATGGCCAGACAACGACGTAAGGAATGCCCGTGTTCAACACTCTCATTGAACACTCATCTCTCCAGAAGTCGCCAAAATTCAGGACGAATTCAGACAAAACTTCGGGTTTGCCGTTACTCAGTCGCCCAGGGGCTGGCTGGCAATTCGATACTGCTGGTCCAGGCGTCAATCTGCTGAAGTTCTTCACGGGTAAAGCTGAGTTTTTTTACACACTCGACATTTTCCAGAATCTGTTGCGGCGAGCTGGCGCCAATCAGTGCCGTCGTGACACGTGAGTCACGCAGGACCCACGACAGTGCCATTTGTGCCAATGTCTGGCCACGTTGCCTCGCCAGTTCCGCGAGCTTGCGAACGACTTCAATCACTTCCGGCCGCAGATCTCCTTCACGCAAGAGGGAACCCGTCACCGTTGCGCGCGACCCTGCAGGAATGCCATTCAGATATTTATCCGTCAGCAACCCCTGATAAAGCGGGCAAAAGGCAATCACACCCATGCCGTGTAATCCCGTGACATTCAGTAACCGCTTTTCAATCCAGCGGTTGAGCAGGGAATAATTGGGTTGATGAATGATCAGCGGTTGAAAGCCTTTAGCAGCACATGTCTGAATAGCGGCAATCGACTGATCCGAAGTGTAACTGCTGATCCCGGTATAAAGAGCTTTCCCTTGTTTTACAGCCGTTTCCAGGGCACCCATCGTCTCTTCGAGGGGAGTCTCACTGTCAAATCGATGACTGTAGAAGATATCGACATAATCCAAACCCAGCCGCTTTAACGATTGATCCAGACTCGCCAGCAGATATTTGCGGGAACCATATTCGCCATAGGGCCCAGGCCACATCAGGTAGCCCGCTTTCGAAGAGACAATGATCTCATCGCGAGGAAGCTCGCGAAGTAACTGTCCTACATTTTCTTCGGCAGAACCCGGCGGCGGGCCGTAATTGTTGGCCAGATCAAAATGGGTGATCCCCGCATCGAAGGCGGTGTGAATCATCGCCCGCTGATTGGCCGTGGGCGCACTTCCGCCAAAGTTGTGCCAGCAACCCAGGGTAATCGCCGGGAGTTTGAGGCCCCACTTCCCGCATTTGCGATAAGGCATCCGGCCATCATATCGATTATCGTCTGACATGCTTCTCACCTGTTGTCTATGGCTCTGGTCATCATTCGTGCTGGCTGATAAGTCAAACTCGTCATGCCGTGGGAATCAAGGGACTTGCGGAAGACGATCGGTATCGCTGCGATAACCCAGCGTGGCCCGCTCAATTCGAGACCTCGTCCCGGCATCTTTCTGCATCCGCTCTGCCGCCAGTTCCAGCCCCTGTTCCATCACCTGGCGATCACCAAACCTGGCGTCACCCCACGTTAACAACATGACGACCAGACTCTTGGGCTGATCGACTGTTTTAGAAAGCGCAAAGAGATCCTGTGCGACTTGTTCAGCCGTCGTGACGCGAAACTCAACTGTCGGCAAGCCCCGGCCCGTATCGACACGCACAATTCCATTGGCTGCCAGATGAAGCTGCCATAGGTCGATCCGTTTTCGCATCTCATCATGTGTCTGAAAATGTCGCACCAGTCGAGTTCGCAGCAGCTGTGCTTCAGCCTGTGCACCGGCAACACCTTGGTTTTGAGTGATTCCAGGTGGCTGCTTATCGAGCAGTTTCAGCAGTTCTTGAGGATCTTGCTGAAAGACTCGCTCGATAACGCCCATCAATCGCTCGATCTCCTGTCGCGATAATGAGGCTTCGGTCGAGCGTCTCCAGAGTTCCTGCTCCAGCGATTGTCTCTCAGCCGCCATTGTGAAACGAAGTTCCTCTTCCTGCACACGCATCTCGAGATACTGTGCGAACATCACAATCAGCAGCAGATCCAGAAGTGATGTGAGTTGAAACACCAGTCGATGCGGCTTCATGGTGCCAACCTCGTCGTTTCAACGGGCCTTGTCTGGTGATCCCCGCCATTCCCGGCGGGAACAATGGCCAGTTCTCGGCGAGCCATCGCGACGGTTTCACGAGCAAAGCTTCGATTCTCTGCCAACCGCCGAAACTTCGTTTCGAACAAACTGTTGATAAACATCAGCAGAATAGCCGCCAGCAGGCCGGCAAAAGTGGACCAGATTGAGTTTCCAAAGAACTGCACAATGGCTTGAATCGTTTGCCGTCCATCTTCACCAGGCGATTGTTGCAGTGCACAACCAATGGCAATGATGGTTCCCAGAACACCCGCCATCGGATAAGCCTCAATCATCGACCGGGCGACGTTATAAAGAGTCTCGAAGCTTTGCGACTGCAGATAGCGCCGGTGTTCATCCAGCGTCACGAGACGATCCAGCAGTAACCGACGTTCTGTCTTTCGCAGCGGATTTTCCAATACATCGCGAACATCCGCCAGAAAGGCATCGATCTGATCAGAAAGACTCGAGTAAGGCTCCAGCACGCTGCGATGATCCAACCCGCGTGTGAAGCGTTCGAACTCGGCAGAGATTCTCTTTAAATCGCGATTGGCCCAGACCCACAGATACAGAAAGATCAGCACATGGACGACGGCAGCTCCGGCAATCACCGGAGTGGTCAGCCGGGAAATCTCTTCCAGCAACTCCATCGAAAACATATTCAGGCCTTATCGAAAGTCCCACCGACGGCAGGGTATCGGAAATCGATGTTGATTCAGTCGTATTCAAACTGCCACAGTTTAAGCTCACCTGACTGCGGATTCGAGTCGCAACCTGAGATCAAGACAATTTGGATCGCCCCCTGCCTACTAAAAATCAAATTTGAGTTTGCCCGCTGATCGAGGAATGGATTCTTGAAAGCCACATTGCCCATACCTGCAGGACTTTCCATCAGAATCGCCCTGACATCCTTCTTCTGGCAGGCAGGCAGCACGTTGACCAGTGGTGTCTTCTTTAACTGGTTCGTTCAGGAAGCGGGTGCGAAGGGCTGGATGCTGGGTTTATTGCTCGCGCTGCCCGATTTATGTGGTTTAGCCGGACTGTATGCGAGGCCGCTACTTCAGAGTGGGTGGGGTCGCCGACATCTCTGGTGGTTTTCAACCGTTGTCTCCCGGCTGTTTTTCGTCTGCATCCCGGGGATTGCGCTGTTGCATCACGACTTTCCTGATCCCCAAACGGCACTCTGGCTGATCATCCTGGCGATCTCTTTAGCCAGTGTTTTTCAGGGGATTGCCTTTGCTGCCTGGAGTGACTGGATCAGTCTACTGGCAGCGCCACCACTTTGGGGAAGGACTCTCGCGATACGTTCCATGGCGATGATTGCCACACAACTGCTGCTGCCATTCATCGCAGCGGCGATTCGCGATTTTGCACAGTCACAGGCCCGCATGACTGGCTCCAATCAATTGCTGATTATGGTCTATGCAGGAATTTTTCTCACAGGTGTCCTGCTGCAATTGGCTTCTCTTCTTCCCATGCTCGCTTTGCCAGAAGTCTCGTTGGCCCAGGTTCGAAGAAGCACTGGGCTGTGGGCGACTTTACGCGAATCGTTTCAACAACCGGGGTATGGCTGGCTGATTGCCCATGCGTGGTGTCTGGGAGCAGCGAACGGGTTAACTCAGGCTGTCCTGGCACAGTATCAGTATCAGATCCTCAAAATGTCGATTCTCCCCATGCAGGCCATGTTCTCTCTCACGTACTTGATTCAACTGCCAGCCTCCTGGCAAGGAGGGCAATTCTCTTCGAGACAACGAGAAGGGTATGTACTGACTTTCGGAACGGCGATCACTGCCAGTTCGATGCTCTTTTTCTACTTCTCATCGCCGCAGAACTGGTGGATGATTGGCGGTGCGTATGTCGCGTGGGGAGCCTTTGGCGCAGTGAACGTGGCCGGCCCTCATATGGCGCTACGATTAAGCCCTGAGGGTGACCGCAGTGCCTCGTTTGCCGTCTTTCGATTAGGTGCTGGTATGGCCGCTGGCCTTTCTGGCATTGCCGGAGCCTGGTGGTTGAGCTGGCTGTTAGAAGCATCAACACCAGAAAACGCCATGGCGGCTTATCAGACGTTGTTTCTGGCCTCGCTGGCTGGGCGGTCCCTAGCGTCTTTACTCGCCTGCGGAACCTGGTGCTCTCAAAAACATCGCGAGGGTTGAAAAGTGACTCTCCAGTGGCCGTCGCAGATGCTCCTCAGAACTCCGTGGCCTGCGGCTGATCCTTTTGCCAATGAAGAACCGTCAAAGTCGTGATGTTGCAGAAATGATTCGCCTGGCGCACCTTTTCGCAACTTGATTCGAACTGGCCCCTGGCTTGTTTCTGATTTGCCACATCGCCGGCATGATCCCACGAGGCAACCGGATCGTCAAAATTTTTCTACAAGCAGCAATTTGACTCATCGTAAATGTGACCTAGCTTTCTGGTGAAGCCCTTCAGCGAGGCCAACAACAACCCTCGATGAAGCGGTCGTACGAAATGCAAATGCCAGCAACCACGAACAGATTGCCGTCTGGGTTACTGAAATTTGCGAGCCTGTATGTGGATCGGGAATCAGGGACTGTTACTCCGGTGGTAGCAGCGGGTTCTTGACACATGCTGGTCACAGTCATCATTCAGAGGGTGTGTCGAAATGCAGATTATCAACAGCGTCAAGAAGTTCCTGGTTTCTGAAGATGGTCCAACAGCCGTTGAATACGCGGTCATGCTGGCCCTGATCGTGATCGTTTGCCTCACAGCTGTGCAGGCCATCGGCACCAACGCCGCTGCCAAGTTCCAGAACGTCGCCGATACTCTCGCGACATAGTCTGGGCTGATTCTGAAAATTCCATAGCCGCCGCAAGACAGACCAGTCGTGCGGCGGCTTTTGGAGCATTGATGCGGGCTTTACATACGAAATTTCAGTTCACGAAACGGATTGGTTTATGTTTCCCTTTTGGATCGAATTTGCCGCCAACGGTGTTGCCGAGCTGATCACTGCGACTTTTGCGGGACTGATGGTGGCTGTCACCTTACTGCTGGGCAGATAACAAACATTCCGGCAATTCACCTTCGTTCCACTCTCTGGAGTGTCACGACGAAGAACGTGTTAACGATCTCAGCCAGTCGCCAGAATGACCTTGATCGTCATTCTGGCGTCTGGCTGTCTGTTTTTAATGACCTTTCGTTCTATTCAACTGGAATGTTTCTTCCATGATGTGGAATCGAAGGCCAGGAAACTTTTGCACATCGCAAGACATCCAGCGTTCTCATGGCCCGGAAATCCGG
Organism: Planctomyces sp.; assembly: GCA_027483405.1. Taxonomy (GTDB): domain Bacteria; phylum Planctomycetota; class Planctomycetia; order Planctomycetales; family Planctomycetaceae; genus Planctopirus. Next base: position 15,437 of record JAIXUU010000045.1, on the reverse strand, counting down.
TCTGGAAAAAAGAATTCTCAAGAATTTCTTCCGTCGCCTTTGCGAAACATGACCTAGATTCCCTGTGAAACGGCCTTATTTGGAAGGCTGAAATCGGACTTTTCGTTGCTGGCTGAACTCCTCCTCACCAGCCCAATTGCCCCTCAAATGAAAGGTTATGGATCATGGACTGGCAGAGTTTTCTCATGCAGCATTGGGATGTCAAATTTGTTTCTCTGGTGCTCATTCTTGCTGCCTGGATCGACGGTAAAGAATTGCGAGTTCCTAACTGGATTACTTTCCCCATGGTGCTCAGCGGCCTGATTTATGGCTTCGTCATGGGCGGCTGGGCCGGTCTGGGTGATTCACTGATTGGTATGGTTGTCGGCCTGGCCTGCCTGCTGCCACTTTACGCAGTGGGTGGTATGGGTGCTGGTGACGTGAAGCTCATGGCGGGCATGGGAGCCTGGCTGGGTGCAGCCATTACGTGGCAAGCCTTTATGGTCTCTGTCGTTGTCGGTGCGATTATGGCCATCATCATGGCCTGCTATCGCAAAGATCTGCACAAGCACGTCGGTCAGGCCATGTTGATCTGGACCGAATGGACCACGATTCGCGATCCACGCAAGCTGTCAGAAATTGCAGCCGAACGTAAGCCCCGGATGCTGCTGTTGCCCTACGGAATTCCCATCTGCATTGGATCGATTGCCTACTTTGTCTATGCCGGTCTGATCTAAAGCCAGTTTCTCGATGGATTCGAAAATCACAGCCAGAATTTATTGCAGACTCTGCTCTTATCGGCAGAGTCTGCGTCTTTTGGTGGCTTGAGCCATTTTCAGTGCATATTGCTCCAAATGCACGAAATTGGTCTCCAACGAATTGAAGAGTTTCTGCAGAGTTCGCCATGGCCGCATCTGTGGCACAACTCGTTCAATCGTTCTGATGGTTGCAGGCGTCAAAGAGTGAAGAGTCTGCCATTTCTTGACCGATCAATGCTGATAGCGTCCATTCCGCCTCACCGCGGAGGGCTCTTTGTATCGAGTCAGGAATCTTTCGACCTGTCCTGAGAATGTGACCTATGCTGAATGATAGTGACAATTCAGCCTCGTTCTCTCGACCAGAGATTCCACTCGGAGTGGTACTATGAAAATGAAACCCATGATTCTCATGCTGGTGGCTGTGGCCTGCGGGCTGATTGCCATGATGGGAGTTCAACAGACGTTAGGCAATCGTTCCGGAGAAGGCTCCGGGCCGAAAATCAAGGTGCTCGTGGCTCGCAAAGAGGTTCAGGCAGGGACTCCTCTGGATGAAACCTGTGTGGGCTTTAAACTGGTCTCGAAAAGTGAAGCTCCTGATGACGTCATCAGCAGCAAAGAAGAATACGATAAGCGGGCTCCTCGTGTGAAACTCTACGAGGGCCAGTATGTTCTCAAGAAACAATTGGGTAACAAGGGCGAATACGGCGCTTCAATGGAGATTCCGCCAGGCATGCGCGTCGTCACTGTTCCAGTGACGGCCACCATGACGCACAGCGGCTTGCTCTCCCCAGGTGACCGTGTCGATGTCCAAGTCACCTATTCCTACACTCGACCCAAGTACGGCAAGACATTCAAAACTCGCACAGTCCTCCAATATATCGAGGTCTGGGCGACAGATTCCGTTCGCATGGGAACGGAAGCCGCTAAAGAAGATTCCTCTCAATCCAAGAACGTTTCCTTGCTGGTTTACCCAGGCCAGGGAGCCTTGCTGCAACTCGCACAGGAAAAGGGAACTCTCCACCTGCTCTTGCGAGGCCGCAACGATAAAGCTCCTGCCGAGCAGACTGGTGATCTCGATGAAAATGCCCTCGATCGCAAATTGGCAGAACTTTTCGATGAACCTGAAGATCAAGAACCTGTCGCGACTCCACAAAGCGTGGCCAGCAGCCTTCCTGCTTCGCCATCTCCAACACCAGCAATGCCTCAGCCATCGTTCGCTGATTTTCTGAACTCCAGCACCGATGAAACAGCACCAGTGGTCGAACCACCGCCTCCACCAAAACCAACTTGGAAAGTTGAGATTTTTAATGGCGATAAAAAGCAGGTCGCTGAGTTCGAACTGCCAGAAAGCCCAGAGACTCTCACCCCCTCAACCAAAGCGAACAACCAGCCAGCAAAAGGTGGCTGGTTAGGAATGCTGGGCCTGGGAAAATCGAAATCTCAAACAACGACCAAGAAAACCAATTCGGTATCCACACCCGAAAATCGTACGGATCGCATCAAGTCACCCGAAGATTCACCTTCGGCGATGCAATCTTCAAACGCAATGAAAAGATAAAGCAACAACTTCAGTCGTGATGAACCAAGACTTAAATCTCGCTCAGCACGACTGAATACATAAGAAAATTTTCACTTCGCGGGCCATGCGAAAATAGTCAGTGAGTGCGTACCGGAGTTTCAACGATCATCTCCTGATCTTGAATCACCAGGTCGCCATGAAACGAAATCAATTGTTTTTCAATCGTTCGACGGATTGAACGAGAGGTGCAGGGATGCAGGTCAGAATTCACACTCACCGCTGGCGTGCAGCACTGGTTTGGGGGCTTTGCCTCTGCCAGTCCTTTCTTTCCTATCCAGGGCTCACTTCGTCCTCTGGAATGGCCTTCGCACAGAACGGCAATGCTCCCGTCGCCGGAGAAGTCGTTCAGATCACTGCATCGCGAACAAAGCTCGAAATTGCCGAGCGCTTTGCCCGCGTTGTCCAATTCCCGCGCAAAATTCTGCGTGTTGATGGATTTGATCCGGCAGTTCTCAGTGTGACTGCTCTCGCCCACGATCAGCTTCGAGTTCAAGGAATCACCGAAGGAATCACCACCATGGTGATCACCGACGAAAATGGAGCGATCACCACCATCGATGTCATGGTGGCGGGCGATGCTCGATTACTTCAAGCTGTCCTTAGCCGCGAATACCCCAATACCTCCGTCACCGTCACCAAGCTGAAAGACAACGTCCTTTTGCGTGGCTGGGTCGTCGAACCACAACAAATCACCGAGATCGTAGATATCGCCAAGCTCTATTATCCTAACGTCTTGAATCAGATGAAGATGGGTGGCCCGCAGCAGGTTCAACTGCGCTGTAAAGTCATGGAAGTTCAACGATCCAAGCTGCGATCATTGGGCCTCAATTTCACTTACCTGGGTCGAAATGTCGCCTTCTCGAGTACCCCGGGGGCAATCTCTCCTCTGGATGCATTCACCGTCCCGATTGGCGGGCCGCCAGGTGTTGGTCTGGCTCAATCGGGTTTTCGTAACGCGACCATGTCGTTAGGAATTGTGGGTGACGACTTTGCTTTCGGTGGTCTTCTCGAAGCGCTTCGCGAAGAAGGCTTGCTCAAAATCCAGGCCGAACCAACCATTCTCACCCGCAGTGGCGAGCCTGCCAAGATTGTCAGTGGTGGCGAATTCCCCATCCCGGTCCCTCAAGGTTTAGGAACGATCGCCATCGAATGGCGAGAATTCGGCGTCAGGCTCGAATCAGTCCCGATGATTCTTTCACCCAATCGTCTGAAACAAACCATCATTGCTGAAGTGAGCGAAAGAGACCTCACCAACGCCGTCACACTCAACAGCACCACAGTTCCCGGCTTGACCAAACGAACTGTCGAAACTCAAGTCGAAATGAACTTCGGTCAAACACTGGCCATCGGTGGTCTGATTTCCTCCCGCAAAACCGCACAAACATCGAAGATCCCCTTCCTGGGCGAACTTCCCTACGTGGGGGCCGCATTCCGCCGGGTAAACTACGATGAAGCCGAAACCGAACTGCTCGTGCTGATTACTCCCGAGTTCGTCAGTGCCATGGATCCTGCTCAGGTTCCCGACAGGCTGCCCGGTACCGCATCCGCAGTGCCTACAGATCGCGAACTCTTCGGCCAAGGGGTCATCGAAGTTCCTAACTATGGCGATCCCTGCCCCAATTGTGGGCCTCGCGGTGGCTCGTCCACACCGTCAGGTGTGACAGGTTCAGGCCTCTCGCCAATTCCTGCAGATTATCCATTGCCACCTGCCGCACCAGGTCTGATTACTCCTGGCGGGCCATTGCCACCACCACCATCTCCCGGAATCAGCAATCCCGGTGCTGGCCAGCCATCAGCACCATGGCCAACAGAACGATCCACGCCCTCACCACAAGAATTTGTACCTCCGATCAGTCCGCCAACTGGCTCACCAGGAGATATCCCGGCTCCTCCCGGGGTGACTCGCAATCGCAACAACGCCACAGGTCAATCCGTTGCCGGAAGTTCGAAGTTCAGCGGGCCTCGCACTCCAGCGACGGGTCGATCGGATGTCGAACAGTCGGGCGGTCGAAATCCAGCCCCCGGTGGTTTGATTCAGCCTGTTTCAGGAACTCGTCCGTAGACGGAACACATGGTAGGGCGACATCAGATTCCTGGAGAAGGATTTCTGAGTCGGCCTTGAACGCATCACTCAATTTCCAGGGTCAGCATTCACTTCACAAGATCGTTGGGCCGGTCATTCCTGCTGGCATAGCTCGAAACCGGATGGTTGTATCATGAAAAACGTTATTCGACTCGCACTTGTCGATCCGCATGACAGTTCGAGGAATGCGCTCAAAACGCTCCTCCTGGGCATCGACATGGTCTGGCTCGAAGCCGAGTGCTCAAAGTACGAGTTCTTTGCCGACGTCATCATGCAGACCCAGCCGAACATTGCACTGATTGCCCTCGATTCCAATCCCCAGAAAGGTCTCGATCTCGTCAGCCGGATCTCGACAGAACTCCCCACCACGCAAGTGCTGGTCATCAGCAGTTCCACCGAAGGTTCGCTGATTTTGCAGGCCATGCGAAATGGGGCCCGGGAATTCCTGAATGCTCCACTTAAGCTGGATGATTTCCTCGCTGCCATCGACCGAATTCAACAGGCCGGCGGTGTCCGCACCAGTGAAGGCACAGTGCGCAGCAGCCAGGTCATTGCTGTGGCTGGCGTCTCTGGCGGGATTGGCTGCACGTCATTGGCAGTCAATCTGGGTTGTGCGCTGGCCAGTCAGCCTTCTGCCAGTGTCGCAATTATCGATCTCGATCTGGCGCTGGGAGATGCCGACGTCTGGCTCGATATCATTCCCGATTACACGATTCAAGATGTCGCCGATAACATCAGTCGGCTCGATTACGCACTCCTTAAACGATCGCTCACCAAGCACGAATGCGGCGCTTTCCTGCTCCCCAGGCCCGTCCAGTTGGATGATCGTATCTCGATCTCTCCCGAAGTCTTGCGGCGAGTGATTGCTCTGCTCAAGGCCACCTTCACGCATCTGGTGGTCGATATCAGTAAGAGCTACGGTCCTTCCGATCTGGCCGCTCTTGAAGTCGCGGACATGATTCTGCTGACAACTCAGCTCGATCTTCCCAGCCTGAGAAATACCGTGCGTCTGCTGCAATTCTTCAGCAATCACGAAGGACTTTCCGAAAAGACCCGCATTGTCGTCAATCGCATTGGTCTCGAAGACAGCCAGATCAGCCTGACCAAAGCTCTCGAAACACTGGGGCGGGAAGTCTTCGCTCAGATTCCGAACGATTACGCAGTGATGGTCGAAGCTCGCAACAATGGCGTGCCACTCATCATTCAATCTCCCAAGTCGCGCTTAACCAAGAGCTTCATTCAACTCGCCCAGCAACTGATTGAAAAACCGCAGGCGAGCGAAGAAAAACCCGATGAAAGCAAGAAGCCGCGTAAAGGCCTCTTCAGCTTTCTCAGCACTGCAAAATCGACTTAAGCAGTCCACGTTACAGCATTCGCTTTTACGAAGAGCGTGGTCGATCTGTCGTCCGGGGGGACAATTGAGACAGATCGTCTGCGCTCTTCGTCTCTTTAGTCTTCAGTGGTCCTCACCCGACTTGCGTACCCATTCGGCTTCAATAATCTCCGGCCCGCCGGAGTTTCCCGAGCTTCTTTCTTGTGCCATCGAGGGATGAGGATGAAGTCGCGGCTGTTCTGCTCCCTGGCCTTCGAAGTCTGCCGCATCTGTCATCCGTGGGCCCGCTTGCCAGACCGTGCTCTGGTAAACCTGAAAACCTGACCCACCAAAAGCACTTCCTGCCGAACGGAAAACTGTGCTCCCTTGCGGCCAGACCCAGTAGTTGAACAGCTTGACCATCGGTCGGCGCGTCAGCGGAAAGAGCAGGAGCGCTGCGAACACATCCGTCAGCGGCCCGGGAAAGATCAACAGCACACCCGCCAGAAAAATCGCCGCCGCATCGGAGACATGCCCTGTGGGAAGCTCCCGGTTTCGAGCCGCCATCTGCAATTGCACAGACACCCGGCGCAGTTCAAACTGCAGCAGAGAAACCCCCGCCACAATCGCCAGCACCACCCACGCCACGGTGGCCAATGCGCCAATCCACTGACCAAGCTTGATCAGCAGATATAGCTCAATCAGTGGCAATACGAGAAAGATCAGGCCAAATCGGGCAAGCAACACAACCATCCTCTCTGATTCATCTCCACTCGATCTCTTTCGAGGATCAGCGATGAACTCTCAAAATGACTCGACTCTCTCTGCAATCTCTCGCATTATAATGAGGACGTAGACTTTCTGCTGATGGATCAGAGAATCTGAGAGATCTTGCCATGAATCCAATCCGCTTGCTGATCGATGCCGATCCCGGCTTAGGCGACGCCCTCGCCATTGCCATCGCTCTGAAAGATCCCCGGCTTGATGTCGTCGGTCTCACCGCCGTCGGCAGTTTTATTTCTGCAAAACAGGCCGCGGTCAATCTGCAGGAACTGGTCACGATTATCGATCCCCAGCGCTGGCCTCGACTGGGCGTACAACTGACCGATGCTCACGAATCGACAGCCAGTGTCCCGTCGCAGCATCTGGCCCATTATCGCCAGCTCAATGGAGAGAATGGCATGGCCGACTGGCCTTGCCGGAATGTCGATGCGGCTCATCCCAAAGAAGCGGCCAAGGTCATCATTGAACTTTCCCGCGCTTACCCTCAGGAACTGGTGATCCTCAGTCTCGGCCCGCTGACCAACATCAGCCTGGCTGCTGAGAAAGACCCGGAACTGCTGATGCGGCTCAAAGGTCTGGTCATTTCTGGAGGTACTCTCGAAGGTCCCGGCAACATCACTCCTGCCGCAGATTTCAACATTTATCACGATCCATTGGCCGCCCGCTCGATTCTTAAATCGGCCTGTACCAAAACGCTGGTTCCATTCGACGCCTCGCAAAAAGTGGGGATCTCTTTTGGTCTCCTCGACCGCCTGCCCATCGAACACATGGGGCGTTTTGGCGAATGGCTGCAGACGATCGTTCCCTTCGCACTACGCAGTCATCATCAATTCCAGGGGATGGAATCGTGGCGATTGCCCGAACTCGTCGCGCTCGCTGCGGTGGTGAAGCCGGAGTTCTTCCAGCACCTCACGTTAGCAGTGGATGTCGAAACCGATGCCCACCTGACGCGGGGGATGACCGTGTTCGACCGCCGCAGCCCACCCGTCTGGCGACCCAATGTTGAAGTTCTTAAAGATCCGGAAGTGCAAGGGATCCTCGACGATTTCATGTCTGTCTTGAGAAGCACTGTGGTGTAGACTTGCATTCTCGCGGCTGGTCATTAATCATTCGTGTATCGGCAGGCCCTTTGGGCTGTCGCCGGAGTGGCGGAATGGCAGACGCACCGGATTCAAAATCCGGCGAGGTTCACCCCTCGTGTGGGTTCGACTCCCACCTCCGGCAATTGCAGACTTTGCCGACATACATCTCAAAATGAAACACCCCTTCGCTGCGATCAACTCGCCGGAGGGGTTTTTCGTTTCTGGTGAGTCAAACGGTAAAAATCGCGCAGCGTACCCCGTTCGGGTGGCGGGGTGGCCCAGACGTCGCTCTGGACGTCTGGGTGCCGTGAGGCACAGGAAACGTAACAATCGATATGCTGCTTGCAGGCACAGCCCAGCAGTTACCAGAAAACTGATCGGACGCTGGCGACGTAGCGAGTGACTTCGCCCCCCGCAAACCTGCTTGATACCCGGCGAGTTCGTAACGATAAGTGGTGATGCCCGAGAATCGGTTGGTCATCATTTGGCAAATTCGCGTATGTTACACTCTGGTCAAGATTCGCCACGAACATCAGTTCCATCTGCCTGAGGTTTAGGCACTCGCATTGAATTGTTGTTAAGGTTTCTTGTTCTGATGAACCTAGACGTCGCTTTAGACGTCTAGGCCACTCTGCCGTGCCGCATGGCCTGCGTTGCCCTCCGCAGTCGTTGAGCTTGGGTCGGTTGGCGGCAGAGGGCTGATTTCCATGATCAACGTAAGGAGGTTATCCATGATGCAACGACTGAGTCTTTCGTGCCTATTGCTTATCGCGGTCGCTTTGGTGGCGCTGGTGGAGGGCACGCACGATGCGACTGCCTGCACGCGCGCGGTCTACTTCGGCAAGGAAGCACAGACCGTCACCGGCCGGTCGATGGACTGGGTCGAAGACATGCATACCAACCTGTGGGTCTTCCCGCGCGGAATGAAACGAGACGGCGGCCTCGGCAAGGGGTCGCTGGAGTGGACCAGCAAGTATGGCAGCGTCGTGGCCTCGGTCTACGAGGGAGGGACTGCCGATGGCATGAACGAGAAAGGGTTCGTGGCGAACCTGTTGTACCTCGCCGAATCCGAGTACGCCGCAGCCGACGACCAGCGGCCGGGCGTGTGCATCACCGCTTGGGCTCAGTACCTTCTCGACAACTTTGCAACGGTTGCGGAGGCCGTTGCAGCGGTGGAGAAAGACGCCTTTCGAGTCGTCCCCGTCATAGCACCGAACGGAGCGAAGGGGACGGTCCATGTGGCCGTTTCCGATGCCACCGGCGACTCGGCCATCTTCGAATATGTGAAAGGTCAGTTGGTGATCCACCACGGCAAGGAACTCCAGGTGATGACCAACTCGCCGACCTACGACAAGCAGATGGCGATCAACGAGTACTGGAAAGACTTCGACGGCGCGGTGATGTTGCCAGGCACCGTGCGGGCGGCGGATCGCTTCGTGCGGGCTTCTTATTACATCAACGCCTGCCAACAGTCCGCCGATGCTCGTGAAGCCGTGGCGGCCGTGTTTAGCGTCATGCGCAATGTGAGCGTCCCCCGTGGGATCCTCAAGAAGGGTGCCCCCAACGTTTCATCGACGCTCTGGCTGACGGTCGCGGATCAGAAGAACCGGGTCTACTATTACCAGGACACCAACAGCCCCGGTGCCCTGTGGGTGAAGCTGGACAAGATCGACTTCAAGGAGGGAACTGGCGTGCGGAAATTGACGCTGGCTGGTAAGCCGGACGTCGTCGGCGATCAGTCTGCGAACTTCGCGAAGAGTGAGCCGTTCAAGTTCCTGGCACCCGCACAAAAATGAGTATTGCAGGCTTGTATCGAAGGGTCCAAGTCCAGGACGCATCAGACGCTGCAGCAGACGCCGGGGCATGATTCGTTTATCCCGACCACAGCTCACCGGTGCCCCGCCGCTGCTGAGCTGGGTCGATATGCAAAGTTGCCATGACCGCCAGAGACATTATCGAGTTCGCTAGAGAAATCGGGGCAGATGCGCGCCTTAAGGACGCTCAAGTGTGCGTCTCAACTGGCCCGGAGGAAAATGGTTCCATACGTGGTTGGTCCGATGCGGTGTTCCTGCGCGAGGAGGCAGACGGCTGGACTGTCGGATTCGCCCAGTACGGCAGAACAAGAGTGATCGATGCCGGAGAGCTTCGCGATTTACTCAAAGCGTGGGTTTCCAGTCAGGACAAGACAGTCTTTCAGGCCTATGAGAAAGCATAACCAGGCTGCTTCAGGTAAGGCCGCGATCGCGCATTCGTCTCAAGCAGGACATTTCAGGCGTGCCCTGCCTGAGCAGTAATGTTAGCCGCAACAACAACGAGGCCGTCGTGATTTACTCGCGCTACCGACACGTTGCGATCGATCGCGCGAATCCGGCACCGACGTCCTCGCAACTCGCCCCACGACTGGCTGGCTGCGTCTTTCAACAAAAAATTTGACATTGCCGCGCCGCACCGAACAATCTGCGATAAAACTTTCCTGTCCTGTGCCAGTCCAATCCTGGCAGCCCAATCGATAAGTACCCCTGGCGTTTGCATCAGGCAAGCGTCTGAAACGGGTCTGCCCGGTTGATTGCCAACCATTCCAACGAAAGGATCGACGATGTTTCTCAAAGGAAGCCGGTGGCTTTCCATGCTCGCTGTTGCGCTTGTTCTCGTGGCTCACACGGGAGTGGCGCTGGCCCAAACCAGGAAGCCCAACATTCTTGTCATCTGGGGCGACGATATCGGCACCTGGAATATCAGCCACAACAGCCGCGGCATGATGGGCTACCAGACGCCGAACATCGATCGCCTCGGCAAAGAAGGACTCGCCTTCACAGATTACTACGGTCAGCAAAGTTGTACGGCGGGCCGCGCTGCTTTTCTGGGTGGCAACGTTCCTGTCCGTACGGGCATGACCAAGGTGGGCCTACCCGGAGCGAAAGAAGGCTGGCAGAAGACCGATGTGACCATTGCGACCGTCCTGAAGTCACAAGGCTACGCGACAGGTCAGTTTGGCAAGAATCATCAGGGCGATCGCGACGAGCATCTGCCCACAATGCACGGCTTTGACGAGTTCTTCGGTAATCTCTACCACCTCAACGCTCAGGAAGAACCGGAGAATGAGGATTATCCCACCAACATGAAAATGGCCAATGGCAAGACTTTCATCGAGAACTACGGGCCACGCGGCATCATCCGCAGCAAAGCCGATGGCAAGGGTGGCCAGACAATCGAGGACACCGGCCCTTTGACCAAAAAGCGCATGGAGACCATCGACGAAGAAACCGTGGCGGCCGCTAAAGACTTCATCACCCGCCAGAAAAATGCCGACCAGCCCTTCTTTTGCTGGTGGAACGGCACACGGATGCACTTCCGCACACATGTCAAGAAAGAGAACCGTCATCCGGGAAATGACGAATACACCGATGGCATGATCGAGCACGATGGTCACGTGGGCGAATTGCTCAAACTGCTCGATGAACTGGGTCTCGCCAAAGACACGATCGTCATGTATTCCACGGATAACGGCCCGCACTACAACACCTGGCCGGATGCGGGCACGACACCTTTCCGTAGCGAGAAAAACTCGAACTGGGAAGGTGCTTACCGTGTCCCCTGTTTCGTGCGCTGGCCAGGCCGGTTCCCGGCGGGCAAAACACTGAATGGCATCGTCTCTCACGAAGACTGGCTCCCCACACTGGCTGCCGCCGCTGGTGCCAGCGATATCAAGCAAAAGCTCGCGCAAGGGGTCGAACTCAACGGCCGCAAATACCGCAACTATGTGGATGGCTACAATCAGCTCGATTACTTCGGCGGCAAAACGGATCAGTCGCCCCGGAACGAATTCATCTATGTGAACGACGACGGCCAGATTGTCGCGCTGCGATACGACGCATGGAAGGCCGTGTTTCTTGAGAACCGGGGTGAGGCATTTGGTGTGTGGCGAGAGCCGTTTACCGAGCTGCGCGTACCGCTGTTGTTCAATCTGCGCCGCGATCCCTTCGAGCGATCGCAGCACAATTCGAACACCTATAACGACTGGTTCCTCGACCGCGTTTTTGTGATCACGCCGATGCAGCAGATGGCGGGCAAGTTTCTGATGACGATGAAAGAGTATCCTCCCAGTCAGACACCCGGCTCATTCAACCTGGAAAAAATCCAGAAGATGATCGAGGCCGGTGCCAGTGGCAAGTAACGGGACTACCGAAGACCATGACGGGGCACTCTGCTAAAGAGTGTCCCGTTGGTGCAAAAGGGAAACAACGGGCCACCCAGATGTCGCTTGGGACATCTGGGGATCTTGAGGGACAGCCTGCTCGTTCCTAGAAGATGACCTAATCACAGCACAGGGAGCGACTGACATGGCTCCCCTTGATTCTGCTCGATTGCCCTGAGTTCGTAGCGATAAGTGGTGACGCGAGAAAATCGATTAGCCAGCATTTCTTAATTGGCGTTATCATCCACGCTTGTTGAAACCACTCACGAACATAAGTTTTAGTTGGCTGAGGTTTTGGCAGCCCCGGTATGCTTTTCTGAATGGTTTCTTGTTCTGACGAACCCAGACGTCCAAAGCGACGTCTGGGCCACCCTGCCAAGTCCCCACGTCACCGCCAACCCACGGTAATCTTCGATGCATTCTCGCAATCTAATAACTGTTCTCTCTCGAGGTTGAATCGATGGGGCGACTGACTTGGCTTGAGCGCGAACAATTCTTTGCGATTGCCGAATCACGCCCACGAACCTGCCGTGATTGGCAGTGTTATGCCTTCGATGTTGACAATTCCATCTACTCCGACATTCCGACCCCATATACAGAGAATCCTGACGACGATTCTTTTCCCTCTCCTGTAAGACGCTGGTACGGACGAATTGATGACCGGCTTTTCGTTGTCGACGTTTTCTTTGTCATTTGCCCCAACGAATGTCAGATCTGGATTCCTTTTTCCGACTCGCACAAATATGCCTGGCAGACTTTGCAAGACCTTCAATTGCTTCCCAATTCAATTCAAACCAAAGGGACATCGGGAATATCAAACGACTCCAAGTCGCGAATGCGAACTGTTTTTCGACATGATGATCGTGGATTTGATTACCCGATTTATGACGGTGCATCCGATGACGACGCGGAATCTCTGATCCATTTTCTAAGATCACAGGACTCCACGATCGTCTATTCGCTGGGTGAGCCTGAACCCTCTATTAGTTGGGTTGCCATCGAATCTTCAGGTGTTTCCCGTATCCACCGTGCTCGCTATAACTTGCGCACGTCTACGATCAGTGTCGGGTGCGAGATGTCAAAAGAATCGCCGAATGATTTTTTCGTATACTCCGAATCACCCGAACACGATGGTCGCCGGTACTCAATCCGTAATGGCATCGTCATAAACATACTATAACAGAGAACTCCATCCAGGCTGGAATCCGCTAGACTTACAAAAGAGAATTTTTCCCCACAGCTAGATGATCGTGATCACTTGTTGTTTGGAGAACAGGATGTCGAGAATTGAGGATTCTTTGACCTACGCGCAACTTTGCGATGAACATCCTTACGTTGAACTCTGGTGCGACGACAAATCCCCCGATTCGAACTGGGAATATTATTGGGTCATTTCTCGTCCAGACAAGGATACGGTGCGTAACGTCGCGTATCTTCGCACGGCAAATGATCAATTAGAACGACGCTACTATGACGAAAATGGCGATGAAAAATGGGTGTCAGTTCGCTGATGGGTTAAACGGATCCGCGGAGTTACTCCGGTTGAAGTTCATATTTCCACCGGGGCGGCAATGCCACAAGCGGCTTCACGTTTTCGGATTACTCACCGAATGGCTGTATGCGAGTATCGCCGACCAATACCTTTCACTCCCAGCCCACAATAACACCCTACAGCACGGCCGCTAAGCCCTGTACACACTATCCAAGTGAAGTCAACTATGAGTTGGTGGCCCATATTTGTTCCCTATCTCGCTGCAGCCACTCTCCCAATTGTGTGCCTCAATGGAAATTTCTCCAAGTTCGTGGGTGAACATCATGAGATTCCAAACATCATCACGATTGTATGGACAGTCTTTGCGGTATGCGGAATTGCTGGGATCGGCATGAGCATGAAATATGGGTCGAAGTGGCAATTGCTTGTGGCTCTTTTATCCATACCGGCATTTGTTCCCATTGCGGGACTGAGTTTCACGCTTTTATACATGATGGGCTTTATTGGATTTGGCGTTATCTAAACGATGAGGTGATCCGAAAGACGCTTTGACGACAGGGTGGCCCAGAAGTCGCTCTGGACGTCTGGGTGCCGTGAAGCACAGGAAAGTTTACCTTCGAATTGCTGCTTTCAGGCACAGCCTCGCAGTTCACAGAAAGCTGACCTGATCGCCGCACTGGGAACAAGTGATATTCCGCCCCTTGACGCAGGGTGGCACCGGTTGAAATTCCGATTTCTACCGGGGTGGCAAGGCCACAGGAAATTTGATGCGAGTCAGCCAGCTATCGCAGGGCCTCATCCAAGAAATCCCGACTCAAACATCGCACTCGCTCCAAACACAAACTCCACTGCCGACCGGCCACAAGCACCCCAGGAGCGGCAACCAACGAAATGTTGACAAGTCCCTGCCACACCGCCAATCTGCGGTAACGATCTAACGCACTTCGGCACTTGCAAACCTGCCAGGCCTCGGAACACACATGGCCGATCCCTTGCTTTTCCCGGTTCCTGTATTGTTTGAAACCGAGCGTCTTGAGCTCCGCCCCTACCGGACATCTGACGCGCCTGAGCTCCACGAGGCCCTGCTCGAGTCCATTGCGGAGCTGCGTGAGCACTTGTGGTTCTTGCCGTGGGTCGCCGAGGAGCCCACACTTCAGACTGCCGAGGCCCGCTGCCGCCGGGCGGAAGCCAACTTCCTGATCCGCGCGGACCTGCCCTACCTGGCGTTTTCCAGGAGCACCGGGCGACTGGTGGCCTCGGCGGGCCTGCATCGCACCGATTGGTCTCTGCCCAGAACAGAGGTTGGGTATTGGGTCCGTACTTCCGAAGCTGGCAAGGGTTACGCCACCGAAGCCGTCCTTGCGCTGACGAACTGGGCACTAGTCGGCCTGAAAGCCAAGCGCGTGGAACTCGTCACGGACCAGGCCAACGTCCGCTCACGCCGACTGGCCGAACGCTGCGGCTTTCACCTGGAGGGAGTCCTACACAACACCATGCAATCCCCCGACGGCCAACTACGCCACTCCTGCATTTATGCGAGGCTTCCCTCTACGTCCTGATCCCAAGCCCCAGCGGAACACAAGGTGGCCATGCTACGCTGGGTACAAGACTGGCCACCCATCGCCAAGTCCTTCGGGTTAGCCGCTGTCTCAAATTGGACACGCGCCGTGAACACAGCTTCCGCAGGCCGCTGCCTAAAGACACCTCTATGGCGTGCAACTTCTGAGCCGCTCAGCGCGCCGTCTCCCCTTTATGACTCCAGTCATGGTGGCACGATTACGATCGCCCTTACGGCACGACCTTCACCTGCAACCGGCCCGGCAGCTTTCGGGCGTAGATGTCCATGCGCAGGACCGGGTCGCCGGTGGATTCGTCGAGGGAGTCGGCGGTCATCCGCAAGTGGGCCACACTCGTGCGGCCGCTGGCTGCGACTGAATCGAGGGGATACCAGTCGTCGCCCAGTTTCGCTTCGGTCCAGGCATGCAGGCCGAAGGCCGACTCATCCGGGACATACACAAGCCCCATCACGAATCGTGATGGGATTTTTTGCGATCTCAGCATGGCCGCCAGCAAGGTCGCGTGCTCTGTGCAGTCGCCCGAGCGACTCTTGGCCACTTCCGCAGCCGAGGCCAATGCCGTCGAAAGATTCTTCGTGCTGATGGTCTTGTGAACAT
>JAIXUU010000367.1 GCA_027483405.1 Planctomyces sp. | reverse complement strand
GGCGTGCATTGGGAACTCGGGCTGGCGGTGAAGTGGTTTCGGAATTCTAAGCCACTAGATACTTAACTCATCACGGCGGGTAGCTGGGGGTGAGTCTTCGAACCCCCAGCGATTTACGGCAGAAACTGGGGGTTCGCGAAGACGCTCAACCCAGCCACCCATACCAAGGCTCGCAATTAAATACTGGAATCCATTGATATCTCTCGTAAATAGCTCGTTAGTAACCAGCAGGATCAATACGAATGTCCATATATACAACTTGCAAGAGCTATCTGCCGGTCATGGCCTTGAGTACCGGATGGCTGCTGACAGGCTTAGCCGGGTGCGGCGGGGGCAGTGATGCACCTCAGCGGTATCCGATATTGGGGCGGGTCACCTTGGATGGAAATCCACTGGAACATGGCGAAGTGCTGATTCTGCCTGTCGATGGCAAGGGGCGGCCCGATGCCGGGGCAATCAAGAATGGAGAATTTGCGTTTGATTGCACCGCAGGTGCGAAGCGAGTGGAAATTACCTCGACGAAAGAGATTCCGCCCGCTTCGTCCGGAGGGATGCCAGATTACGTGGCATTAATTCCGAAGAAGTATAACTCAGCCTCGACGTTGACTGCCGAAGTGAAACCCAGCCGGAATGTGAGTGATAACACGTTCGAGTTTTCGTTGAAGACGAAGTAGATCTTCTATATAAGTACTAATTGAACAGGATTTGTCACCATAAGAAACTGAAAGGCCGAATCGCTCAATGCGATTCGGCCTGTTCTTTTATTCAACCTTTTAATTTGTGATCGAGTCGTCAGGAGAGGCTTATATCAAATCTTTGGTCAAAAATCAGTTATCGAGCGAGGCAATCTGTCCATCATTTCGGCCGCCGAGTCGTTGCCATGTGGTATTGTCGACATTATCGCTCACAAAACGGACAGCACCGTCAGCCATGAGAACATGTACACCGCCAGTATGCCTGCTGCGAGCCGTATAAACCCCAATGTTGTCAGTTGACCAGCAACCGCTGCAGGCCACACAATTAGGAAAGACTGAGTTCGGATTATAAACAGTGTTGAAAACGGTCTGCCCTCCAGTGCCGACGGCCCAGTAAATCTGCTCTTTCAAATTTCCTGACCGGCGATGCACAGACCCCGTGGCTGATGCTGCATCGGAAAGTGCCTTGCAGGCCGTCCCCAGAGCCTGCATTTGGGCCTGAGTGGGAAAGGACAGATTGATGGTGCTGAAGTCACTTGGCCCCCAGCTTTCCGCGAGTTTCGCATCGGGAGATCCGCTACCGGAAGCAATCTGTTCACTGGCAGCAATAGTGTTTGATGTGCCATCTGTAATGTCACCAATTCGAACGCGAGCGCGGAAGTTAAAGACACCCACCTGTTCGCTGAGTGGAACCCCGCCGCGCAGTGCTCCACTATTCCCCCAGTAAAGCGTTGGGCCGGCACTCACCACATAGCTGTTTCCACCACCGCGAGGATCGCTCGGCCCTTGATCAGATGGGCATAAGAAAACCGGTATTCGGCGAGTAATCATTTGCCAGTTGGGAGTTCCTGCGCCGGATTCATTCACGGCCAGTGAAAAATCAAGATCTCCAGTGATGTTCGCCTGCTCAAAATAGGGCAACAGCATCGAGTGAGCACTCCAGCCCCAGAAGGAGTTATCACCGGTACTGCGAGTTTCAAAGTTCGCACGCGGAAACATGTTGTAGACATCGTGATAATTGTGAATCGCGAGGCCGAACTGCTTGAGATTGTTTTTACATGCAGATCTTCTGGCGGCTTCGCGCGCCTGTTGTACCGCGGGGAGCAATAAGGCAATCAGAATGGCAATAATCGCAATGACCACGAGCAATTCAATCAAGGTGAAACCATGTTTTTGCCGCATACGCTCTCTCCAGTCGCCAATAAAAAGTGAACAAATAAACAATTCGTTAGACATTATTGACGTCATCAATGGGAATGGCAATCAAAAACAGGTCAATCATTGCAAGGTGTGACGAATTTATGCAGATGTATAGTTGAGAACGTCGGATCATTCCAACGGATGATCAAAGCAGTCAGGGTGTGAGCAGGTATTCCGAACGTCACGACAAGGTTATCTCGAAACGCCATCATCGTGGCTGAACAACAGCAGGATGACCTGGGTGAGAGCGGCGTGCTGAGCCGGCGAGACCTTGCCTGAGACAGGCTTCTCGCCGATCCTTAAGAGTTCGGCGGTGGTCTCTGGCTGAGATTGATAAGTGGCCACCTGCTGGTCGTAGAATGCCAGCAGCAACTCCAATTCGCGAGAATTCGGTTCGCGTGTGAGGAGTGCCGTATAGGCGACTTTCACACGATCAGCAGGTGCTGCATGCGCAAGGCTGAGATTCTCCGCATAAACTCTCGCTGCCTCGATGAATTGGGGGTCATTCATCAACACCAGTGCCTGGAGCGGGGTGCTGGTGCGCTCGCGTTTCGCAATGCAGCTTTCACGGCTGGGGGCGTCAAAGGTGCTCATGGATGGTGGAGGAAGAATCCTCCGCCAGAACGTGTACATACTCCGGCGGTAAAGATGCTCTCCTCCCACCTTCGGATAGCTTTTTCCTGTCCCCGCTTCTTCCCAAAGACCAGCCGGTTGATAGGGGTAAACGCTTGGCCCGCCAACTTTTGTTATCAAGAGGCCACTCACCGCAAGTGCCTGATCTCGCAACATTTCTGATGAGAGACGAAACCTGGGTCCACGAGCCAGTAATCGATTTTCAGGATCCGTCGAATAGTAGGCGACATCGACCGGGGTTGCCGATCGCGCGTAGGCATCCGAAAGAACAATCTGCCGGAGTGTATGCTGCAGGTCCCAACCGTGATCCATGAAATCGCGAGCCAGCCAGTCCAGCAGTTCGGGATGACTGGGTAATGCTCCCTGGCTGCCATAATCTTCAGGTGTGGCGACCAGCCCGCGACCGAAAGCTAACTGCCACAAACGATTGACGGCCACACGAGCCGTCAGTGGGTTGGCATCATCGACCAGCCAGTAGGCTAACCCCAGTCGATTGCGTGGCCATTCAGGCTTTAATGATCCAATAGCCTGCGGGACATCCGGCTGCACGACTTCTGCTGGCTGAAGATATTCACCGCGTTTGAGCAGATGGGTGGAGCGCATGCCCGGAAGTTCTTCCATCACCATGATCTGTTTGATGCGAGTGATGAAATCGTCTTCTGCGACTCGAGCAGAAGCGAGTTTGGAAAAGGCCTCCTTCCACTCGGGTTGAACCCTGAGCCAGTGGAGTGGTCGGGACGAGTTTTTTGCGAGGGAGAGTTCTTCTGCTTTCGCTTCGGCCAGTTGAGCAATCTCGGCCTGCGACAATTCCACGTCGAAGATTTTCAGGTTATCCAGCTGCCCTTGGGAGAAGCCGATGTCACGAAAGCGTGCACCTAGTGAGAGAGATAGACTCCCAGCAGCCGAATCGCCCCATTCGGATCGATGGCGGATATCGCGCGTGAGTTTATCGCGCTCGACAACCAGCGAAAGTGGCTGGCCATTAAGATAGATCTGCACACCGGAGGCTTTGCTGGAACCATCATAAGTGATGGCCATATGCGACCATTGACCCAGCGGTAAAACGTTGGGTGCCTGGACTCGAATGGCATTTCCTGGCCAGAAATGAATCAGTGAGAAGGTGGGACGACCTTCATCAAGAGTAAACGCATAACCTCGGAAGGCAGAATCTTCGGCCGCTTGTGAACAATGGGCGACCACCATGCGGGGCTTATGCTCCGCGGGCTTCAGCCACATGGAAAGGCTGAACGGGGATGTTCTGGCAAAGTTCCCCACTTCTTTAAGTTTGTATTCGTCATCGCCACTGAACTCGATGGCCTGGCCACGATCTTGTCCGCTGGCGGTCGTGCGGCTGTCGACCAGCTTGTTGGTGCCGCCGGGCGAAATGCCCTCGAAATCAAACTGAGCGACGGGTTCAACTGGTTGAACTGGCATGGTTTCATCTTTAGCGTTGACCTGTGGCTGCTCACGTTGAGTGATCAACCGGCTTTCGACTTCTTTCAGAGCGGTAGCTGCCTGCTCGATTTCCTGCAGCAGTTTTTCATGCTGTGCCTGCTGCCCATCGGCATAGAGTGGCATGGCGGGTGTGGGGGCTGTTTCTGTGAAATGCGAGTACAGGCCGTGCTCGTCGATGTTCGCGAAGAAAGCACTGAGGGCGTAGAACTCCTTTTGAGTGATCGGATCGTACTTGTGGTCATGGCAGCGGCAACACTCCATGGTGAGGCCGAGTGCCGCTGTCCCGATAGTTCGCACACGATCTGACACATATTCGATGCGAAACTCTTCTTCGACACTTCCCCCTTCGTTGGTCTGTCGGTGCAGGCGATTGAAGGCCGTGGCCAGCATTTGTTCTTGCGTGGCCTGGGGAAGCAGATCTCCCGCGACCTGCCAGGTGAGAAAATCGCGGTAAGTTAGATTCTTTGAGAAGGCGCGAATCACCCAGTCGCGCCAGGGCCAGACGTGCATTTCCCGGTCGGCCTGATAGCCGAAAGTGTCGGCATAGCGGGCGAGATCGAGCCAATCGTTAGTCATTCGTTCGGCATAGGCGGGCGTTGAAAACAAGCGATCGACCACAGCTCGGCGAGTTTCAGGAGAATCGGCCAGCGAGAGAAACTGCTCGATTTCGACGGTTGATGGGGGGAGTCCCGTGAGGTCCAGCGTCACGCGACGCAGCCACGCCAGTCGTGTGGCTGGAGGAGATGGTTGCCAGCCGACTTCTGCCAGACGGGCTTCAATGAACTGATCAATAGGCTGTTTCTCAAGAAATTTCGATTGGGTTTCTGCAGGAGTAGAGATTGTTTTGGGGATGGGAATAAAGGACCAATGGGGCTGATACTCGGCTCCAGCGAGCACCCATTGTTTCAATGTGGCCTTTTGAGTCGCTGAGAGAGGTTTTTTGAGTGAGGGAGGAGGCATGACCAGATCGGGATCGTCGGATGAGATCCGTAACAGCAACTCGCTTTGATCCAGTTGGTCGAGGTGAATCGCCTTTGCACGAACAGCTTCTTCTCGTTGATCGAGTCTCAAGCCGGCTGCCCGAGTGGCACTATCCGGCCCATGGCAATGAAAACATCGATCAGAAAGAATCGGACGAATATCGCGATTGAACTGCAACTTGTTAGACGTTTGAAGGTGTGCAGAAGGCTTTGCAGGACTTTCATTCTCGCCTTGTGCCTCTTGGACTCCCAGGTTGCTGGAGGCAATCACTGTCGCAATCAGCAGAGCGGTTAGTTTGCTGATTAAAAAACGATGGAGAAAAGGCATGGGCAGGCTCGCGAGAGGGATGGCATTCGATGGAGGGAGTCAATTCAGTACCAACGGTTCGATTTCGAATCGGGATGCGTGCAGCGAAGTCTGGGAATGTTTTGAATTGAATCACGAAATCATGCATCACCAGAATGCATATGTCTGTGGGGTTTGACGTTACGGAGATATCGAGTATGGCTGGTGGCGGATGCGATGCCAGCTTCGCTGGAACTCTCTGGCTACACTTTGAACAGAACAAGGTGAATACATTTATTCAATCGAAAACTCAGGCCAGAAAGCAATGGTGTCTTTTTGATCAGATTTAAAGGTCTTTACGATTGAAAGTCTGTGGCGAAAAGTTAGACTGTCTGACATCAATGATTGGGAAAAACTAGGGTTGCTCCCCAGCACGTCGCGACGGCTGGATGTCCCGCGAAGTGTCGGGTGGAGCGAAGAGGAACAGAAATGTCGATCACAAAAGAGCGTAAAACACAGGTTATCAAGGACTTCCAGCGATCAGAGTCAGATACTGGCTCGCCTGAAGTTCAGATTGCTGTGTTGTCTTCGCGAATTGCCGAGCTGACGGAACATCTGCGCAGCCACAAGAAAGATCACGCCAGTCGACGTGGTTTGTTGATGCTGGTGAGCAAAAGACGACGGCAGCTCGATTATGTGAAGGCGAAGTCTCCAGCCAAGTATTTTGAACTGCTCGAACGACTGAGCCTCCGCAAGTAGTTTCAATATCCGCCTCGACTCTTCCCGAGTTCGAGGCGGTTTCTGTTGAGGCAGGTGGTTTTGCAAACTGATTGATCCCTGCAGGAAGAATTGCAGCGATGGTCAGTTCAGGTTCTCAGTAGGGTTCAAAATTTCGTGAAGAGGCCTAAGTCAGCAGTGGCTTAAGAATCTAGCGATTGCAGTGAAAAGTACCGTCTGGTTGCTTCTAGAGATTTGCAGCCAATGGAAATGACATGCCTGTCTGGGGCGTCTCGTTTCAGCGGTCGACAGTCAGGGTATGGGCATTCCGGTTTTGCAGCAGAGTCAAGCCTCCTGTTCGATTGTGCGATTGATACCGCAGCACCAGCAATTATGGCTGACGCGCTCGAGTGTCGTGTCGTCTGGTGATTCGATGGCCGTACAAACCGGCTTCCGGCAGAGAATTTCAAGCCAGAAGTTTACAAATCGGTCGACATGCCGTTTCCTCTTCCGTGGTTTCCCGAGAAACCACCAAGTCCAGGTCATGGGCTTTTCCGACCAGACAAAGACCTGCAGAGAGAGTGAATTCACTCGCCTGAAGGTGATAAGTCAGTTCCCGTCAAAGACCATCTGGCTCAAAACGAGGGGTGAATCTGCAGCCATAGATATGGCTCATGTCTCACTCCCAAGCCAGTGTGTATGAATACAAAAGTTGTTTGTTGAAAAGTGTTTGTTGAAGGATTGAAACGTATGAAAGTTACCGTAGAGCGTCAGTTTGCAGGTCGCACCTTATCCATCACCACCGGCGAGTTAGCCAAGCAGGCTGCCGGTGCTGTGACAATTCAATATGGCGAAACAATGGTTTTCGTCGCTGCTCAGAATGGCCCTTCCCGCCCGGGGACCGATTTCTTCCCGCTGACATGCGATTATCGTGAGCGCCTCGCTGCGGCCGGAAAATTTCCTGGTGGATTCATCAAGCGAGAAGGTCGCCCCACACTTCGCGAAGTGCTGACGAGTCGCCTGACTGACCGTCCCATTCGACCACTCTTCCCCGAAGGGTATATTGAAGAAGTGCAGGTCATGTCGAACGTGCTCGCCTCAGATGGCGTGAACGATCCCGATGTGTTGTCGATTATTGGTGCCAGTGCCGCTCTTTGTCTCGCTCCAGTCCCTTTCCAGGGACCACTGGCCGCTGTGCGGGTGGGCTTGATCGATGGTGAATTCATCCTCTTTCCGACTCAGGAACAGATTGCCGATTCCGAACTGGATCTGGTGGTAGCCGGTACCGAGAAATCGGTGCTGATGATTGAGGGCTTCGGTAAACAACTTCCCGAAGATCAGATGGCCGATGCCATTATGTTCGGGCACCGGACCATTGTCGAATTATGCCAGTTGCAGCTGGAACTGGTTGCGAAGTCCGGCCGCGAACGTTTCGCACTACCTGCTCCCGAAGCCAATCCTTTCGAAGCCATTCTGCTCGAAAATGCCTATGCCAAACTGCGTGAAGTCAAGCAGTCGAGCGTCAAGAAAGAGCGTAGCAGCCAGACATCGGCTTACAAGAAAGAACTTCTTGCCGAATTCTTTCCCAATGATGCCGAAACGACCGCCGCTGGGCTGACGAAGGCACAGTTCTTCGCCGCCTTTTATGCAGTTGAAACCAAGGCAGTTCGCGACTTGATTCTTGATGGCGTACGTCTGGATGGACGGAAGCACGACGATCTCCGCGCTGTCAGTTGTGCGGCCAGTGTCTTGCCACGAGTTCACGGCTCTTCGCTCTTCACACGCGGTGAAACTCAATCGCTGGCCACAGTGACATTGGGAACGATTCGCGATGTCCAGCGTGTCGAAGGGCTCTTTGGCGAAGAAGCCAAGGCTTTCATGCTCGACTACTACTTCCCGCCCTACTCTGTGGGTGAATGCAAGCCTTTGCGTGGCCCAGGTCGTCGCGAATTGGGTCATGGGGCACTGGCTGAACGATCCGTTGCCAGTGTTCTGCCCTCGCCGGAAAAGTTCCCCTATACGATACGAGTCATCTCGGACATTCTCGAATCGAACGGATCGAGTTCGATGGCATCGGTCTGCAGTGCAACACTGGCACTGATGGACGCCGGTGTGCCCATCAGCCAGCCAGTAGCCGGGATTTCGATTGGCCTGGTGAAGTCGGCTGACCGGTTCATTCTCCTCACAGACATCATGGGTGATGAAGATCACTTTGGTGACATGGACTTCAAAGTGGCCGGTACTCAAAAGGGCGTGACTGGCATCCAGCTCGACCTGAAGATTGACGGCATCAGCGAAGAAATCGTGCGGGCGACGCTCGAGCAGGCCAAGAAAGCCCGTATCGAACTGCTCAAGACGATGCTCAGTGCCATTCGTCGGCCTCGCTCCGAGATTTCGACACACGCACCGAGACTGCTTCGCACCAAGATCGACCCCAGCAAGATCGGCCTGCTGATTGGTCCCGGTGGCAAGAATATTCGAGCCATTCAGGAACAGACCGGTGCGACAATCGATATCGAAGACGATGGTACCGTGGTGATTGCCAGCAGTTCGAGCGTAGGTGCTGAAGACGCACTGGCCCGAGTTGAAGCGATTGCTGAAGAAATCAAGGTCGGCCGGGTCTATAACGGGACGGTCAGCTCGATCAAGGATTTCGGTGCCTTTATTGAAATCGCTCCGGGCAAAGATGGGCTCTGCCACATCAGCGAACTCTCCGACGGCTTCGTGAAGAATGTGAACGAAATTGTCCAGGTGGGTGAGAAGATTCAGGTGAAGGTCATCGCCATTGATGAACAGAACCGTGTCAAGCTTTCTCGAAAGGCTGTATTGGCTGATGAAGCCGAGAAGCCAGCCGCTGAGTAATCTTCGTTGAGCAGGTCAACCCACAGGTTGCCTCAAAAAATGACAAAGCCCGGCAACACAAATTGTGTTTGCCGGGCTTTGTTGCTTAGCCACAGTTATTCTGTGACAAGGTGTCGCGACTGAATCTCGGGAGTCACGGCACCGAACGGGGCAACGATCGGACGAGTGGCTGGGGTTGAGTCTTCGAACCCCCAGCGATTTTCGGCACGAACTGGGGGTTCGCGAAGACGCTCAACCCCAGCTACCCCATACCAAGAAACGCAGCTAATTATTAGAATCCGACTTAGATCCCGGGGATATCGAGACGTTCGTCGGTGGCAATACGCTTCAACTTCTTCAAAGCGCGGGCCTCGATTTGTCGAATTCGTTCTTTGGTGACACCTAAGCGATGCCCCACCTGTTCGAGAGTTTGAGGTTGCTGGCCAGTTTCCAGGCCATAGCGATGCATGATGATATCGCGTTCTCGCAATTCGAGCTGACCCAGTATTCCCATGAGGGCTTCCCGCTGACGATAGTTCACGATTTCGTCTCGGAACTGATCGGTGCGCGGATCCATGGACTGCACAAAGACTTCTTCGCTCCCTGTGCGGAAGCGATCGAGCCGAGTGTTCTCAGCGGGAATCGATCTGGCGAAGTTCTTCATGATGGCCCACGAGGCGTAAGTGGAGAACTTAAAGCCGCGTGTGTAATCAAATTTTTCAATCGCCTTGATGAGAGACATATTCCCATCACTGATCATCTCGAAAAAGTTGGCTGTCGGATGCGAGTGCTTCTTGGCAATCGACACGACCAATCGCAAATTACTGCGAATCAGGAAGTTCTTGATCTCGGTTGATCTGGCGAGCAGCGATTCAATTTCATCCATGAGCTTTACGCGAGGCTGTGCCAACGAAATCGTTTTACGCAGATTGTCCGCGGCAAACTTCAGGTAATTCATTTTGCGGAAGTAATGATGCTCCTGCTCCCTGGTCAGCAGTGGAGTGGCATACAAGCTCGCCAGATAAGGAGGCAAACCGGGTGGTGGCTTAGTTACTCCCTGATCGATAACAGCGGGCGGTTCTTCAGACTCAATGGCTTTAGCGGCTTCCCGATGGAACTCGGGCGCATCCATGTAATCGATCGAGCGACTCAGGAGATGGCGGGCTCTCACTTCGGCGATGGTTCGATAAAGACTCGACTTGGTCCGCTTGAACTTCGTTGCGAGATCTTCGACGGCCACACCCTGATGGTAGGCCTCGTAAACTTGTTCGCGTTCGGTCAGTGAAAGCACATCGGAGTCATCGGGGAACAATGCAATCTCGGGCTGTTCTCGATCAAAATCTTTCAACATCAGGCGAATCGTTTCGGGAGAACGATGGAACTTCCTGGCCAGCCGACGATTGATTTCTGTCGGGCCGGCACCAAAGCGTGCCAAACGCCTGGCACGACCGAGAATCATCCGTCGTTCATCGTCCGTGACATGGCGAAAATTCCCCACACGGCCGATGTCTTCGTGATTGGCCACCACAAATTGATCCACCGATGACCTGAGAAAGGCTACTCGCTTACGACCACCAAAGAGGAATTTGCGACTGATCAAGCCACGATCCCGCCAGCGATCAACGGTTTTTGTGCTGACGTTGTACTGTCGGCTGACATCTTCGACGGTCAGCACATCTTCAGTCATCTGCTCTGGGCGTAGTTCAATCGACTCCGACAGGTCTTCAATGAAGACCCGCAGATCATGCAGCAGATCAGACCCGGTAATGAGCAGATCCGGGTACGACTCTGGTCGATACGAAGTCACTTCCTGACAGACTTTCTGCCACGGATATTCAATCTGCGGATCGACACGATGAGCCAGCCGTTCAGCACGTTCAAGCTGTTGCAGGCGGACATCGCGAGGTGAGTAACGCATCTGCTGTTCGGCCAGAAGTCTCAAGGCCGGATGGCGGTAATTCGACATAATCGGCCCTTTCATTTCTGGCCTGAGGATATTGGATTCAAAAACCTGGAATTCGTTCAAACAAAAAGTATTCAACAACAACGATTATGGGTTTGCCTTTGGCAAGACGTTCCTTGGAGGATTTCTTCGGAAAGGTCATCCATAGGGACAATTGTTCTATTCTGAACCGATGAACGTTGCATTCTGTTTCACACCGTTCAATTTTCGCCGAACGTTCACCACAGAAACTCGTTCTTCCGGCCCCTCACCTGATTGAGTGCAGATTTCAGGCCGGAAAATCCCCCCGCCGTAACATCTGAGAAACCCACCTGTCTGAAAACCAGGGTTGAAGCCGAGCAGTGTGGCTGACTCATGCTGGCTGGTCTTCAAACTCTCTTGCCTTCTCTACGAACGAATACCTGACATTACTGGATCATCTTTCGCGCTGAGAAAGAATTCTGACGTCAGAAAAGAGTTTCCGTCAGTAACGACGCAACGGCAGATCAGTGAGTGATCCGAATCGTGGCCTCGTCAAAGGCACGACAAATGGTTTGCCCGGTTTCCATTCCGGGAAATAAGCCTCACTTTTGACACGTCACGCGCAGAGAGGTTCGCGGAGATCGTCATCGGATCTCAACCTGCTCAAACACAATTGACTGTAATTTGCTGACAAAGCCGTCATCTGTTGAGGTGGAACGACGTTAATCTTCTGCCAGGACTTCGCCGGGTTTTTCGAGGTAAGAAGGGCGTGTCTGATAGAACAAGGCTTTTCTTTCACCCGGAAGTGTGAAATCAAAACCACACTTTCTGAAGAAATCCTCGGTCGAAGTAATCGCCAGAACTTCGAACACGTTCTGTTCCCGTGCTCGATCAATCACGGCCTGCACCACGGCACGACCGACGCCGCGCCCTTGATAGATGGGACTGACCGCCAGACTTCGCAGCTCTCCGAGTTTGGGTGAATAAATTTCTAAGGCGGCAAAACCGGCAATTCTACCGCCAATTTCTGCGATAAAGCCATGCTTGGTAAGAATCTCAAGTTCATCATGAGTTCGCGGCAAAAGTCGGCCGACGGCGACAAAGGGCGTCAGAAACTCAGCCAGAGCCGGCACATCGGCCGGCAGTGCCTGCCTGACAGTCAGTTCGGACATTCCTGTTTCACTCATGACGTATGAATACCCTCTATTCCGCATCTGCCGAAAGTCTTGAATGCGATCGCTGCTTTATCGTCAAAAAACTTCAGGCCAGCAATTGTCTTCAGTTCTCAATCATCAGTCGTGTTCAGGATTCGCGATGAGTTGCTGGAGTGTCTGCAAATTGATCAGATCGAGATCCACGCCATCCCGCTCCCCTTTTTCGGTCTCCAGATACTTGGGGATGTGGGACAACCGATCGTCATGGAGCAATCGCGAAAAAGGGATGCGACCCAGCTGCCCTTCGCCAATATGGGCATGTCGATCCACCCGACTGCCCAACCCTTTCATACTGTCATTGAGATGAAACGCACGCACGCGATCGAAGCCAATCTTTTGCGAAAACTGCTCAAGGGTGTCGGCGTATTCATCAGCCGTATGCAGTGGATAACCAGCGGCGAAAATGTGACAGGTATCGATGCAGATTCCAATTCGATCCGGTTCCCGCACTCCATCAAGCATCTGAGACAACTCTTCAAACCGGGCGCCAAGGCAACTTCCCTGACCGGCAGTCGTTTCGAGCCAGACCTGAGCCCGAAATCCTTTACACTTCGCATGGACATCGTCCAGGGCTTCAATCACGCGGGCAATCCCGTCTTCGGGTGTCGATTTGACAGCACTGCCAGGATGCAACACGACGCCAGGAATCCCCAGCGCTTCGGCTCGCTCCAGTTCATCCCGGAGGGCATCGCAGGATTTATTCCAAAGCACGTCATCAGGACTGGCTAAGTTGATCAGATAACTGGCATGAGCGCAGGTGGCCTGAATTCCGGTCGATTTCCACGTCGTCTGGAATTGGCGAATGTCGTCCTCTGTCAGCGGCTTCCCCCGCCATTGATTGTTATTCTTGGTGAAGAGCTGCACACAGCCCATCCCCAGGCGATGACCCGCTTCGAGGGATTTATAATAGCCCCCCGCAATCGACATGTGCGCACCAAGGATCGACACTGGCATTCTCCGGACGGATCTGATTTTTCTCAAAGAATACCTTAACGCTCATCGGACTCACATTGAATGACTCGATAATCATTGAGGTCTGGGTTTGCCGGTGGAAAGTGAATCGATAGTGACGCAGTGGTACCAGGTTCTGATCACCGGTCTGGCGATGGGGTGCATGCTCCTCGGGATCGCAGTCGCGATTGTCTCCACAAAGCGAGCCCGCACGGAAAAGAATCGGGGAGGCTCGACTTCCACTCCTTCATGTTCAAAAAATGAGATATCGCCGGTTGATCAAGATGTTTCGCACCACCCGCCAAATGTCGGTGCCGGGTCGAATGTGTTTGCTGATGCCACATTGGCAGCAAATTCTGATCAGCATCGTGTGCCCGACCAGCAGATTGATGCAGAGATTCTGGCTTCAGCCGAGCACGATATCCTGCTGCATTGGAACAGCCTGGCCCTTACTGCAGAAGAGTATTTACACAGAGGAGGCCATCGCGGCATCTGCTGGCAGATCATGGGGTGGCAACCAGAGATCGTGTTGGCAACAGCTTCTTCCACCATTGGCGTGTGGGCAGTAGCGGGGATTGAGTTGCTTCCTGATCTATCAAACAATGAAGAGTTGCTCGATGCTCCTGGTGCTGATCAGATCAAGCAGGCCAGTCTGTTGTTTCACTATGCGGCAATCAATTTATCGGAACCCATGGAACCGCAGTTTCATCGCCCAAGTTATCCTCTCCCCCACCAGAATACAGATTCAAAAACCGGAACTTTTGATCTGCCATCTGTAGCGGATATAGCTTCCGATCAAGCCTCAAATCTCCGGTTGAATTCCTTAAGGGATGAACCATTGCGGTGGCGATTTGCTGGCCGATTGCTCATGAATCTCTCTCCGGAACAGGCGGTCGAGCGGCTGGGCTACCGTCTTCAAGCAAAAATCCAACGTCCTGATCGTTGACTTGTTTCGGCAGAAGTTGCCATTCGCAGGGCTCGAACGACAGTTCGTCTTGGTGTGATAGAGCAATTGTGCCTACAAGCGATAAAAGCGGCATGAAACGCACGACTTTGATGTGAATCTGTATGGCCTGTATCGATGTTGCGGAATCAGTAAACCTGACGCCCTGAGCATTGGACCATGTGTTGATGCGGTTAACGATTCCGATACGTTCGACGAGACCATGGCAGACGCTCGCGCTCAAGAGGCCTGCCAGTCGCGAATTTCGGAATGGATGCCGGTCGGCATCATCCCCTTGACTCTGCAAGGCTCGCAGGGAGTTTGGCGGTGGGATATCGCCAGGCTCGGGATTTTCCGAACACATGGAACGTGTGATTGAGGAGCGCATGATGCAGTTTTCTCTCCCAAAGTCCTGGCGGACATCACTGGCTCGCGCCGGTGTGCTGCTGGGTGCTTTTGGCGCGATGGCAATGCCGGTGTTTGCTGAGGATGCAACCACGATTGCCGAACAGGCCAAAAAGCGTTTGAATGGCGAAGTGGTGGCAGCCCCTGCCTCCCCGATTTACCAGGTTAGCGCCATGCAGGAACAGGTGCCTCCACCTGTTCCCGGTGCCAACGTTGGTCAACCAGACCAGATTTTCGTGGATCCTGGTTACGCTGCTCCAGCTGAAACTGAAGAAGCTGGTCCCTGGACACTCCAGAGCGTGATGGGCTCTGGTCTGGCTGATAAAGGCATTGTCTTTGGTGGATGGGCCGATCTGGGCTATTCCAGCAACCCTGATCTGTCCTTTACAGATGCAGGCGAAGACGACAATGTGAACATGAGCCAGCTCTACATGTTCGTCAAGAAGGAAGCTGACGGCTCCAAAGGGATCGATTGGGGTTTCCGCTTCGATGCTCTCTACGGTACTGACGGTAACGACGCTCAGTCGTTTGGTAACCCCAAGCCGACCTACGATAACTCCGCGACGTTTGATCACGGCATCTACGAGTGGGCCTTGCCACAGCTCTACGGCGAAATCGCTGTGGGCGATGTCTCGGTCAAGATGGGTCACTTCTATACCATCGTTGGCTACGAAGTTGTGACCTCGCCTGATAACTTCTTCTACAGCCGTCAGCTCACATTCTGGAACAGTGAGCCTTTCACCCATACCGGTGCTCTGGCCACATGGAAAGCCAGCGACAAGCTGACTGTCTGGGGCGGCTGGACAGCAGGCTGGGATACCGGCTTTGCCCAGTTCAATGGTGGCAGCAACTTCCTCGGTGGCTTCAACTACGCTGCGACTGATAAGCTGAGCTTTATTTACACGACAGCACTGGGTGATTTCGGTGCCCGTGGGACAGGGGCTATCAACAGCTTCATCCTCTCCTACATGATTACCGAAAAGCTCCAGTATGTCGGCCAGTACGACGTGCTCGGCACCAACAACGATGTTGATTTCCAAACCGACGGCGTCGCCCGCGACTCCGGTGGTCTGATCAACTACCTGTTCTACACCATCAACGATCAGTGGAAGACTGGTGCTCGTTGGGAATGGTACAAGCCCGATGGTGTTTCGTACTACGAAATGACCTACGGTGTGAACTACAAACCAACTCAGAATTTCGTTCTGCGTCCTGAAGTCCGCTACCAGTGGTCTCCTGGAATCAGCTACGAAGAATTCATCTTCGGCGTCGACGCTATCTTCAAGTTCTAATTTGAAGACGGCGGGAATGATCTGACTTGATACTGCTGCCGGAAGAATTGCGGTCTTCCGGCAGCGTATTTGGCCTCATCGCGTTCACGGATGTCCTGCGAGCCGCGGGGACGAGAATTTATCTCGTCCCCGTGTCTGTTTTTAGGGCTGGAAGTTGTTGGTTGTTTATTGATGGTTGGATTCGCAGTATTGGTTGCGATTTCTGGTATGGAGTGGCTGGGGTTGAGCGTCTTCGCGAACCCCCAGTTCGTGCCGAAAATCTGAAAATCGCTGGGGGTTCGAAGACTCAACCCCAGCCACTCGCCGCGCAGTTGGTTATTGGAATCCATATTGTTTCACGGCTGCTGGTTGAGAGCCTCGAATGGATTTCCTAAGTAAAGTCTTGCTCGGCTTAGGCCTGTTCTTCCCAGTGGTGAGTCTCGTAACGCTCATTCTGGCAGCCATAGAGAGTCGTCGCACGGGACGAAACTGCTCGGCCATACTCATTCCGTTGATCGGTCCCATCGCTTTGACGGGCTGGATCCTGATCACCGGCCGATCCAGTTGGTTTATCCCGCTGGTCTGGATCACAGACCTGGGCACGGTCTTCTTTCTTTGCGTCTTGCCGTGGATCATCGTAGGAAAATGGCGAATCTCGCGCTGGACTCGTCTGCAGCGATTCGAGGCCACTCACCGCCAAGCCAGCGCCACTCTCACCCTGCATCGCCATGGGTACTATTTCCTGCGTCGCACCTGGGTACGAACAGCAGGAAGTTTCGGGCCTGTTTCAGCAGGCGAAACGGGGCGCTATCTCGAAAGTTATGACCGGATCGTGTTGATGTCACTCGATGGAACAGAGCGCCGCCACCTCCATCGCCACGAAGATGGCTACTGGATCATGCAGTACCCCAGCGAGGCGCAATTCCAAGAAGACTACTCGCTGGATGGCTGGAAGTTCCAGCAGCATTGAGTTTACCTGATCACTTGCGACGAACTCATCGGAGATCAGGCAGCGTCTCGCAGGGATCTATTGGTCACTGTCGAATGATCTTTGTTGAAGCGGGCCATTTTCTTTTCGTGAAGCACACGTTCCAGTTCCGCGATCTGCTGGTGCAGCGATTCCAGCTTTTGTGCGGTTTCGATCGCCTCTTCTTTTAACTGCGAGAGCCGCCCTTCGGTCGCTGGTGCCATCAGTTTCTGAATGGCCTTCATTAACAACAGAACTCGAAACATGCGCATCGCCACGCCGCGCAGCCGGTAAGCTCTGCCAAGTTTTGAAAGCTGCTGCAATCGCAAGAGGCCGCTGATCTGAGCGGCCTGGGCGAACATCGCCAGTGGCATGAGAATAATGGCCAGATCGAGCCAGTTCGTACGAATGTACTTGGTCTGCCGCTCGGTCAGGCTGATCATCGTGAAGAATTCGAGCGTGAACGCGAGCCATACAAAGGCGGTACCACAGCGAATGGCGGCATCCAGCCGGGCATCGGCAGCAATCCGTTCGTGGTAGGCAAACTCAATCCCAATGAGCGGCAGAACGGCCAGGGCGACCACAAACAGCGGGCCTGAAAGCCGCCCCTGCATGGCGACAAATGAAGTGGGGCCAACAGGCGTCCAGCCGATCTTCGGAAACCAGACGGCATTGCGTGATTGATTTCGGGCAGTCAGCCGCAAAGGGGGCAAGAGGCAATACAGGAAGAATCGAGTCCAGCGGGGATCACCTGCTGCCCAGCGTGTGAGCAATTCGGCCCAGTACAACGGATAAACTGCCAGCGAGCCCGCCAAACAGCCCACGAAAATCGGCAGAAATTCGGGGCGATCGTGAAGATGAAGCACTCCGCTGAAACAGACCAGCGAAGCCACCGAGGCAAAAAACATCAGCGGTGCCCAGCGCTGTTCTAAGGCTGTCACTTCAATAGAAGGATGTGGAACGGCAGCTTTGAAAACATTATCTTCGTCAGAGAGTGGCCGTTGTGTGTTGTCATCCATGATTCCACCCTGTATTGGCAGGTCTCGGTCGTTGCGGGAATGCTCAACGAGAGTTTACGCAATTCGTGCTCGACTGAATCTATGCGAAACATCGCAATCGCTGAACAGATCTCCCTTCGGCAGGAATCGCCGTCACTGAGACTTTAAGCATCTTCGTCGGCCATCAGTTGATTGAGGCGGGGTTTCGATAGATCCAGACAAACGCGTGGCCGCCTTCATCCTGCAGTAACTCTCGCGAAAGCCCTACTTGAGAAACGGCACCCCGGATGGCCACACTCCAGCTCGTTTTGCGCGCAGGGTACTTCACAAGTGGCGTCACAATGTCGATATTCCCGCGATCGATCGCTGCAAAATCAAAGTGAATGGGAACTTTGCTTTCCATTTGAGCTTTGATCAGCACCTCACCCAACGGCATTCCGTCCAGCATCATCGCCTGAATATCAAACAACCCCGGTGCCAGCTTTTGTGGAGAGGCCTTGACGGCCCAGCCGACTGGCCAGAAATCAGCGGTTTCCATCTGGGGTGTCTGCAATTTTTCAGGTAAAGGCTCGATCAGAAGTTCAATATCCCCAGCAGGAGTGCGACGCGGGTGAAACCCCAGTTCCAGATCGCGCAGGGCCATGGCAAGTGCTGTCCCGATCGTGAATCTGCCGACGCTTTGCCGCACGACGCGACGATCCTCGGGCCGTTTGGAGATCGCTAACGCCGCTGCTTCAGCGACACGCCACTGGTAACGCTCTTTTCCCGGAATGAGTGGCAAAATCTCGGATAGAGTCTTCCCTTTCAACTCCACTCCCAGTGGCTGGCTGAGCGTGTCGTACAATGGGTTGAACTGCAGTTCACTCAAGCCCCACAGCGGCTGGCCTTGAGGTGCTCCCTGGGCACCATAGACACGAAGTTCATCAATCCATTCTTTAAGAGCAGCCACATCTTTCTGGGCGAATGTCCGGCGATCGGTCTTGATCGAGCCATCTCTCGTCAATATCGCCATGATGGTGATCTTCCGCAGTGTCCCCAGCATCTGCTGCTCAATGCGCGGCTTATCGTCGAGAATCGGTTTGCGAGTGCTGAGGGTGACATCCAGCTCTTCCAGTGTCGTTCGCCACGCATGCGCATGCACCGCCGCAGCGGGATCGGAAGTCAATAGTTCCATCCCAATCAACGTCGTGGGAACTTTTTCGTTACGTGGAGCCGATGGCCCACCAGTAGTTTTTGGTTTGGCGGTGGCCTGCCCGTAGCAGCTTTGGTCATGCAGCACGAGCAGCACCAGACTGCCCACAAGGATCAGGCCCGATGGGAAAGCGAATCGCTGGTGATGATCGAATCGTCGCCTCATGACCCAATCTCCTTCAAAGGGACCTTCCGTCCTGTAGGTCTTGTCTCTGGCAAGTGAGGATGCGAAAGACCAGAATCTGATGCTGCCCGAAATCTGCAAGAATCCTTTAGATCACCTTGAACTTACGCGAGAATTTCGCAAACAGGCAACAGGAATTCACCGCATTGGTCTCTCATTGGTCTTGTGTTAGTCAATATCAGCAGTGAATTCTGAGCCGCTGGAGCACCGGTTGAACTATTTTGCCCATGCACTCCCTCATCTGGCCGACCCGTGGTTTGTGGCGGGGACGGCCGTCCCTGACTGGCTGGGAGCTGTGGCCAGGCGAACTCGTCCGCGACCCGAAAAGTTATTGCCAGAGATCATCACCAACGCATTTCCCCACGCACCCGCCCGGCAGCAGGTTCAATCCGTCCTGTCAGGGATTGAGCAGCACCACCGCGATGACGACTGGTTCCACCGCACAGCCGCCTTTCAGGAAGTGCAGGCCCAGCTCACACTCGATTTTCGGCAGGCCTTTGGGGCACAGGATGGATTTCGCGGCGGGTTTCTCGCCCATCTGGCACTCGAACTTCTGCTCGATGCCAGCCTGATGGAGCGGTATCCCGGCAAGATCGAACAGTATTACGAGTCCCTCAAACTGGTGGATGCGGAGGTCGTGGAACTGGCAGTCAACCTGGCGTCCAAACATCCGACAACCGTCTTTGATTGGTTCATCCCCGCATTTCTGGAAGAACGGTTTCTTCCCGATTATCTCGATGATACGCTGCTCTCGTGGCGACTTCGGCAAGTCTGGAAACGGATCGGTCTCGATCAATTGCCCGATCAACTGGAACAGGCCATTCCCGCAGCACGCAAGCTCGTCAGGCACCGAACTGATGAACTCTTGCCCAAACATTTGTACGCTTGGCCCATTCGTTAAGTGGCAACGCAGATTGCCATGAATCTAAGTCATCCCTTCACCTGAACAACTCCCGGAGAGAAATTGCAATGAAGTACGGCATGAACATGCTCCTGTGGACTTCCGATGTGAACGAAGAGCACTTTCCTCTGCTCGAGCAACTGAAGACGATTGGCTACGACGGCGTCGAATTGCCGATTTTCGATATGGATGTCGCCCGCTTCGAAAAAGTGGGCAAAGAACTTTCCCGCCTCGAACTGGGGCGGACTGCCGTCACAATCTGCACAGACACCGAGAACCCGATTTCACCCGATGCGGCGATTCGTGCAGCCGCACTGGCTCGTTTGAAGAAGGCCATTGATTGCTGTGCCGCCGCCGGAGTTTCTCATTTGTGCGGACCGATTCACTCAGCGATTGGTTCATTCAGTGGCCAGGGCGCTACTCCTGACGAATGGAACTGGGCCAAAGAAACGCTCTCCAAAGCGGCTGATTATGCTCAGCAGAACAAAGTCACGCTGGTTTGCGAATACCTCAATCGTTTTGAGTGCTACTTCCTCACCTGTGCTGCCGACGATGCCCGCTTCTGCCGCGAAGTCAATCATCCAAATCTGAAGATGATGTATGACACCTTCCACGCCAACATTGAAGAAAAAGATCTGGCAGCCGCCATGAAGGGGTGCTGGGATCAGGTCGTTCACGTACACATTTCCGAAAACGATCGCTCGACCCCCGGTGAAGGTCACGTCGATTTTGATACGACCTTCAAGATGCTCAAGGAACTGAAGTACGATGGCTGGTTGATGGTCGAAGCATTTGGCCTCGCACTCCCGGCGATTGCAGCCGCCACCAAAATCTGGCGCCGCATGTTCCCCGATGAAACCTACCTCGCGACCAATGCCCTCAAGTTCATGAAGCAAGGGATGGCTTAACATTCACTGCGATCTATATGCAGTGATATGACCAAAAACAAAACCCCGGCACGATTTTGTGTCGGGGTTTATTATTTAATAGTTTTCAGGAATAGGTTCGCCACCAGACGGTGTGGTTAATGCCTTTAATACAGCCGGGTCGATGTTTGTCGAAAGTCGTCTCACGGTTCCATCAGCGAACATGACGAGCCCGCCACCCGGATGAGCAGATGAAATCAGTGGGTTGATAAGATCTTCATTCG
>JAIXUU010000170.1 GCA_027483405.1 Planctomyces sp. | reverse complement strand
CATTACAGACTCCAGAGAAAAGTAGGGAGAGAAGACATTTCCGAATGGAAGATGGTGGAATCACCAATGAAGCACCCTCTTATCGTATCGACGGTGATCTATGCGTCAATTTGTCGGCGGCCATATCTCGATTTTTTTTGTAAAAAAATCTTCAACCCCTGAATTTGCGCGGAACTTTTTTGAAAAGTTGTGTTTTGGGTCTTCCAGATTGAGTTTCCTTACTGGAAATCACGGAGATTCAAAGCTGCGCCACATCTCCGCACCTGTGCCCATGTTTTGTGCGAATCTCTCAACCATTTTTCTTTAAGCCCGGCTTTTGTTGGCACCAATTTGGCTGAAATCTGGGCTGTAAGGGCGAATCGTGACCTTCTGGAGGGCTGACTGCTGGACGAATAGGCATTCCGTTTGCGACTGATGACTTTTCACATCGATTTCCCAATCTTCCGGGAGAAATCCTTTTCTCCCGCCGTTAGACTGCCGTCACAGAATCGACTGTGGGCATTCGACTGTGGATATTCGACCTGGCAGTCTCCCGGAGATCCTGTGAACAGCAGTTGGCTCAGCAAGAGACATTTGGAAACAAGACACCCCTGCAAAAGAGGACGAGCTGTACATGGCCAAGACATTTCGGGACAAGCTCTGCGCATTGGCACGCAATTACTGGTGGTGCTGGCAACCAGATGTGACCTCGATCTTTCGTGATCTCGACGCTGCCAAGTGGCGCGAACTCGATCATAACCCGGTCTTGCTGCTGGAAAGTCTGACAGAAGATCTCCTCGAACAGCGAGCTCGCGAGTCTGTGCTGCACTCACGCGTGAACTATGCTTACCGCCGCTGCGAAGAGTACCTGCACGACAAGAACACGTGGGGTGCCTTGAATGCCGGTATTCTTGGTCAGAAGCCTGTGGCCTACTTCTCGGCTGAGTTCGGGATTCACGAATCGTTGCCGAACTACTCGGGTGGTCTGGGTGTGCTGGCCGGGGATCATCTCAAGAGTGCGTCCGATCTCGGTGTTCCTCTGGTGGCGGTGGGGCTCCTTTATAATGAGGGCTATTTCTCGCAGCAGATCGATGAAGATGGCTGGCAGCGCGAAATTTATGATCCTGTCAGTAATCACCGGCTCCCCATCCAGAAAGCCAAAGGTCTGGATGGCAAGGATGTGATCGTCAAAGTCGATACCCGCACGGGTTCAATCTACGCTCAGGCCTGGCAAGTCAATGTGGGCCGCGTGCGTCTGTTCCTGCTGGATACAAATATCGAGCAAAACACACCCGAAGATCGCCGCCTGACTGCCCGCCTTTACGGCGGTGACGTGCGGATTCGTATTCGTCAGGAAGTCATCCTCGGGATTGGTGGCGTGCGTGCTTTGGCACAGATGGGGATTGTTCCCAATGTTGTCCATATGAACGAAGGCCACTCGGCTTTTGCCACACTCGAACTCATTCGCCAGCGTATGAATGATGATGGCATGTCCTTTACAGACGCCATGCGTGAAACGACGGAAATGTGTGTCTTCACCACACATACACCCGTGCCCGCAGGTCATGACCGTTTCGGTTACGACATGATCGACGAGCACCTGGGGCCAACGGCTGATCAACTGGGTATTGGCACAGTGGGGCTGATTGGTTTGGGCCGCGTGAATGTGGCTGATGCGAATGAGCCTTTCACGATGACAGTTCTGGCATTCAAGTGCAGTCGCCGGGCGAACGGGGTTTCGGCATTGCATGGTATGGTGAGTCGCCGCATGTGGACGGGCTTGTGGCCGAATAAAGCCGAGCACGAAATCCCCATTGGTCACATTACGAACGGTGTGCACCTGGGGACGTGGCTGGCGCCGCAGCTGGCCGAAGTCTACAACCGCGTGCTGCCACCGGATTGGAAGCAGCGCAGTGGTGAAGCCGACACCTGGAAGAACTTTGAGAGCATTTCGAGCGGGGAATTCTGGGAAGCTCACGAAGCTCTCAAGCAGCGTCTGATTGCGATGGTTCGCCGCCGGATGATCACTCGTGCTCAAAGGCTCAACCACGACAAGAAAGAGCTGATCGAGCTGGAATCGCTGCTGAATCCGGAAGCATTAACGATTGGTTTTGCCCGCCGGTTTGCTCCGTACAAGCGCGCCGATCTGGTGCTGAAAGACGTCGCTCAGCTGGCAGGGATCGTGGCCGATTCCGAGCGTCCTGTGCAGCTGATTTTCGCTGGTAAGAGCCACCCGGCCGACGATTTCGGCAAAGGGATCTTGCAGCGGATCTTCAAGATGTCGCAAGACCCGGCTTTCAAGGGCAAAGTGGTTCTCGTCGAGAACTATGATATGAACCTGGCCCGGCACCTTGTTCAAGGTGTGGATGTGTGGCTCAACAACCCACGGCGTCCTCTGGAAGCTTCGGGGACCAGTGGTCAGAAGGTGGTCCTCAATGGTGGCCTCAACTGCTCGATTCTCGATGGCTGGTGGGCGGAGGCTTACGATGGTCTCAATGGTTTCGCCATTGGGAATGGTCGTATTCATTCGAACCAGGAAATTCAGGATGAGCGCGATGCGAAGTCGCTGATGAAGGTTCTTCAGGAAGAAGTGATTCCACTCTTCTACGACCGCGACGAGCATGGCCAGCCACACAACTGGATCAAGCACATGAAGCGGTCAGTCCGTACCCTTGGCTGGCGATTCAACAGCGATCGTCAGGTGATGGATTACGTAATGAAGGGCTACATTCCCGCTGCAGGTGGCGAGTACTGCGAAATGGACCGCTTCCACTAGGCCCGACTCTCGTGGTCAGCTCGCAAGAAGTTGGCTGCGGGCTGGGACTGGCAAATGATCGACTCCAAGACAGCCTGGATCTCGCAAGAGACCCAGGCTGTTTTCAGTTTCCTGTGGGTAACAAGCATCCCGGCCTTCTCCCGTCGGAATGGGAGAAGGTGTGAAGAAGAGTGCTATCCGCCTGTCACTCGTGCTTCCAGCGAGCTCGCTTCGGTTTCCCACGACCTGAAATACCCGAATTCTTCTCGCGGAAATCTTTAATAGCGAGGGAGTGTCGGATCGATGGCCGTTGCCCAGTGATCAATGCCCCCAGCCATACTCACAGCCTTCGGAAAACCCTGCTGCCTGAGCCATTGGGCCACGCGCAGGCTCCTGCCACCATGGTGGCAATGCACGACAATGTCGTTTTCTTTCTGACCGGCAAGTTCGCTCACTCGTTCCTGTAACTGACTCATCGGTAGCAGCAGTGCTGCTTCGAGATGCACAATCAGATGTTCATCCGGTTCGCGACAGTCGATCAGTAAAAATGGCTTTCCTTCGTCAAGCCACTGCTTAACGAGGGAACAGTTCGTTTCGAGTGGGAGTTCTTCAGTCATCGCAGGGCTCACAATTCCAGGGTTCGTGCAGCGAACTCACTGGTTTTCAGCAGGGAGGCTCGCTTGAACATGACATTTATTGTATCGATTCAAGACCGATTGGAAGCAAAAAGCGTCGATTCTCCGGTCATTTGTCAGGCCCAATGACATCGGGCAGCCAAAGATTCATGCCATTCCACCGGCGGGTGCTGAATGAGCAGGCGTGAGGATTTCAAGACCCATCGATTTCGCGATCTCCACGAGCACAGGCAGATCGGAGGCGGGTCGTGTCGGGCTGCCTGGATAGGTGAAATCGGTTTGGGCCCAGCCACGCAGTTTCAGAAATTGCGCAGCCGTATGCTTGTAAGCGGCCCCCGGGTGACGAAAGGCAAACGCTCCCAGGTATTGAAGCTGATCGTTGAGTTCAAAGAACCGGGCGTCATTCTCGGCCCAGTAACGATCGCGCAAAGCGAACAGATCAGGGGCAAAAGTGCTTAAACCCAGGAGATAATCGCTGCCATACATCACCATATCGATGGCCAGATCATTCCCGGTATAGAGAATGAAATCGGGTCGCTCGCGATTGCGAATCACGAGTCGTTCGAACTCAGGCAGCCTGTGAAACGATGAATGCTTCGCACCGATGCATTGCCGGATCTTCAGCAGCCCACGGAATGTTTCCAGATCGTAAACTTTGCCAAAGCGGGCGAGATCGGTCGTCAGTTCAAACCCTAGAAAACGGTCACAACCGAGGGCCAGGTGCTCATAGCGCTGCAGGATTTCATCGCTGCTCCCTGTAGTGAGTCCGAACGATTGAAAAACGATTGGCAACCCACCGGATCGAGCAATCGCCTCCATGCGTGATGCATAATGAGCACCATTAAATGGCGCACCCGGCTCATCACGTACAAAGGCACCCGCAATGAATGGCGTCCCACCCAGAATCGAATGTGTTCGCTGCAGAATCTCGTCTTCGAGTGGAACTCCCAGCAGGTTGATGTACCCCGTATCCATATTCACTGCAGGAGTGAGACCAGCTTCCACTGTACGGATCAAATGAGCTTCCCACGCGTCCCAGTCGATGGTGGTCTGGTCGCTCATGGGCAGCAGGATGGCCGACGCTCCACGAATGGTTCTGCCCGGCTGGAGCATCGACAGCGGATCAATCTTCGGAGGAGATGACATGATCACTTTTCCAGAGTTCGATCGATCACCATCGATCACCATCGATCATCAAGGACATCAGGCCACCTGTGACAATTCACGAGGCCGCTGGAGGATCGACACGCAGCACTTCCGGATTGGAGGCAAAGTGTTCTTCAATTTTTGCCAGGAGCGGATTGATCGTGTACCGCTGAATGTGATGAGGCGGCGTCCAGAGTCGCCATTCGTAACCGACATGCTCGGTGAGCTTCAGTGGCCGGTCGCGATTCAGCCAGCCCAGATAAATCATCAAGGTTTTTTCAACAGGCTCGGGACCAAAACGCGCTTCGACGGGATGATAGGTCTCGGAGTAACTGAAGGTGGGGTCAAGCACGACATCTGTCCGCGGAATCCCGGTTTCTTCTTCCATCTCGCGCAAGGCACATTCGAGATCGTTCTCACCCTCTTCCAGATGCCCCTTGGGAAGGTCAAAACGATGCCGATGCTTCAGCAGAAGATAGGTCAGATGTGGAGTTTTACGAAACAGGATGACTCCGCACGCCCTGACTTGTCGCATGCTTGATTGTCTCCTGATGAAAAATTCACGATGAAAGTAATGGTAACTGCAGTGACATCGACAGACAGGTGGATGGCCAATCTCTGGCGAGCAGCCAGAACTTCCCTCAGGCTGACGGACGATCGACGCACCGTCAACCTTCCGGAAACCGGCTGACACATTGAATATATCGCCAGTTACCTGCACTGGCGAACGATCAGACCGTTTCGGGCGAGTTTCATCCTCTCTGTCGCCTGGGGTACCTCGCGTGAAAATCTCCTTCGACCGCTCCTCTGGTGAGGTTTCCAGCACCTGTCAATCTGCTGAAAAGGGCTTTTTCCTGCCAGCGAGACTCGGCAGAAGTTTGGAGAGCTTTATGAGATATGCCTCTTGAGAGTGTTGTTCACAAGGTGGGATTCCCTAGAATAGAGCACACGTCGCGAGCGTGGTGAAAAAGGCATCTGTCCCCTGATATTGCCTTTGGAACCATCGCTGTACGACCAGACATTTGCCTGACAAACGCCCACAGGTTTCGATAGGGCCTGAGGGTTTATGGCAGATCCCCGCCAGTTATGAACCTGAAGGTGGCCTGCCGTCTGAAGAGATGCATCTGCTTGAGCCATCGAAACGAAATTGAAGGAGAATCGATTATGCCTTTCACATTGCCAGCCTTGCCCTATGCACCTGCAGCGCTTGAGCCGCACATTGATGCCCAGACGATGGAAATCCACCACGGCAAGCATCATCAGGCCTACATCAACAATGCCAACAAGGCTTTGGAAGGTCATCCCGAACTGGCAGCGCTCACTGCCGAGCAGCTCATTTCCGATCTTTCCAAGGTTCCCGAAGGGATTCGCACAGTCATCCGCAACAATGCCGGTGGTCATGCCAATCATTCGCTCTTCTGGACAGTCCTGGCACCGAATGCTGGTGGTACACCGACCGGAGCACTCGAAGCGGCGATTAACCACACGTTTGGGACATTCGACGCCTTCAAGGAAAAGTTCAACGCTGCCGCCACCACGCGTTTCGGCAGTGGCTGGGCCTGGTTGAGTGTGGATTCCAAGGGTGGTCTGGTCGTGGAGAGCACACCCAATCAGGACAGCCCCCTGATGGAAGGCCGCACACCGATCCTGGGGCTCGATGTGTGGGAACATGCCTACTATCTGAAGTATCAGAACCGTCGCCCGGATTATATTGCTTCGTTCTGGAACATTGTGAACTGGCCCGAAGTCTCCAAGCGATTTGCTGCCGCTGGTGGCAAGTAACACGAGTCGTTTGTTGAATATGGCGATTTGACAAAGTGCAGAAACATGCTTGCTCAGGGCCGCAAGCATGGCACACAGCTCGCCTATCTGCGTGAAACTCTGAACCATTAACGCCAAACTCCCGGGACTCTTTCGAGTCTCGGGAGTTTGCATTGAGCCATGAAACATCGTCATCATGACTTGGGCGAACTTGGAAAAACGTCCTGATGCAGCGAAAGAGTTTCTCACATGAGTACCAATCAGGCTGTGCCGGCATCGGGTCAAAGTCCAGCAAACAGCAGCCTGCCAGCCGGTTTGCAGACTCAATTGCAGGCCTCGATTCCGCAGAAGCGATTTCTCGACTGCGTGCATTGCGGGCTGTGTCTTTCGGCCTGCCCGACGTATCTCGAAACCGGCGATGAAAACGACAGCCCGCGAGGGCGCATTTATCTCATGCGAGCTGTGGCCGAAGGACGGACCGGCCTGACCAATGAAATCGCCTCCCATCTCGAAGCCTGCCTCGATTGCCGGGCCTGTGAAACGGCCTGTCCTTCGGGAGTCCAGTACGGGCGGCTGATCGAGCCCTTCCACGTGGCGATGGAAACCACACGAACTGAGGTGCAACCGGGGTTGGCCAATCAGGCCAGCCAATGGCTGACAAGTACCTTACTGACGAAACTCTTTCCTTCTGCAGGGCTCACACAATGGGCGTTGTGGCCTGCCCGCTGGATGCAGGCACTGGGTGTTGATGGATTGGCGAAGAGCTGGCCAGCACGAGCATTGACGCCGCAAATTCTGCAGCGGATGCATCGCCTGTTGCCGAAGTTGTCGCCCCCTGCAGGTGCGCTGCCGGATCGTTTCGCCCCGGTGGGCCCGCGGCGGGCAACAGTCGCCTTGCTGACAGGTTGTGTCGCTGAAGCCATGTTCTCGCAAACCAACCGAGCGACCATCCGCGTCCTGCAGCACAACGGTTGTGAAGTGCTCATTCCGAAGACACAGGCCTGCTGTGGTGCGATTCACTATCACAATGGTGATCGAACGGAGGCCATGCGTCTGGCACGTCAGAACCTGGGGGCATTTCCGTGGCGAAATATTGATGCCGTGATTGCCAACGTCGCTGGCTGCGGTGCGATGCTCAAAGACTATGGCCACATTGGGGAAGAAGATCCGCAGATTGATCCCGTGTTACTGGAAGAACTGACGTCATTCGCCCATAAGGTCAAAGATGTCTCTGAGTTTCTTGTCGAATTGGGGCCTGTTGAACCGCAGCATCCGGTCTGGCTCAAAGCGGTCTATCACGATGCCT
>JAIXUU010000365.1 GCA_027483405.1 Planctomyces sp. | reverse complement strand
TTCGATTATCGAAGAGGAAGTAGACGGGGTGAGCATGTTGGCTTTTGCGGAACGTTTCATGAGTGATCAATCGCTTGCGACCCGAAAGTGAACGTGTGCCGTAGATTTGGGAATGCTGCTCATGATGGTCAGCGGCAGGTGCTTTTGGGGAATGGGTTGCCGACTGACATTCCCCGAGATTGAGGAACCCGGCTTTCTCGAAGAAGGGGTGGAACTGCCCCATCTCGGCGAGCGATTCGATCCACGGCCAGGGAACATGCTGGCAACTGGCGCGAACAAAAGGAGCCGCCAGCCCGGCTCCTCGATACGTGGGATGGATCACCACACGGGCCAATCGGCAGAACTGTCGATCGATGGCCTGGAGGCCGGTTCTTGTCCAGCGGCCGGAAAGACCAAAGTACTGGTTCCGCAAACGCAACGAGAGTGGGGCACTGGTGAAGACACAGATGCCTATCGGTTCGTGGAGATGCCAGAGGATGGTGACAAAGCGGACAATGCCGACGGAGTGCGAGCGGTAATGCCACCGAGCAAAATACGCCCAGTCGCGTTTCGTTCCGGTGGTGAGGGCCAGCTCGTGGAAGAAGCTGATTTCTTTTTTTTTGCGACCTGCTCGCGAGGATGTTGAGCCGTGACAGAGTGACAACCACGACGATGAACGACAGGTGCGGCCTGATGGCTGCATTCGACAATCACATCGGGCTCGAGGTCGTCGAGAATATCGGTATATGTGGTGGCCACGAGGCCACCGAGGCGATGTTGGCGCAACAGGGAATGCCAGTTGCGGGCCATCACTTTGGCTAACGTGCGATCAAGTGGCGAGGTGAATTCATCAGCCACAATCCAGGCACCCTGTGATGAATGCTGACTTTGGCGACGAACCGACTCGGCGACACTTTGTGCGAGGCGAAAGCGAAA
The DNA here is from genome assembly GCA_027483405.1 of Planctomyces sp. GTDB lineage: Bacteria > Planctomycetota > Planctomycetia > Planctomycetales > Planctomycetaceae > Planctopirus. The sequence continues at coordinate 2,591 of JAIXUU010000365.1, read as the reverse complement.
TCTCTGGCCATCGCTGAGTTCATCCGGTGTTCGCAAAAGAAGTTGTGGCTCGGCCAGACCGCACTGGGCCAGCAGTCGAAAGGCGTCCAGCGGCGGCAGAGCCAATGCATCTGCTACGAGTGAAGAAACCTGCGGCAGATGATCAAGCCACAGCACGTCTCCCTGGCCCAGTGCATTCAGTTCTGCAGCCACGGCCCGCATGAGCGACGATTTGCCAGAGCCTGAAGGGCCGACGAAGGCAATGAGGTTGCCGGAAGTGACCGGAAGTTCCAGATCGCGGGCAATCACCTGCTGCTGGCCATCGAGTGTCAGCCCGAAGTGATCGCAAACCATCGAGGCCTGAACGGTCGGTGCCTTAGGGGCGATGTGGTAGCAAACATTGAGGAGCATTCTGGGAGATCCAAGGAAGCCTAAAGAGAACGATGAACACAGAGAAATGATGGGGCCATTCCACGATCGGCGATTCAACGAGGGTCGATTAATCGAGCTGCCACTTGAGGTCGATCATGCGGGGCAACTCGAAAGTGAGAGATTGCGTGGTGGCTGTGAGCCCTTCAATCGATTGCTCGACAGGAAAGATGTTCGACATCCGGAACTGGGGATATGGCTTCTCGAAATCGACATGGAGTGAGTTTTGCTGCCTCGATAAGCGAAACACGAGTGGCCAGTAGAGCCGGATCGCTGCCGATTCGGTGAGTGAAATGGTGGTACTGGCTGGCAAGCTGCCTGAAGCCTTCTGGCTGGCTGGCAGGAGATGGCCTTCGAACATCAATCCCGCTTCGAGCAGAGGCCGGGTCGATTCCAGCAGCTTGGTGACTTCCCGAGACGTATTGGGCAGCGTGCCAATCGAGATCGCACCCATGGGCTCATCGCTGGTAAAGCTTCGCTGGTCACGAACTCGAGCAGCGGCTGCCAGATAGCGATCTGCCAGGGATTGCCGCCCTGGATACGACGTGTGCCGCTCGAGGACTTTTCCCTCATGCAAAAGCACAAAGGTGGGCCAGCTGTCGATCTGAAACTGCTGTGCCAGCGACTGTTCGCGAGTGGCGTCGATCAAGCGGATATGAGCCTGGGGAACATCGCTCACATCCCAGCCACTGGCCTTCAACCAGGGCTGAAAATCGTGCATAGCGCGCGTGCAGGGGACACACCCCGGGCCATAGAAAACCAGCCATTGCAACGCACGAGAATTCTGGGCTGCATTCACAGGACTCGCGGGGCTTGCTGCCTCTGCAAAGAGTGATGGCCATGCCGCTTTCGTTGACTGCGAAAGAGCATTTTCGGCCACGACCTGCGGTTGGGCCCCTGCCTGCGGGCCAGTGGCCAGCCACATGAGTAGCCCGGCAGGATAGATCAGCGAGAAGGTGATGCTCCGGAACATGATTCTCCCCTGAAACAAAGGGTGTGTGGAAACTGGATGTCAATAAAATCCGCGAGCGGCTCAGCAGGTGCGGGGCTCACTCAAAGATCGATTTTTCTCGCCAGGGAATGGGTCTTGGCGTTGGCAGACTGAGATCAGAGAGACCCACCATGACTGTCCGGCGATCAGACAGCATCGATTCCACGGCCTGTGGAGCAACCTCGGCCCAGCCATCATCTCCCCACTCCTCTGACCAACTGTTGGCCAGCCAGAGATAAGGTCGTTGCTGGGCATCGCGCCGCCGGCTGTATCCCAGAAATGCGACGGCATGCCCGCCACCGCCCGGGCGATAGCTTTCAATACGCCCCTGACGCGGCATGAGGCTGTTGTTCCAGCCCAGGCCAGCCACCACACCTCCTTGCCCGGCTGCGAGAAATGACCAGACATCGTCATAGGAGGTGCAGACAGTGTGCGACTGGATGCGAAATGGTGCCGCTGCGGGCCACGCTGCTTGAGGAATCACACCGGTGTAGCGCAGTGGTGTCGGGTTCGGAAACACCTCCAGCGGGCAGAAGCCATATTGCCGGGCACATTGGACTCCCCCTTGAATGGTGCTCCCCTGATCGCGGCCTAAAAGCCCATCAATCTGCTGTGTGGCGTAATAGGCGAAGAGTGGTGAGAACTGCGTCACCCGACCTGTGGCGAGGTGATAGGCCATTTCTCCCACACTCGACAGGGCATGCCCCTGGCAGCTTCCCAAAGACCCCTGCATTTCAATGCGATGCCATGGGCGGGGATCGATTTCTTGTGGAGCATCGCTGACAGAGAACGACCTCGTCAGCGGAGCTTGAGAAGCTGCCGACAACAGCAGACGCTCTTCCAGATCATCTCGCCAGCCAAATGAATTCATGAGATGTTCCCCAAACAAAAAGCGCAAAGACCATGACTTGATGTCGAGTTTCGTGATGCAGCAACTCAGCTCCCTCACGGGATCGCTGCGGCAAAACCCTGAGAGAGTTCTTTCAACAGATTGCGAGCCTGAAGCTCATCGAGTGGCTGGCGATTCATGACCTTTTCGAGCCGGGCATCAATGGGTGCGAAGGCTTCACGTCGGAGAGTCGAAATCCGTGCGCCGAGACTTTCATGCAGTTCAGCCGGGCGAAGTTCTGATCGCTGGCTCGCCTCGCGAAAGGCTTGCTGCAGACCGGCGGCATAAGTTCGCAAGGCCTCT
>JAIXUU010000030.1 GCA_027483405.1 Planctomyces sp. | reverse complement strand
TGCCCGTGCTGTGGCCTGATCGGCCCGATACGCTTCCTGCAATAATTGACTGAAACGGTCCGCAAAAGGGACGGCGTGTAATCGAAGTGGCTCTGCAACCGCTCGTGACCTGATGACGATATCGCTGGATCGATAAAACGATTGAAAGCTCGCTGGATCGACCTGGATCTCAGTGACTTCATTCCAGGGGATCTGTGTCACGATGTGCCGTGTGAGTATGGTTTCAATGGCGACGCCCGAGGTTGTGACCACATAGCGAAGTCCCCGCAATTTGAGCCATAAATACGCGACAATGGCGATGGGCCAGGTCGGTGGTATCCACACCAGATACGACAGCCGGACTCTCGGCGTGATATGTGGCAGGCTCTCGTACAACTTTCCCAGGTATCTCCCTATAGCTGTGCAGGCGATGGAAGGATAGACCGCCTCCAGTCGCTCTTCATCATTTGTGGAAAACTTGGAAGTTGGGGAGTTCATCAGACACTTGAGTTACAGAAGGTTTAGTACACAAATCTCGTCGCGAAAATCGAAGACAACATTGAGTCTCCCCAAATCGTGCACGTCGGGCAAGCCTGTTGGGGGCAAACGGGATCATTGTTGGCGTGGCGGTCGTTTCGCAGAAACTTTCAATGGCGGCCACGAGGAGGCTCGGCAATCACCAGTTTCTGGCAGCAGATCTGACCCAGACGCGTTACCAGAGACCTGGCCAGAAAGGTTGAATCCATCTTCTCAAGTTGTCCAGCATCTTGGGGCTGAATTGAATCCATAGGATGCACCATGGAGACCAGTCGAAACGTTCCCAACTCGGCAGAGTCGGGGCGATCCAGCAATGCAAATGTCTCCCTCAACCGCTGCGAAATGCTTGCGAGAAAACTGTGAAGTTCTGCCTCATGAAGGTCATGGCGCAGCAGTGATGTCTCGTGCTGATCTCTATGACGTGTCAAGCGAGACAATGTCCCGCCCTGAGCGCGATACAGACAGGGATCAACATACGCACGGCGAAGCTGATTCATTTCATTGAACTGCACCATCCACGATTGATCCCAATAAATCGAAAGCCAACCGTTCGCTCGTGTTCCGATGAGAATTTCGTCAACGCTCTGAAGTCGAGCGGGTGCGAGCTCATCAACATCAGCACTTTGGGGGACATTTTCGGTGTCCGCTGTGCGAATACGTCTCCAGAGCGCGCGTGATATCAGTGCAATCGCTTCAGAGAAAAGATCGTCGTGATCTGCTTCCTGCCGGGCCATAGATTGCTGACTCATCACCATTGAGACAATTTGTCCCACGATATCCTAGCGAGAAAGTTCATTACGAACGAACTGCTGCCGTTGTTCCGGGGGCATCCGCCGACGTTTGGTTCCAGATACGACGCAGATCCTCAGCGGAAAATCTATCGCCGTTCGACAGATGCGGGTTCTTTGCTCGCCACCTGCTTCGCTTTCCACTTCTCGAAGCGATTCCACCCCTTATCAAGAAACGCAGCAAACTCACCCTCTTTGCGTTCAAGCCCCTTATAGACCGCCAGAATGGTTTTTCCATCCGGCGAAACCACTGCATACGATGGCAGTGAAACATCGCCAAACCACTTCACCTGGAGATCAATGTTGCGATCGCGCAGGCTCTCGGCGTAATCAGCATCGGTGATGTGTGGTACCCGATCAGCAAACAATTGTGTCGCCAGAAATCGCTCCAGCCGGGAATGATTATCCGGGAGCTTCATCTTCTGCTCCATCAGTCGGCAATTGACACAATTGACACCGGTGAAGTCAAAGAACAATGGCTGCTGCTTCGACTTCGCCAGAGTGAGCGCCCGGTTCACATCCAGTGCAAACGGGATTCCATCATGCACCATCACCGGGCCGAGTTCCTCAGTCTCCTTGAAGCCCTGCTTCAATTGAGGCGGTGCAAAGGCCAGAATCTGCGGCATCAAGGCACCCCCTGACTTTTCCGGAGTCAGCACGCCCACCATCAGAAAGAGCGAAAGCCCCAGGAATGTGGTCCCGGCCAACGCCTGCAAGGGAGAAATTCGATCCTGTGGCTGATCATGCGACAGATGGAATATCCCCAGCAGGTATAAGCCCGCCGTAATGGCCAGCACACTCCAGGCCACCATCACAAAGGCAAAATCAAAGAGCATGGGCTGTGGATTCAGCGAGAGATCAGCCACGCTGAAGAACTTGATAGCCGCCCCGATTTCCACAAACCCCAACACCACCTTTAACGTGAAGAGCCAGCCACCACTCTTGGGAAGCTTGCGCAGCATGCTCGGGAAGAGTGCCAGCAGAAAGAACGGCATCGCAAAAGCCGTCGAAAAAGCCAGCATCCCCAGGATCGGCCAGAACACGTTCCCTTGAGATGCCGCCACGAGAATTGTCCCTGCCACGGGAAAGGTGCAGGTAAACGATGTCAGCGTAAAGGTTAACGCCATAAAAATCACGCCCAGATACCCACCGGCTGCTTCCTGATTGGCTGTGTATGTGAGCAGCCATGATGGCGGCTGAATTTCAAACAATCCCAGCATGCTCAGACCAAAAGCGACAAAGATCGCCCCGATCGCAAAATTCATCCAGGGATTATTAGCCAGTTGTGTCAGGAATGTGGCTCCAAAGATCAGCGAAAGTCCCACGCCAAGTAACGTAAAGGTGCCAATAATCGCCAGGCAGTAAACGACGGCTAAGCCAACCGATTTCCCATGCCCCTGCTTGAGGAAAAATCCGACGGTGATCGGCACCATTGGAAACGCACAAGGGGTCAGCAATGCCAGCCATCCCGCGAGAAAGGCTGTCAACAGGTAACCCAAAGTCCCTGCCGCTGCAGATGACTCTTCCTGAGCATCGCCGTCATCTTCCCAGAAGGTCACACCACTTAAAGCACCCGCCTGGCTGGCGTTGGTTTCTGCTGTCCCCGTCGTGGATTCGCCAATGGATTCTTCTGGTGGAACGGGGGCTTTGGTGTTTCCTGTTTCAGCCTGAGAGCCGCGTTCTTGAGGCAAAGCTTCGACAGCAGCGCGAGATGGTTCCTGCATCCCCAAAGCCAGTTTGAACTTTGGCATGGGGACACACGAGCCCTGAGTACAGGCCTGTGAATGCACAATGGCTTTCAAGCCATACGCTCCGGGGGTTTGCCCTTCGTTGACCACAAAAGGTTTCGTCCAGGTGACGCGCTCATGATAAACCTCCAGTGGCCCACCGGCTCCCGGCTCGATTTCATGGGGATGATCTGCCACAAACGGGCCCGCTTCCGAAAGGCCATTCAATTGTTCGAAATCAACAACTGTGGCCGAGCCTCCAAATCCATCGTGTTGCGTCATTGAGAAAGTGTGGTATTTGGGATCGATCTTCGCGGTGAGGACAAGTTCGACCTTCTCGCCCGGTTTAGCATTTTCGGGAGTCAACTGAGCAGTGAACTCGATCGGCTGAGGCTTCACGCCACGCTTGAGTCGCTCGGTCACTCGAAAAGGAAGCATTTGTGCTGGGGCGGGCTGCTCGACTGTTGTAGTGCTCGCCTTGGCCGGCATGCGCTCCGGGATGTTTCCTTCGAGCTTAGCCGAGAATTTGATGGCCGGAATAATTGGCAGGCATTGACCACCTTCCCCAGCGCTGCAGTATTGTCCTTCGAGTCCACCGCTGATGACCAGATTTTTGAGATCGACAGTCGGGGCGATATTCAGTACCTGCGTCCATGTCGCTGAATCGTGAAGTTTGAAAAGATCGACGCCAAAGAGGGGTTCAAAGACCTTCTGTGGTGGTTTCGCAGAAACAAATGCGCCTGCCGCAGTGACCCCTTCCGGAAGCTTGGTACGAATCTGGGTACGGCCCTCAAACTTGCCTTGCACATCGTAAATATAGTGCCCTTCCGGCAGCACGACGGTCACTGTGAGTTGTGCCTGGAGTCCGCTCGCCTGTTCTGGAAGCAGTATCAATTGAGCTGAGACTTCCGGTTTGGCGGCAGCTCCACCCAATAGCGAATCACCTGCCGAATCGCCAAACAGAGCATCAAACTGAGCCTGTGCTGCGATCGGGAAAACCAGCACCGCGAGAACTACGGCGGACAATTGCCAAAGGCTCTGCCAGAGCCCATGGCTGGTGTTATGGCGGCCCTTCACGACACTCGATCGACGGACATCCTGGCAATCAATATCTGAGTGATTGGAATAAGCCGGGTGCATTGAATCGCAGTGATCAGTCTGGGCAGGCTGGAATGTCGCGGCATATGGCATATTCAGAATCCGCTCAGCAATGGGGGGAGGGCAGCAGCGATTATGTGTCAATGGGCAGGTTGAAAAATGACAGTCTGCACCCGGTTAGATCTCTCTTTGAAAATCCGGGAACAGACTTTTCAATATTTCCTTAAGTTTAGCGTAAACCTTACAAAAAATTGGTTCAACCCTTGGGTTTCTGACAAGTTCTCTGACAAACCATGCATGAGTTGTGCCAATTGATCCCAGCCGCCTGTGCAGCCGGTTCATTTGAACTCAACCAGCATCGAACTTTTGAAGAAGATCATGTTTCGCCTGTCGATAGAACTTGTCAGCACTCCTGCAGCGCGCTACCATTTTCTCAGCCTGCAAAGGTTTGTGCATCCCCTGCGGTGCGCGTGATGAGCCGAATGCGTTGACCCTACAATCATTGTTTCGGATGTCGGATCCGTCTGGCCGCGTGTATATCCGATGCTGCGAATGCAGCCTCTCGGCTCACACAACCCGGGCGTTCGGCATCCACCTGAACATTAAGGGTTCAGATAACCATCAGTGCTCACACGGCTCGCGCGGAGGTTGCACTTTTTGTTTGCGGGGTGGCCTCTGAGGCGGCGTTGACGGCAACATTGATCATCCAATCGCTCTCAACCGGCCGCCCCAGGTTCAGTTTGCGGGGCGGCCTCTGAGGTGGTGTTGGTTGGAGCATTCATCATTCACTTGCTCTCAACCGGCAGCCACTGGTTTTGTTTGTGGGGCCTGCATCTGGCAAGTCTCTGTAGGGTGGATGCTAATCCACCAATTCAGTTGCTCCTCAACACTTGGTACTCACTCCACCTCTGGCGTGAAGCCTCACCATAGACTCTTCTACTGACCATGCCATAATGGCGAGGGAACAAGTCTACCACATGCCAGGTGATCTATGTCTCTTTTTGCCAGTATTGAGGCGTCGCATCTTGAGGATGCCAAGCCACTCGCTGCCCGGATGCGTCCACGGAACCTCAACGAGTTCATCGGGCAGTCACATGTTCTGGGAGAAGGGACACTCCTTCGGCGAATGTTGATGGCCGATCGCATTCAATCTGTCGTCTTCTATGGCCCGCCCGGCGTTGGAAAGACAACTCTCGCGGAACTCATCGCCAAAAGCTCAAAGCGGCGATTCATCGCACTCAATGCGGCTGCCACCGGTGTCAAGGAACTGCGCGAAGCGCTTGATGAATCCCGCGAGCGTCTCAAATCGAGCGGCACCAAAACTCTGCTCTTTGTCGACGAACTGCATCATTTCAACAAGCAGCAACAGAATGTGCTGTTGCCCGATGTCGAGCAGGGAGTTGTCTCCTTAGTGGCAGCCACGACGGCCAATCCCTTCTTCGCATTGATTGCTCCGCTTCTGAGCCGTAGCCAGATCTTTGAATTGAAGCCGCTCTCTGTGGAAGAAATCAGAGCGGTTCTACGTCAGGCTTTATCCGATGAGACGCGAGGTTACGGCCAGAAAAACCTGAAAGTTCCCGAAGAAGTCTTTGATTTCCTGGCAGCCAGCAGCGATGGCGACGCACGCAGGGCGCTTTTAGCCCTTGAAATTGCTGTCGAATCGTTAGATTCCCGGGTTCTGGAACTCACCCTCGAAATCGCACAGGAATCGCTGCAAAAGAAGGCCATTCGCTACGACAAAAGTGGTGATGATCACTACGACGTCATCAGTGCGTTTATCAAGAGCATGCGTGGCAGTGATGCCGATGCCACGATCTACTGGCTGGCACGCATGTTGGAAGCTGGAGAAGAGCCTCGATTCATTGCAAGGCGAATTGTGATTGCCGCCAGTGAAGATGTGGGCATGGCCGATCCTCAGGCACTGGTTGTCGCGATGGCTGCTGCTCAGGCTCTCGAAATGATCGGCATGCCGGAAGGCCGAATTCCTCTAGCACAAGCAGCGGTCTATGTGGCCACGGCTCCAAAATCGAACGCCTCTTACAATGCGATCAACCACGCACTGAGCGACATTCAGAAACAATACATTCTGCCAGTCCCGAATCATTTGCGAGATGGCCACTATCCCGGTGCCAAACGCCTGGGCCATGGTGAAGGTTACCAGTATCCTCACGATGCCCCAGAAGGATGGGTCAAGCAGGATTACCTGACAGAGCCTCGAAGCTATTACACACCCACCGGACGCGGGTATGAGGCGGTCGTACTTCAGCGACTCATCGAGCGAAATGAATCAGGTCGCTCTTCATTGTAAGAAAAATGGGATGTATTCCATCTAGACGTCCAGGTCGTGGCGGGCTTTGTGCAAAGAGTAGTCGCATATCATCAATTCGATTTGCTGAATCTTCATACGTTCGAAGTCTTTCGACTGGCATGGAATTCATGAACTCGGCAAGATTCCTGAAGCAGGTCTTCACTTTTTGCTCCCGTTGTGGCCTGTTTCAATTGCGGCTTTCGATACCTGAAGGCCCCCACCATCTGTAACCGCACGGATTATTCCCACCAGATTCTCTGCCAGAGGTCTTTTCGATGAACGTCGTTGATCGTCGTCAGTTTCTTGGCTTAACGCTCAGTGCGGCAACCTTCAGTGCCGCCTCAAATCTACTCCCATTCGACGACCGTTATGCCCGCGGCAAAGTTCTGGGTGCGGACGGGATGCCTGTGTCACCGCAGATCGAGGGGCCGGAGACGATGTTCCTCACTTGGCCGGGCGATCCCACATCGACGATCTGCATTCAATGGATCGATCAGGATCACGGAAACGAACTTGAGATCGCCTACTCTCCACTGGAAAGTGACAACTGGCAGATCGCCAAGGTCACAACAAAGCCTTTCCCGATGACGAAGGATAAAGTCTATCGGGCGAGCATTTCGTCACTGCAGCCGGGGACAGAGTATCGCTTTCGTATGGGAGCCGATGCTCCCACGTTCCGCTTTCGAACCATGCCGAAAAAGCTGACTGACACCTTTCACTTTGTCTCAGGTGGTGATGCCGGTACTGGCAGCCATGCAATCGGGACCAATCAATTGGCCGCCCGGCAGGAGCCTTATTTTGCTCTCATTGCCGGCGATCTTGCTTACGACAACGGCAAATCGCCCCGAACCTTTATCAAGTTCCTGAAAAACTACCGAGCTCACATGGTTGACCCCGAGGGCCGGCTCATTCCGCTGCTGGCCTGTCCAGGAAACCATGAAGTCGATGGAGCTTATAAACAACCCCGTGAAAAGGCGGGTTCCTACCTCTCTGTCTTCGACTGTTTTTATCCAGATACGACCTACGGTGTCTACGATATCGGTGAAGATTTCAGCCTTGTATTGCTCGATACCGATCATATTTCGCCCATTGAAGGGGAACAGACGTCATGGCTCGAAAAAACACTGGCCGCACGACAAGACAAAAAGCATCTCTTTGTGGCCAATCATGTCCCCGCCTATCCATCGTATCGAGCTGCCAATATCGACAGCGATAAGCCAGGAACGGGGGCTGCGCAGCGAAAACTCTGGTGCCCGCTCTTTGAACGCTACAACGTCGATGTCGTTCTGGAACATCACGACCATCTCTTCAAACGGTCACATCCTTTAACCGATGGCAGAAAAGATAAATACGGCGTGCCTTATTTAGGTGATGGTTCGTGGGGGATGTTGCGGCCCCTTAAGGAACCCGAGTTGCGGCCCTACCTCGCCAAGGTCAGTTCGTCATACCACATGACGGCCCATCATCTCGAAGGCGACGAACGGTTTCATGTGGCACTCGAGGAGAACGGCCGGATTGCCGATGTCTGCATGACCAGAAATAAACGTGCTGCACGAAGAGGATGATCTTTAACGATTGATCATCGCGACTGGATTCATAGAGTGTGGAGAGTTGATTCTGGTCGTTTGTGAATGGTCATCAGTATTGCTGAGAGGGGGCCACGTTCCGCATATTGCTGGGTCTGCACCTCGAAGAACGCAGGTAAACCTTGAGCCCATTCCCTCACAGCTTGCGTTTCCGCTGCACCTGCCGGATGACCGGGATAGAGCATGACCGTCAGCAGGCCGGTCGCAGAAAGCAGCATCAAGGCCTGCTCGAGTGCCGTGATCGTCTCTGTGGCCGTGGTGGTGATGGACTTATCACCTCCGGGAAGATAACCCAGATTAAACATGACGGCGGCCAACTTCCCATGATATTCTTCGGGGATGACGGCTTTCATCTGGCTGTGTGAAACCTGTCGCAAGTGCACCCAGGTCAGCCCCGCTTGATACCGCCGGTATTCACTGGCAGCGATCGCCTGCTCCTGAACATCGAATGCCCATACCATTCCTGCCGGGCCAACGGTTTTGGCGAGAAATTCCATGTCATGGCCGTTCCCCGCAGTCGCGTCGATTGCGAAATCTCCCGGCTGCAGATGCTGCCTGAGCAGTTCATGGGCGAGGGTGGTTAGCGGCACTGGTCGCATGAAAAACTTTCGAACGGATCGCTGACTTGATGAAAAGAGAAAGATATCCGAGCCATCGACGCGATGACTCAGGAGTTCACAGGCTGATCGAATGATAGACTGACGGCATCGTCGCTTCCTTACAGTGAAGTCAGGTCTTCCGTCATTTTCATTACGATGGCCTCTCACGATTCGCTTTCCAGAGGTTGAGCAGCATATGTCAGCACCAACAGATTCGAGCGTATCCTCACAGTCAGGCCCTGTGTTGCCAGAATTAAGAACGCTGGGTGCCACCGATATTCGGGTCACGAGCATTGCGATGGGGTGCTGGCCAATTGCGGGCATTACAACGCAAGGCGTGACGAAGCCTCGAAGTCTCGCCACACTTCAGGCGGCTTTTGATGCCGGGATCAACTTCTTCGATACCGCTTATTGCTATGGTTACGAAGGAGAATCGGAGCGATTGATTGCGGAAGCCTTAGGCCATGTGCGAGACAAAATTGTGATCGCATCGAAAGGTGGCATTCACTGGAGTGCAGATCGAGTTCAAGTGAAAGATGGGCGACCCGAAACCATCGTCCGGCAATGTGAAGAGAGTCTTCAGCGACTCGGTACCGATGTCATCGACTTGTACTATCTCCACGGCCCGGATCCACAGGTTCCCGTCGAGATTTCTGCCGAGGCATTTGTACGGCTGTTCGAGCAGGGGAAGATTCGCAGTGCCGGTCTTTCGAATGCGACTTTGGAACAGTTGTCGGCGTTTCATCGGGTGTGCCCCCTGTCGGCATATCAGCCGCGCTACAACATGGTGCAACGGGAAATCGAACAGTCTCAGTTGCCGTGGTGCCGGGAAAACCAGGTTTCGTGCATTGTCTACTGGCCGCTGATGAAGGGGTTGCTGGCGGGTCATTATCCGCGAGAGCATGTTTTCCCTCCGACGGACAGCCGCCATAAGTATGCCGTCTTTCAGGGGCAAGAGTGGCAACGGAACCAGGATTTGCTGGATGAATTGAAGGCGATTGCCAGGCGGTGTGAGCTTTCGGTCGCCCGGCTTGTGCTCCAGTGGACGATCCATCAAGCGGGGATTAGTTCGGCCCTTTGCGGAGCCCACCGGCCCGAACAGATTCAGGAAAACGCATTCGCCATGGCGGGAAAACTCAACCATGAAACGTTAATGGAGATTGAGTCCGCGATTGCCCGTCGCGATTTGCCATAAACATTTCGAAAAAAATCAAATTCCTGTCGAAATGGCCATCCGCCAATCGTCATCTTGCTGAGTGAGGTCGTGGATCTCGCCAGAGAATTGACTGAAGGCGATGGCATTCGAACGCCTCGCCAAGAGATCAGGGAACTGAAAATGCTTTATGCCGTCTTGGTTTATGAAACAGCTCATGAAACAGAAGCTCGCAATCATCCAGAGCGGGCAGGTGCTTATTGGGGAGCCTACAAAGCCTATTCGGATGCACTGGTTCAAGCGGGTGTCATGGCGGGCGGTAATGCTTTACAGCCCATCAGCACTGCGACAACGGTGCGAATTCGTGACGGAAAGCGCGATGTGCAGGATGGTCCCTTCGCAGACACCAAGGAGCAGTTAGGTGGGATGTTCGTGATCGATGTGCCCCATCTCGAAGCGGCACTCGAATGGGCAGCACGTTGTCCTGCGGCTCTAACGGGTTCAGCAGAAGTGCGACCGATCCTGCCGATGAACGGATAAAAAGTTTTTGTGTACGCAATTGAGGTCGAATCGCAAAAGTTCGAGGCCGGGAGACGCGATGAGTGGTTCACAAAATGCTGCTGATCATCGCGTGACTTCCGGGGAATGGCAGTTCGCGGTCGAACGCGTGGCCCGCGAGAGCTATGGCCGGTTGGTGGCGATCATCTGTCGGAAGACGAATGACCTGGCCGCTGCAGAAGATGCCCTGGCGAGCGCTCTGCTGACCGCACTGGAAACGTGGCCACACAGCGGGTTACCAGTCGATCCTGAAGCATGGCTGATTCGAGTCGCGCAGCGGAAATGGCTCGATGAGACCAGGCATAGGCAACTGCGAGATCGTGTGCTCCGCGAAGTCATCAGCCCGGTCATGGCTCTCCTGCAGGAGAAATCGGCAATGCACTCGACCGAAGATCCTCTGCAGGATGATCGACTGGCCATGATGTTCGCTTGCGCTCATCCCGCGATCGAACCTTCGATGAGAACGCCACTCATTTTGCAGGCCGTTCTGGGAATTGATGCGGGGCGCATTGCCTCGGCGTTTCTGATCAATCCGCAGACGATGAGTCAGCGTCTCGTCCGGGTAAAAAACAAACTGAAAGTGGCGAAAATTCCCTTTGAATTGCCACCTGAGCACGAATGGCGGGATCGACTGGATGATGTTCTCAGTGCCATCTATGCGGCCTACGGAACAGCCTTCGATGAAACGATGTCTGGTCAGTCTGGTACCCGAGTTCTCGCCCAAGAAGCCATCTGGCTGGCACAAGTGGTTCAAAAAATATTACCTCAATCTGCCGAAGCGGCAGGGCTGTATGCACTCCTGCTCTTCTGTGAGGCGCGGCGTGACGCCAGGCGTGGAAGCGAAGGCCAGTATGTTCCGCTGCTCGAACAATCTTCGGAACTGTGGGATGGGGCGATGCTCGATGAGGCGGAAGCGGTGTTAAGTGCCGCCTTTCAACAACAAGCCCCGGGTCGATTTCAATGGGAAGCGGCGATTCAATCGGCCCATTGTGCCCGGCGGCACTTTACAAGGGTGCAGGCGGTTGTGGACTGGCCAGCGATTGCCGTGCTCTATGAGGGATTGCTGAGCTTTGCACCGTCTCTGGGTGCGAGAGTGGCTCAAGTCGGGGCTTTACTGCAAGCGAATCAGATGGAACAGGCGAAGGAACGATTCGCTCTGATTCCGCGCGAGGCATGCAGAACTTATCAGCCCTGGTGGGTGGTTTCAGCGGAACTCGCTCGACGGCAAGGCCAAAACAGTCAGGCCCACAGTGATCTCATGATCGCCATGGGCCTGACGGAAGATGCCGCAGTGAAAGATTTTCTGGCCAGGAAGGCCGCCAGTCTCGAATTGTGAGACTGGCTTGAGTGTCACGTTAGAAATCGGCGATTAGAAGTCGCCAATTAGAAATCACCCGTGACTTCGCCACCAGCACGAGTTCCCAGTGCACCCCAGACGCCATGTGGGCTGGGCCCGCCGAGTGTATTGGCATTTGCCCCGAGGCCGCCAGCATCGATGTTATCGGAGATGAATCGGACAGCACCATCAGCCATCAAAGCATGAACACCACCTGTGTGGAAACTGCTGGCGGAAAGAACCGTACTTGGACCGTCGGAACTTCCATTGTTATCACTGATGCATGATGGTGAGTTAGGTGAAAGGATCGGCGTAAATCCGACGATTTCTGCCTGGCCGTCCGACCAAAGACCGCTAAATCGACCTTTAACGTTGGTCACCGTTGTGTAACGACGGTTAGAACTGACTGCCAGGGCTTGTGTGACGCAGGAGCCAGGGTTTGTGGTAATTGTTGTGACATTGCACAGTGTCGACTCACGATAGTCTGCATTAGATTTCCCAGCCAACCCGAAGTTGGCCGCACATCGCTCAGACATCGCGAGGGTGTTGCTGGTACCGTCAGTCACATCACGAACGCCAAAAGTCGCATTGCAGGCAAACAAGCCATTGGTACGAGTTTCATCACGATTGTTGGTGATGAAATCGCCCATGTTAAACGCATAATTCACAGTTCCGCGTGGCTGGATAACGACTGGATCCGATGGGCACTTGAAGGCTGCAATACTCATGTTGTAGCCACTCCAACCACTCCACGGAGCAGCACCGCCAGGGGGAACAGGTGGTGTGGTGCTGGGGTCACCAGCTTCCAGCCGATTGTAGAATGGTGCCTGATCAAGGTAGGGCAAAAGCGACACGATGCCTGATCTGCGGTTGTAGTTTCCATCGAGGCGCGAAGCATCGCCGTTTCCGCGTGTGCCACCTTTGCGGTACACAAATGAGCCAAAGACATCGTGGTAGTTGTGGAGTGCGAGGCCCAGTTGCTTCAGATTGTTACGGCACTGGGTCCGGCGAGCCGCTTCTCGGGCCTGCTGGACGGCGGGAAGGAGCAACGCAATCAGGATGGCGATAATGGCGATCACCACCAGCAGTTCAATGAGCGTAAATCCAGAGCGTTTTGACATGAGATCAGCCTTTATCGATGGGACTAGGAGAGAAGGCGGCAAGAAGAGCCGTAGAATCACTAGGAAGTTATATCGGAAACCACGACAATTCAACAGACTAAAACATCAAAATGTGTCGGTGTATTTGCTGGCAATTTAAGAGATTTCGGTTTTGAGAGGCCTTGGATTGCAGGAACATCGACCTTCAGAAAAGACGATCGAGTTGCTAGAATCTGCAGGGTCGATTCAAAAAACATTTCTATGAAATGACTTATGGCGAAATTTCGACCGTAGGTTTATGCATTCGACTGTTTCCCGGAAGCACAATTTCGTTCTCGCACTGATAATGCCCCTAGACACCGCCAGCGCCCCGAACTGACAGATCCGCTCGGAGAATCCCTGCATGAGCAACGAATCACCGAGTCCACAAAAAACTGCCCTGGACACCCAGTCGTCCCAGTCATCCATTTTGACAAAAGTTCTCATCGTTTGTGCAGGCACAGTTGGAGTGCATATTGCCTTGCTGAATTGGTGGCCTCATGCCGAGAGCTTTCCCGCAAGAACTCGACCGGGAGATGATTCGCGGTCTCCAGCTTTTGCTGAAAGCCGCCAGGTAATTAAGTCCTCTGAAAAGGAGGCAACACTTTCTGGCGGCAGGATTTTGGCCAGCACGGGATCGCTGACGAACCATTCCTCTGGTGAAACCGAACAACGCATTTCCGAACCTGCACCGTTCCAACCTCATGCATCCCCACTTCCCTTGTCTCAAGCAGACAGCGGCCCTCCCGCTGAATCACCGCTCAAAGAACCCGCGACTTTGCCCGATCTTCCTCTGGAGATTCAGGTGCAAGAGCCGAATTCACCTTCCAAAGCTCAGCAAACTCCATCGAATCTCAGCGTCCCTCGTTCACCGCGTGAAATGGCGGCTCGCCAACAGCGTCTCGATGTGATCAAAAAAGAATTGCCGAGCGCCAGCGAAGACGAACTCAATATCTGGGTGGAGCAGTTCCAGAACGTCCCTGTGGAATCGCTGAGAGATCTCATTCGGCTGAGGCAGCAGTTCCCTGTGGGATTGCCGAAATCTTCCCTGGAAATCGGTTCTCAGAATGCCACGATTCCCGGAAACTCGGATCAGCCGTCGGGCCGGGACTCGAATGCGATCCCATCGCAGCCCGATGAAACATTTTCCGGAGAATTTGGCAGCCACCAGATCCCTGCTCATGCCGGCGGTGAGGTCTTACGCACAGCCGATGTGATCGAAGCGGTGGCTCCAGAAATTCGAGTCCTTCGCGCAGCACAGCACATTCACCGCCAGAACATGGCTCAGGCGAAGACGATTGGTTATCGCCGCCGGGTGGTCCAACTCCAAAGCCATGGCACTCCACAGGCAGATCAAGTGCCGACTTTGAGTACGACCATCGATCCAACACCCGGCGAATGGATCATTACCGAAAGACCACTGGATCTCGCGATTCAGGGCTACGGCTGGTTTGTGGTGCGACACGATCAACAACAACTGCTGACACGTGTGGGCCATCTCGTCTGGAATGAAGACAGGCAACTTGCGGTCGAGATTGGCACAAGGTCTTATCCGTTGGACCCGCCCATCGTCGCTCCTGAAAGTTGCACACAATTGCTGATTGACGAGACTGGCAAAGTTCAAGCCGCCACAGCAGGGAGTGAGCTTTCATCGCTGGGTGTGATCACTATGGCCACAGTCCCCGATGCGACTCAGCTTCAGGAAAAAATCCCCGGCCTGTTTACGACGACTGGCAAATCAGGAAATGCCGTATTGCATACCGCTGAGACGGCTCGATCTGGTAAACTGATTGCTGGCCGGTTGGAACAATCTAACGTGAACTCCGAATTGGAATTGCAGTTTCATCGGGATCTGGATGATCAGATCAGTTTGCTGCGAACCGCCTGGGAAGAATCGTTGTCGAGATTGAACTGGTCAAGAAATGAATGAGTCTACCCCTGCGTTCCTCTGTGGAGTGAATTCATAGAGATCGGTTTTTTGCGGGATCTGCCACTTATGGCCAAAAAGCCGAAACCTCAACTGCGGGCCAACCTGCTGAAGAACCGCAGCACGCGGCAACGCAAGAATGATTTCACCAGAGATGTGGAAGTCGATGCGGACCGCGTTTTTGAATTGAAATCGAGCGAGCGTGTTCGCGGCCGCAATGAGATGAGCCGCAAACGCACCATCAGCGGCGCCACGCTGGATGGAAACCGGATTGTGCTGGAGATTGATCCCGAAAAGGCACTTTACGGTCGAGTCCTCTCATCCGTGGGATCGACTCAATGCACTGTCCAGGTTGAAGATGGCCGCCGATTCATGTGCAGTGTCCGGCGCATTGTCAGAACAGTCGCCCGCGAAACCCGCAATGCCGTCGTGGCGGGAGATAAGGTCTGGATCACAGCCTCTGACGATACGACGGGTGTGATTGAGCGAGTCGAACCCCGCGAAGGTGTCCTTTCCCGCGGGCACCAGAATCGCGAGCACATTCTGGTCGCGAACGTGAGCCAGATGCTCATTGTGGGCTCGGCAGCGCAGCCAAATCTGAAGCCAGCGCTCATCGATCGTTTTCTTGTCAGTGCCGGTAAAGGAGGCGTACACCCGATTGTCTGCGTCAATAAAATCGACCTGGTTGATCCCGTCGAGTTGGTCTCACTTTTGGGTTGGTATTCCCAGATTGGCTGCGATGTCGTGATGACCAGCGTGACCACTGGTTATGGTGTTGATCGATTGCGGCAACTGCTCAAAAATGAGCAGACGGTCTTCGCCGGGCAAAGCGGTGTGGGGAAATCGAGTCTGCTCAATGCTGTTCAGCCCGGATTGTCTCTCCAGACCGGCCAGGTGAGTGAAGTCACGCAGAAAGGCAAACACACAACTCGGTACACCCAATTGTTACCACTGATTGAAGGTGGCTGGGTGGTCGATACGCCCGGCATCCGGCAGATGGAACTCTGGGATGTTCGTCCGGAAGAGATCGAAGGCTATTTTGTAGAGTTTCGCCCCTTTGTGGCTCTATGCCGCTTCCCCAGTTGCCGCCATTATCGGGAAGAAGACTGTGCCGTAATTCGGGCTGTGCAGATGGATCTGATCCCACGAGTACGCTACGAGAGCTATCTGCGAATGATGCTGGGCGACGACGCCTGAAATACTTCATTGCAGAAATGAGCCATTGCAAACCTTAATTAACTCGTCGCAGTCATATTCGATTCAGAAGAGTATTTCTGGAACTGCCCGCTAGTGAAAGTAAAGAGGCTTTCCCAGTCCTCTTGGCGATCCATTTGGGAGCGTGTCAGGATTACAAAAGTAGGTCCACCGCGAATTCTTAGAGCGATAGCGTTCCGGTTCGATTGATAGAGATCAAATCGCTGCCATGCAATTCGTGAAGTAGAGTCCGGATAGATGAGCCAGACAGCTTCATCAGCAATAACAGTGGTTCCAACCTCAAATATGCCTAGCCCCTTTTCTGCCATCGTCGTGAAATATCGCTTGTTTTTACGGTTTGGCAGAAAAATCCAAATTACCATGATACCTGTCAAAACAAAAAACAGAATCCGGCTTTCGAAATGAGCAATTGAGCTGAACTGAATGGCGATGAACGAAATCGCAGCCGCTAGAACAATGCACCAAAAAAGAAGATTCAAAGACTGACTATTCCCTCCGGCTGCCAATTGGTAGCCGGAACACGCATCATCCACGCTGGGCGGCTTCTGGATGACAAAACGGGGCAGATCTTGTTTCAGTGTGAAGCTATCGATCAGTAGATCATCAATGTTAAGAGATGAGTGATTAGGATTTGGCATTTGAATGCTCAGGAAGATACGTTATATAAGCCCCGTAGAAATCTACCCAAAACATTGCAGTGAGTCCCCAAAGCTCCACAACTAAGCATCCAGTAACTTGCGGAGTTCTTCCACGTAGCGTGGGATGGCTTCATCCGGATTCTCGCTCGCTTCGTATTCGAGGATGAGATAGCCCTGATAGCCGGCATTCTTCAGGATGGAAAGAATGCGTGGGATATCGGCCAGTTCCTTCTTGCCGCTGGTATTGAACATTTCCACCTTGAGCTGTGCATTGATTGCGAAGGGGGCAATCTTTTCGAGATCGGCATAAGGATCCGCCGTGCGAAAGTTCCCGCTGTCAAAATTGATTCCAAAGAAAGGCGAGGCGGGGACAGCGTGGTAGATCTTGAGGAGTTGTTCGGGCGTGGCAGTGATCCCGCCATGATTTTCCAGTGCCAGGCAAACCCCTTTGCTGGCAGCATACTCGACAGCTTCGGTAATTCCCTTCACACAGCGATCGAAGGCAATTTCCTCGGTATCTCCTTTAGCAACTTTCCCGGCAAAGATACGAATCACCGGTGCCCCCAGCAGAACGGAGTTGTCGATCCACTGTTTCGTCATCGCCATCTGGGCGTCGAGAGCCGGGCCTTCGGGAAGACAGAAATCGTTTCCAATCGCTGTGCCTGTGATATCAAGGCCTTTGCGGAATGCCTGGTTTTTGCAGGCATAGAGGTACTCTGGCGATACATCCTTCGGGAAGTAGTAGCTTGTTAACTCGCAGCCATCGAGGCCGAGCGAAGCGCAGTAGTCGATGAACGTCGGGATTGTCGCGCCTTTGGGTGGAGTCTTTTCATCCCACGCTTTAGCGAGACGGGCATTCCAGGAATAAGCTGCCAGCGACAAGCGAGTCTTCTTCTTGAGCAAGCCACTAGTGGGGACCGCAGGTTCGCTGGCCAGGATTGAACCTGTTGCAACGGACAAGCCCGTTGTCGCTGCAGCAGCGACCGTCAAACTCTGTGTGAAATCGCCAAAAAACTGCCTGCGGGAAGAAATGGGGAGGTTTTCTGGCATGCGGGTATTCCCTGATGATATCTCAGTGTGAGCGGATCTGCAGATTTCAATCGTACAAACTGCAATGAACGCATTTGATGGATCAAAGTATGACAGCCAGCGGGTCGCGAATCCAAATTATTTGAACGAAAGTGAACCGTGTTGCTCCTGCCATTGACGAAATGCTGCGAGAACCTGTGCAGGAGTCGCAGTTCCCGTTGCTCCCAATTGCTGGACAGTCACCCCCGCCACCAGATTGGCCACAATGGCGGCATCGATTACAGAACCACCAGAAGCCAGAGTCAGCACCGCACCGGCTGTGGCCCCATCGCCTGCACCTGTGGGATCAACCGGACCTGTAACCTTCAAACCCGGGATCAGCTGCTGTTTGGGATCACTCACGATGATCCCTTTTTCGCCCAAAGTCACAAAGACGGTCGCACCGGTTTCGGCCCGCAAGCGAGGGACGACCGGAATCAGATCTTTCTCATCAAGCTCGTCGCCAGGGAGTGGCTTGAATCGTCCGACCGCTTCGAACTGATTGGGCTTGATGATGATATTGCGGAAGTGGCGCACATTCCGTCGGCTATCGGCCCAGAAAGTCACTTTTGGAAATCGTAATGCCAACTCAGCAAGGACATCTCGCATCGAGGATGTGATGACGCCTGTGTTCTGAATCTCCACCTGATCCATAATGATCAACGCATCGACTCGCGGCAAAATATGAGTGAGCGCCGCCGTCAGTTGTGCAATCACCGATTGCGGTGTGGGATGACGATTTCGCACATCGTAACGGTGCATTTCTCCCTGCAGGCCCGGGATATGAATTTCGGTCGGCTTGATACTGGTGGGAGTGCGGATTTCAGGGCAACGCAGCAGGCCATCTGTCGAACAACCCAGCTTCCTTAACCCTTGATGGAGATCGTACCCTTCTCCATCATCACCAATGGCTCCCAGGGCATAAAGTTCCCCGGCACCTAAAGCGGCCAGGTTGTTAATCACTGTCCCCGCAGCACTTGGACTGCGACGGACTCCCACCACCTGATGGGCTTTGCGGCCTGTTTCCTGACTTGTTTCCAAGAGTCCAGAATCAATCTCAAGGTACTTATCGAGAAAGAAATCTCCGAGAACTGCAATACGCCGCAAGGGGAACTCGCAAAACAGCTTTTGGAGATCCTCGATGTTCATATTTCAATTCCGAATGAAGGCGACTGTCGATGGATGACGAATCCACATCAAATTGCGCAAGATATGCATGAAGATTAACGGATTGCTCTCGATTATGGTAATCGCAGCAGCAGAATCCCAGAAAGGTGACCGTGTGATTTCTCAAGAACTGGCGATGGGTCTGGCACTGATCGGGATGGGACTGTTTTTCCTGCAGCGCGCTGTGTGGATTGTGGCTGAAACCCGGAAGGGGCAATGGCTGAAGAGTCGTCTGGGTGAGGATAGAGCTGTGATGACCGTCCGCCTCATGGCCATGAGCTTTGCTCTGTTGGGTGGACTGCTGGCTGCCGGCATGATCGAACCATGGCGCTGGGAGTGAACTGCCATTTTGAGAGCTCAAGAAACTTTATGGCAGGTTCGGCCCAACGACTCTCGTTGAGCGACACTCTGCTGAGCGAAGTGATGAATGCTGCATGTTTCTTGCCCATAGGTCTTTAACCTATGGGCGGGTCTGGTTGATCGTTCACGCATGAAAGAACCCACGGCCACTTAAAAGACTCTTTGCCTCCCAGGAGTGCTAGAAACAAAAAAACTCCCGGCAGCCACGCAAAGTTTGGTGCCGGGAGATGGATTTTTCGGATCGCGAATTCAATAAGTCGTCAGTCGGTGAGCGGCTTTATGGTCTGGCCGGACGTTCGACATGCTGGCTGCTCAGTTCCCATTTCCCTGATTGTTGGAATTGGTGGCTGCACTCTGCGGTTGTGGCAAACTTACGAGCACCCAGCGTTCGGTCTTGCCACGTCGATGAATGAGAACGGGAGCATCACCATCGGTCAGATTCTTAAGGCCCGCTTCCATGTAGAAACCTTCGGAATCACCAACAGTCCACGCGGCACGCTGAGTTTGTGGATCAACCATTCCATGAATCAACTGAGTGTGGTCAGAAACGAGTTCCGTATAATTTCCTCGTAACACACCCTGCTTGTTGATCGCCAACTGCACTGTCAACTGAGGCTGCTGGTCTTCTGAAGGAACCAGGGCGAAGACGCCCAGCGGCAACCAGTCATCAGCAGGTGTTGTCGTAGCGTTTCGTCCATTGTTGGCCATTTGCGCTGCCTGCTGACTGTATGCTGCAGCACTCCCTGCCACCTGGCCATTCACGACGACCATCTGGTTTTCATAATTGACGTTGTCGCCGTATCCGTAGGAGACAGCAGCGTTCGTCTGGTAGCCACAGTGAGCTGCCACTGCTGCGTGGCTGGCATTAGTATAGGCGGCGTTGGCTGGCCAGTTGGATGCCGTCCATGCCGCCTGATTGTCTCCATGCCATTCTGGACTGTAGAGGCTGGAATGATCGAATGAGTCTCTTACGGCCGCATAACCGGCTGCGCCGGATGCGGCTGGCTGATTGTTTTTCGCTGCCGTAGCGCCGACAGCCGCCCCTTGGGCACCGGACATTGTCGGTTGATTTCGATTGGCAGCAGCTGCCCCGGCGGCAGCGCCTTCCGCTCCAGAAGCCGTAGGCTGATTTCGACGCGATGCGGCAGCACCTGCGGCTGCATCCTCAGTACCTGTTGGATTGGATGATTTGTTTTTATTCGCTGCCGCTGCGGCCCCCTGTGGGTTGTTGGCATTGAAAGGATTTTTCTTGTCCTCATTGCCCGGCAAATCCCCCTGGCTGCTGGCTGGTTTTTTACCTGAAGGCGAAGACCACGCTCCACCCGGAGGCTTGCTGCCAGATTTCTCTGCAGAAGAGCTTGATCCACCCGGGCGGCCGCCACCCGACTTATCTCCACCGCCGCCTTCCCCACCGCGCCCTCGCTGCTCTGCGGAAGCTGAAGATATCGCGAGGATCAATGTCAATAACATCACCAGTGGAGTTGCTCGATGCCGCATCATGTGCCCTTCAATCATTACTCTGTGATCTCAATGCCAAAAGCTCTCGTCGACGACCAAGGGCAAACCTCGCTTAAGACTGATTGAACAGCCCCATAGGAAATGACGGGGTTGTGATCCGGGAAGCGACGATTTACGAATGTTGAGCAACTTGAGTTTATGACATCTAAACTAGAGCAATTTGCCCTCGAGTTCGCAAGGAGCACTGAAAGAACTTTCGGTGACGGTATTGGCTGATTATTAATCGCTGCTGGCATTTATCAGCTTATCAATAGTCATGTTATTAATAGCCTGGTTATGAATAATCGTGTCGATGGTTAGTTAAAGGAGAAAGCCAGTGGTCTCTATGTCAGAGAAACCACTGGCTTTAGGTAAACGATCAGTCGGTATGCGGAGAGATAAACAATTGATTCTTAGAGATCATCGGCAGGTGCCGCGGCAGGAGCTGGCCGATTACCGGGGCGACCCTGACCACGCTGACCTGGCTGTCCGGGTGCACCACCACGACCACCAAAGCCTGGGTTTTCGGGGAAGGTGAATGAAGCTCCCTTAAGTTCTTCGAGTTTGGTCTTCTGTTCGGCTGTGAGAACTTCCATCATTTTCGCCTGAGCTTCCGTGCGTTTGGTACGCATTTCTTCCATCATTTTGGTGCGTTCTTCGCGGCTCATATCGCGCATACCTTCGAGATTTGGACGCGATGAGGTGCGAATTTCTTCGAGCTTAGTCTTCTGATCGGCAGTCAGTGCCAGCTTTTCAGCCACTGAAGGAATCATGAGGGCTTCGACTCCTGCACGCTGAACCTGAAGTTGTTCGAGGCGGGTGAACTGCTCGGGTGTGAGGATCGACTTGACGGAATCAGTCATCTTTTTGGTCTGTTCAGTCATGGCCTTTTCGCGTTCTTCGCGGCTCATGTCGCGAAGATTTCCCATGCCTTCCCGCATCCCCTGCATCGTTTCACGGAATTTGGTCTTCTGGTCATCGGTGATTTTCAGTTCGGTCTGAACTTCGGGCATCATGAGCAGACCCATAGGGCCGCCACCCATTCCCCCACCCATGCCACCCTGAAAACCACCACGCTGACCACCGCCGGGAGGCTGTGCTGAAGCTGTGGAAATCCACAGACAGCTCACTGCAGCCACTGCTACGGCAACGCGGCCCGCTGACTTCAAAACTTGTTCAATCTTCAACATCGCACACTCCCCGAAACCTGTGAAGAACCTGACTTGAAACCTGCTTTTTGACTGACGATTCACACAAATCATCAGAGGAACCAGCGTCATGCTTGTTGGAGCCACATCTGCTGTCGGCAAGGGCTCTCTTTGTCAAACACAGGTCACCGTCAGAAGTTCCGACGATCTCTCCGGCTTTTTGCGATTTCCTGCCTCTTCCTCAGGGTCGAACTCAGTCGCTGCAGGATTCTCTGTCGAAGTGGCTGGCCAGTTCACAACCTCTTGACGGGAATCGGAACGCCGATATTATGTGACGGACGAGTCCGTTTAATAATTGCTCATCGATTTCTTCCCTGTCTGTGTGCCCATGAACTCACCCATCAAGCCCGGTCGCCCCGCGAATCCCAACTTGCGCAAGCAGCGCGAAGAGGAGATCCTTCAGGCGGCGGCGGCTCTCTTTGCAGAAAAAGGATATGCGCCGACCGATTTGCAGGAACTTGCTCAGAGGTTGGGTGTCGGTAAGGGGACGGTCTACCGCTACTTCCCGACGAAGCAGGACCTTTTTCTCGCTACGGTGAAGCATGAAATCACGAGATTCACAACGACCCTCGAAAGCATGGTTCCACGCAATGCTCCTCTCATTGAGCAGATGTCCCTCGTCATCGAAGCTTACCTGCAGTTCTTTCAGCAGAATCCGGATGTCGTCGATCTGATGGTGATTGAAAGATCACACTTCAAGCATCGACGCCCCACGTACTTCGATCTCGAAGACGATCCCTCTTGTGCCCGCTGGGATGCACTTGTTTCAGCACTCATGGAACAAGGGGTCATGCGCTCCATGCCTCTCGAAAAAGTTCGGCGGGTCGTGGGAGATCTCATCTATGGCACCATGTTTTCCAATTACATGGCCGGAAGAATCGCCAATCCCCAGGAGCAGGCTCAAGAAATTATGGATCTGCTCTACGGAGGCTTACTGACTGGCGAGGGATGGGAGGTCTGGAAGACTCACATGAACTCTCTCGGCTCAGTACGTCGCCCGAATGATAACGAACAATCTGCGAATTCAACGCCAGCCTCAAATAGAAACTAAGTCTCATCATTCATTGCCACTCTGTTTGGAAATTGACGTGACCGCGACTGCCCAGATCACCGATCCGAATCCTCCGCCCGCTACGATTCACCCGGCAACTCCCGCAAAGCCAGGATCGTCCCTGACCCGGGGCATCGTGATCGTCATAACGCTGGCTGTCGTCTCGTTGGTGGGATACTGGTTTTGGCGAGAAAAGTTTGCCTCGGGAAAGACAACAACTCCACGGGATTCTCAAGCCTCATCGGCTACTCAAGAAACCGGCCTCAGTGAGGGGGAAAGCACTCACTCTGTGGCTGCTTCTCCAGGATCAAATCCTCAGGATTCACCTGATCCGGCTTCGAAGGCCAAGCCAGCCGTGATTGTCACGACCAGCCCTGCCCAGGTCGCCAATGTGCAGCGGATGCTCAAAGCCGTGGGCACCCTTGAAGGATTTGAAGAAATCAGCCTCAGCCCGCAAGTGGGTGGGAGAATCCTGGCAATCCATAAGGAAGTGGGTGATCTCGTCGCACCGGGTGATCTGCTCATGGAGCTCGATCCCCAGGATGCCCTGCTGACTGTCAAGGAATGCCAGAGTGCTTTGGATCTGGAACTCTCGAAACTGGGTTTGAAGGAACCGCCGGGGCAAAACTTTAACGTTGAAGCTGTCCCGGCCGTCCAGAAGGCGATGCTGCTTGAACTGAATTCCCTTCGCACTTTGGAGCGGGTGCGACAACTCGCCTCTCAAAAAGTCACGACTCAGGATGACCTGGAACGAGCCGAAACGAATTATGAAGTGGCCAAGGTCGAGGCTCGCCAGCAACGATTGCTGGCCGGAGAAACGATAGCAGCGATTCGCCAGAAAATCGCACTCTTAAAAACAGCTGAAAAGCGACTGCTAGATACACGGGTGGTTGTCCCGACACTGACCTGTCTCGAAGGTGATGTCAAAGTTCCCTGTTCACCACAATTGACCGTGGCCGAGCGTCATGCTTCGGAGGGTGAAAATGTTGTCGTGACTCAGATTTCCCCCGTCTTTCTTCTGGTGATCGAACATCCTTTGAAGCTGAAGGTGTCGCTTCCTGAAAGAGTCATGGGACAGGTCAAGACCGGGCAAAAGGTACGGGTGACAATTGAAGCCTACCCTGGTGAAGTCTTCACCGGTGAGGTGAAACGCGTGAACCCGACTATTCAAAGAAGCAGCCGGACGTTTGAAATTGAAGTGGCGATCCCGAATGAAGATCGCCGCCTGAAAGCGGGTTCATTCGCTGTTGCCCAGATTCTGACGGATCACCGCCCGACGGCTGTCGTGGTTCCTGAATCAGCGATTGTGAGGTTTGCCGGGGTGGTCAAGCTTTTCAAAGTGACGCCGCAAAAAACAGTGCGGGAAGTTCTCGTGACTCTTGGCGAACGCATCGAGCAGCAGGTTGATGGCAAAAGCGTTCCTTATGTGGAAGTGACGGGTGATCTTCAGCCAGGTGACTCGGTCGTCACCTCAGGTCAATCACAATTGGTCGATGGCATATCGATTGAATTGCGAGGCCCCGCACCTGGGCAGCCAGCTGAAAGTCAGGAAAGGGCTGCATCGAACGCGAAATCTGAGGCAACTGCTGCTCCAGCGAAAGGAGCCCACCAGTGACCATCTGGGAACTTTGCATCCGCCGTCCGATTTTCACCACGATGCTGGTTTCAGCGCCCGTCATTCTGGGGTTAGCCGCCTATCCCAGATTGGGGGTGGAACTGTTTCCGAATGTTGATGTCCCGATGGTTACGATCACCACGACACTTCGCGGTGCGAGCGTGGAAGAGATGGAGACCGGGGTCACCAAGCCCATTGAGGAGATTGTCAATACGGTCGCCGGGATCGATGAATTGAAGTCAACGACGAAGGAAGGCGCTTCTCAAGTCGTGATTGGCTTTGATCTCGACAAAAATGGTGATATTGCTGCCCAGGAAGTCGATGCGAAAGTTCGCACGATTCTTTCGCAATTGCCAGAAGGTACTGACGCTCCGATCATCGACAAATTCGCCGTCGATGCGACACCTGTGCTGACGGTCGCGATTTCTGGGAAACGCGATGAACGAGAAATCACCGAGATTGCCCGCCGGCAGGTGAAGGAAATCCTGGAGACTGTGCCGGGAGTGGGCTCTGTGGCGATGGTGGGGAGCCGACAGCGGGCAATCAATATCTGGATTGACCCTGATCGATTGCAGAAGTTCCCAAACCTGACGATCGAAGATGTGCGACTGGCTTTGCTGCGTGAAAATCAGGAACAACCCGGGGGGCGTGTTGATCGCGGAACAAGCGAAGTCGTCTTGAGAACCATGGCCCGTATGGCCACTCCCCAGGAGTTTGAGAGCTTGATTATCGCCAATCGCGGTGGTCAGCCTGTTCGCATCAGCGATGTCGGGCGTGTGGAAGATTCCATCGAAGAACCACGGGGGCTCAGTCGATTGTGGACGCGATCTGCTGATGGGAAAAATGTTTCCCAAGCGGGCGATGCTGCCGTCAGCCTGATCATTCAGAAACAATCCGGCACGAACACCGTCAAGGTCGTGCATGAGATCAAAGAACGAATTGCTGAACTGCAGGCCATTCTGCCTGCGGATATCCAGCTCAAGATTATTCGTGATCAGTCTCGGTTTATTGAAAACTCGATGCATGAAGTGCAGGTGCACCTGGTACTGGCGGCAGTTCTGGTCAGCCTGACGATCCTGCTCTTTATGCGCGACTGGCGAACGACCTTGATTGCCGCACTCTCGATTCCGACTTCGATGGTGGCGACATTTGCCTTCATGGATTTTATGGGGTTCACCGTCAACAACATCACCATGCTGGGGTTGATTCTCGCTGTCGGAATTGTGGTCGATGATGCAGTGGTCGTTCACGAGAACATTTTTCGCCATATGCAGGAGTATCAGCTCTCAGCCATGGAGGCGGCTCGATCGGCCACGGCAGAGATTGCACTGGCTGTGGTCGCGACAACGATGTCGCTGCTGGTGATCTTCCTTCCGGTGATCTTTATGGGCGGGATCGTAGGGCGATTCTTCTCGAGCTTCGGATATGTGGTTGGCTTCTCCATTCTGATGAGCATGCTCATTTCATTCACGATGACACCCATGCTCTGCTCACGCTTTTTGAAGCTCGAAACCGGTCATCATGGGGAAGGCGGCTGGTTCTGGCAAAAGGTTGTGGCCGCTTACGTGGCCATTCTCCGCTGGTCGATGAGACATCGCTGGGTGATTGTGGCCTCTTCCATTCTGGTGCTCTTTTCGACACCAGTCCTCTTTGTGGCGGTCGGGAAAGACTTTGTGCCCAAAGATGACCAGAGTGAGTTCGAAGTCTCAGTGAATCTTCCCGAAGACTACACGCTGCAGCGGGCCGATGAAGTGCTGACAGAGTTGGACCTGCGCATTCGCCAGTTACCGGGAATCACTGATTCGTTCATCACAATTGGCGATACGACCGGGCGGATTACCAAAGGCCAGGGAGAGGTCAATAAAGCGACGATTTACTATCGAATTCTCCCGATTGCCGAGCGAGATTTTTCTCAGTTCGATGTGATGAGTGATGCCCGAAAACTGCTCGTTCAATACCCGGATCTACGGGCCGCCGTGCAGGATGTGGCGGTCATTCAGGCGACGGGAATCCGGCAGGTCGCCATTGACTTGAATCTGCGCGGCCCGGACATGGCGAAGCTGCAGGAGTATTCCGATCGCATCATCGCCTGGATGAAACAGCGCAGACATTATGTCGATGTGGATACCAGCCTTTCCTTTCGTAAGCCCGAACTTCGTGTAATTCCACTCAGAGAACGGGCTTCGGAACTGGGTGTCTCTGTGGCGGCAATCTCGACCACAGGGAACGTCCTCGTGGGTGGGCTGCCTGTCTCGAAGTATAAGGAAGCAGATCAGCAATACGATGTCTGGCTGAGAGCCGAGCGGGACCATCGCTCCAGTGCTGCGGAAATTGGGCGATTGACAGTTCCTTCCACCAAAACTTCGACGGGTGTTGTCGAACTGGCGAACGTCGCCCGGTTTGAAGATGCCTTTGGCCCCAGCACAATCGAACGATTTTCCCGCCAGCGGCAAGTCGTCGTCATGGCGAACCTCGAAGGTTTTGCCTTGGGAAAAGCGGTGGATGAACTGACGGCATTCGTGAAATCGATGGATCTCCCAGCCGATTATCGCTGGGAGTTTATTGGTCAGGCGCGTGATATGAGCGACGCGATGGGATACTTCTTTATTGCGTTTATTCTATCAATCATATTCATGTATATGATTCTGGCGGCTCAGTTCGAAAGCTTTATCCACCCCATTACAATCTTGCTATCACTTCCGCTCACAATCCCGTTTGCGATTCTGTCTTTAATTTTGTTAGGGACGAACCTGGATATCTACGCGATGTTTGGTTTGTTCATGCTCTTTGGAATTGTCAAGAAAAACGGGATTCTCCAGGTGGACTATACCAATGTGCTCAGGGCACGAGGTATGCCTCGTGATGAAGCGATCATCGAGGCGAATCGTACGCGTCTGCGTCCAATCATGATGACGACCGTGATGCTGGTAGCCGCCATGATTCCGATGGCTCTAGGGGAAGGCCCGGGAGCTGCTGCTCGGGCCGGGATGGCGAAAGTCATTTTGGGAGGTCAGGCTTTGTCGCTATTGTTGACGTTGCTGCTGACACCTGTGGCCTATTCGATCTGGGATGATCTGGCGATTCTGTCGGCACGGTGGTGGCCGGTGGGATCCCGTCAACCATCGAAGACGCCCGATCTTGTCAGCGATCCAGCGGAAAGGTTGGGCACCTCATTCCCTGTCTGACCTGCTCAAACCAGGAAAACGTGTTGGATTGTGGCCATCACGAATCAAGCATCGCCAAACGCCATGGGTGTGGTGCCAATGTCGATAATGCTGCAGGCGATGATAACATTCAGGCCTAACGCGGTGGCTTTCTCGTAGAGTTCGTCACTTTCACTCCCGGGATTGAGCCATAATTCCTGAGGCTTGAGCCGGGCGATTTCGTCGATCATCGAAAGCCCGACAGTTGGCGGGACATACATCGAAACTCGATCGACAGGCCCGGGTAACTCACTCAGCTTGGAATACACCTTCAGGCCTTCAATCTCACCACCTTTGGGATTGACGGGAAATACTTGAAAACCCTGTGCCAGATGGGCGCGGAGTGACTTGTTGCCATACTTCGTGCGGTCAGCACTCGCTCCAACAATGGCGACAGTCGGCTGGGGCTTGGTCATGCAGAAACTCTTTCTCAGTAACAATGCTTGCTGCCAGCGATCAGGCTGTGCGCAGGTCGGGAATTCTCAGCATTTTGGGAATGGGGATCTTGAGTCCGACGACTGAGCCATACTCCTGTTCGAGCTGTCGAAAATTGAAATTCAGGAAATGGCAAAGCTCTTTCGGGGGATTGAGCTTCAGATACTGATCGACAAACTCGCCCATCTGACGGTCATATTCATTCTGACTATGGCTATGCACATGATAACGACCACTTAACCGGCGGATGTCCCCGTTAAAGTCGGCACTGATGTGATACAGTTCGTGGCAGATGGTGATGAGTTTCTCACGGAATGTCTGCTCCTGAAAACGGGGCAGGTAAAACGTGAGAATGTAAAGGATTTCCTGTTCGCCCGCGAAGAGGCGGCGAATTGTCCAGTTGTGCCGCCCGCGTCGAGTGACGAGATTGCCATTTTCAAACCGCATGGGTGTGAGTTTGGCCTGCAGACCATAGGGGACACTCCGCCTGGCTTGAGCAAAACCAATGGCCACCTGATCCATATCGATATGCCGAAACTCTGGCAGCCGAATCGTGAGATCATCGCAGAGTCGCCGGATGGCGTGGCAGAAATCGAAAGAAGCACCCTTCACGACGAGATTCCTTTCTCGCACACTCTTTCGTGCTGGAACTCACCACTCATTCTTCGCAGTAAACTCTGCCAGGAGTTGAGATGCAAGAACCCATCTGCAAACTTCTTGTGGATCCTGAGGAACTGTAACTCACTGCCTCAGGATCCACTGAGGGGAAAATGTTTTGCTCTACAGGCTGGCAAAGCGAGCCACTTCTTGAGGTGTGAATTTACGCGACAATCTTGCCCCCAGTTGCGAGACAACTCGACCAGCCGCCTGCGAAGCCAGATGGCCTGCCTGCCGATACGAAAGACCATTGGTCAATCCATACAGGATGCCTGCCGCATACATGTCGCCTGCCCCTGTCGTATCAATCGGGCGAACGGGAGTCGCTTCAATAGGAATCACCTGATTGTCCCGCAAAATCAGTGAGCCATCGCCACCCAGTGTGAGTGCCACATCAGCCGCCAGATGATGCAGTTGCTGGGCACAATCGACAGGCTCGGTCTTCCCAGTGAGACTGCGCGCTTCTTCGAGATTGCAGAACAAGAGGTCCACCGGCCCTGCGATCAACTTGAGGAACTCATCTCGGAAAAGATGAATCAAAAACGGATCGGAAACCGTGAATGCCACTTTCACCTGATGTTTTTTCGCCAGTTCGATCGCTCGGTAAGCAGCAGCTCGTGTACTTTCCCCCGTGAACAGATACCCCTCAACATAAACGTATTGCGAAGCCGCGATCTGTTCTTCACTGAGGTCTTCAGGTCCTAAAGTGGCCGAAATTCCCAGATGAGTGAGCATGGTCCGCTGGGCATCTTCCGTGATCAGAATGACCGAAGTTCCGGAGACTCCCGTGCCGAGCGGTGTGTCCACAGTCACTCCCAAGGCCTGCATGTCACTCAGCCAGAAGCGGCCGATCTCATCATCAGCCAGTTTACCGGCATAAGCCGCAGTTCCGCCAAAATCGGCGATACCAGCAATCGTGTTCGATGCGGAACCACCCGCACAGCGATTCACCGGATGACCTTCCAGACTCGCCAGGACATGGCCCTGTTTCTCGGATTCGACCAGCGTCATCACCCCTTTGGTGAAACCGATTTTTTCCAGCAGCTCATCAGAGATTCGTGCTTGAATGTCGGTGATCGCGTTGCCCACACCGTAAACATCAAATTTCATGCGTTCAGCCTGTCTGCATCCGCTGACTCGCAACGGCGAGTCAGCGATAGGTCGTTACAGATTCCCCAGAAGAATCTTGTCGGCGAAAGCGTAGCGAATTCCTCACTGTGACTGAACTCTCCGCCGGAGAAAACTGCTGTGCGAAATTCTGGTCATAATCGTTAGAGGCGGAATGATCTGGAAGGGTAGAACACCTCAAATCTCTGAAACCATGAGCCTCGATCGCTATTGGTGGGCTTTTGCAAGGTATGTTTTGGTGATGACTAGTTATGGTCATTTTGTGCAGGTACATCCTGCTGACGAACCCAGAGTTGGAGTTCCCACGTGATTACGGCCTCAGCCCCCGAAGCCGCCCAGACTGATGAAGACCAGACACGGGAAGTCTCAATTGACGACCTGATTGTCGGCCGGCCCCTTGTCTTTCCCGTGAATGACACGCGGGGAAGGCTGTTGCTGGCAGCCGGGCAGGAACTGACCGGTTCCGCCAAACGTCGGCTCAAAAGCATGGGTGTCCATCGAGTCTGTGCCCATGCTGCGGATTCCATGATTCAAAATTTGAATCAGGTCGAACTCCGTTCTGCTTCGAGTCTGGCCAGCCACGATGATATTTCTGCCAAGCTGGATCATGTCGTTGAACAGGGTCTCTTTCAGATCCAGAACAGCGGGCCTGCGGTTCGCGATCGAGTGCGTCAGCATGGGGCGACATCTTTTGATCGAGAGCTTCAAAAAGATGTCTCGGAGCTTCGCAGCGAAACGCAGGCCGAACTCTCGAATCTTGTTAAAGAAGCCTTGCAGGGCCGCAATGATACTGGTGGTGCCGTTGCTCAGATGGCCGCTCAATTTCTGGCTCAATCGA
Organism: Planctomyces sp.; assembly: GCA_027483405.1. GTDB lineage: Bacteria > Planctomycetota > Planctomycetia > Planctomycetales > Planctomycetaceae > Planctopirus. Next base: position 13,230 of record JAIXUU010000030.1, on the reverse strand, counting down.
CCGAAGACACCGATTGCGTGCTCTCGGTAGTGCTGGAAGCTGCCAAGAAACCCGATCTCGCCGACCATTCGCTGAAAATGGCTGTTCTTGCCATGGCGATTGGTATCGAGATGGGACTGGACGAAGATAACAGCCGCCGACTCTGCGTCACTGGTCTGGTTTGCGATTGGGGCATGTACAAACTCCCCGATGAACTGCTCAACGCCGATCGTATCCTGAGTGTGGGTGATCATCTGCAAATCCAGAAACATTCTCAGTACACAGCAGAGATTCTGGACCGTACGACAGGGTTGCCCAGTCAGACAGCCGTCATCGCTTACCAGGTTCACGAGCGGCCGAATGGTCGTGGTTATCCCAAGCAGCGCACCAGCGAACGAATCAACATCTGCTCCCGAATTTTGAATGTCGCCGACACCTACACGGCACTCACCTCACCCCGTGCCTGGCGACCGGCATTAACACCGTATGCAGCGATGGAAACCATCCTGAGGATGGCTCGAACTCGCGATGTCGATCCCGATGTGACGCGAGCTTTGCTCAAGGTCATGTCACTTTTTCCTATTGGTAGTCTGGTGGCACTCAATGATGGCAGCATTGCGCAGGTGATTCGACGAAATGGGAATCAATACGACCGGCCGATCATCGAAGTCGTACAGACTGCCGACGGGCAGCCTGTGCCGCTGGAAAGCCGGGTCGCCGTCGACCTCATGGTCAGTCCACTCGAAGTCGTTCAGGCGATTGCAACACCGGGCTCACAGGAAGAAACGTGGTGTGATCCCTATGTGTCGATTAACAGGACGCTGCGTTAAATCGCTCTTTGCCAAAAGTCACTGACTGATAGCGCGAAGCCAGATATCCGCCAACTGTTCCAGTGAAGATAATTTCTACTGAGGGATGGATTCCTGAGTCGCAGAGACTGGCAGAATCGTACCAGGTTCGCTGATCGCTCCTGATCGTTGCGATCCCTTTGGAGTTTCGACGGATAGGTCAGTGCTCTTCTGTGATTCGGCGAGTTGATGCTCGTCTGGCAAACGCGCCACCACAACTCCCATATCTGGGTCTTTACCAAGAAAACGACCACAAGCCACAACGCAAACTTGCTCACAGGCGACTGGCAGGTAATCGCTCTCCAGATACCTGGGGTACGAGGTGCAGAGATAGGTCAGCCCTGAAAGTTGCTCAGGCGAGAAACGGGAAGTGATCGATCGCTGATTGTCATTGATCGAAGCCCCACCAGCCGCTGATTCAATGCGGCTCGACAGGGATCGAGGTTGATCAGGTACAGGATCGATCCGTCGGATAAAGCGACCAGTGCGTCGATAGTACTGGTATTCAAAATTGTGGTGGACTTCTCCCAAACTGACAAGTTCCGCTCCCTCGGGCAGATCCTTAAGCAACTTCTCGACCGCCAGATCGATGCGTGAACTCCGGCGCGTGTAATCGTCAACCACAGCCGTCACGAATGTTCCACCAACGAACAATCCCAGGGCCGCGAGACCTTGAATACACCGCGCTTCGGTGGCCGTCGATCGGCACACCCACATGGTTCTGCCCAGTAGAGCCGCAGCCATCATCAGAAAGACGCCATACACAGGTGGGACTGACAGATTTCCCAATGGCAGCGAGAACGCTGTTGCCACCGTCAGCACAGCCATCACCCCACCAGCAATCCAGGCCAGGATGGCAAAGGTGCCGATAAACCTGGAGAGCGACAGGATCGGCGCAGAATTGAAGTTGAAGTTATCCTGTCGCCTTGATGACGTGGAGGCTAAGGATGGCTCAACTGCTTTCGAGGCTTTGACCCACTGATAGAGCGTTTCAATCGTGACACCGATCAGCACTGCTGCCAATGGGTACACAGACATTAAAAAGCGTGTGCGGGTGCCAGTGATCAGCCAGACTGTCGGAAACGATGTGACCAGAGCTAACCCGGCAAACAGCATCACCTGATGGTAAGGTGCCATGCGTTGACGCCATGGTTTTGAGCACAGATTGATCAGCAATAACGACCAGGGAGCCCAGCAACCCACCACCAGAGAGATCGGGAATTCCGTCAAATGTTTCAGATAGGTAAAGATTGTTCGATCACCACCATAAAGAACGACATCACCTGTGAAGACATGGCGAAGACCAGGAACACCTAATTGCAGGTAAAAGGGCACGAGCCACGACGCAATCAGGCTGGCACATAGAGCAATGCCAGATAGGTGGGCCCAGGAGAGTGCGAATCGGGCACGGCCATTGATCAGCAGATACAGCCCGATGGTCGCGGCGAAGTAGACAGGAGCTTGTGGGCCTTTGGTCATGATGGCGCCAGTCAGCAGTAAGTAAGCCACGGGCCAGATGATCCATGCCGACCATTGTTTCTGCCAGCCAGTGTGCCAGAACAGCAGAGCCGATGAGAGAAACAAAGTGAAAGGAAGATCTGTCTCTCCCGTGCGGCCCAGTTCCATGACTTGAATCATGGTGACATAAGCCAGCCCCGTCGCGAAGGCACCGACACGCGATAACGATTGCCGGGCATATCCATATAAAATGATCGAAAGTAAAGTAACCGCCAACAGGCAAGGCAGCCGAATCGAAGTGATGTCTTCGGAACCTCTCAATGCCATGCTGCCGGCGATCATCCAGTTATGAACTGGCGGGCGGCTGCTCATAAAATAGGGTGTTCCCTGCATGCGGGGAACAACCCAGTCGCCCGAAGTCTGCATATTGATCGCCACCAGCGCGCGGCGGGTTTCTTCACCACGCAGCGGGGGATACTCAATGCGACTGAAGTAGACGATCCCGACGATTGCCAGCAGCAGATATAGAGGCCATTCCAGCATCCAATCAGGAAAGCGGCGCATCGGACTGGTTTGACCACCAGCAGGAGAGCATTGACCAGTAAGGTTCATTCCGTTGATACCTGCAAAAGCACCTGCGGGCCATTTTCAAAGACATGACCCGTCAGGAGAGGATCCGTGCCCGAGAAATCGATTCAAGCATCGGGCTCAATAGCAGAACGTGCAGGCAAAGGTCAATCCCAACTCGATTCCACAGAGTAAGTTAGGGCAAACGGGGGAAGTTGCTGTTGCTGACAAAATCCAGATTGTCCTGCCCAGGCGATGGATGGCTTTCTGGCAACGGGTGATCGACGGCAGGTGGCTGCAATTCGGAAAGTGCTCTTTCAAAAGTGAAGAGATAGCCCGCATGCCGACCATCACGATTCGAATGCACCAGAGGGTATGTCCAGGATGGTGTATAGACCGTCGATGGAAAGGCCTGTGCTAACTCGAACTGAATCTCAGGAGAGAGTTCATGGATCGGCTGATGGCTGAAGAACAACACTTTTTCACTGGTGGGAACGACGGAATTCAACTGCTGCTTGCGGTTGGCTTCTTCAAGTAAGCGGTTAGCTCTGAACTTGGCTCCTTGCTCAGAACAGAGTTGATGCTCTGCAAAAGCCACATGATGATCATCAGCGGCACAGCGGATTGATTGCGTGATGGGAGTCTGCAAATAGATCGAGGCGAGTGTTTCTCTTATCGAAGTATCGTTGGGATCTTTAGCGGGCTTCTGAATGAAGTAAATTCCTTGCCCGACCACAAAACCCAGGCCGATCACAGCCACTAGCAGGCGGCAAAGTCGTCTGCCAGTGATTGTCTTTCTCGGGAAGATAGCGATCACACCCCAGGCGACCAGCAGGCAAATCATCGGGGCCAAGTGCTGGGCAATGCGGGCTGATCCCCCATAGGGATACTTATGAAGTGCAGCGGCCAGTGCTGTCAGTAGAAACGGCGAAACAAGCAGAAGAAGAATCTGCCGCTGGCGAAATGCCAGTAAAACGATCCCCAACACGAGAAAGATCGTAGTCGCAGCACTCCCACCATGCTCTGCACCCACAGGATATGCCACCATACTGCCTGTGTGAGCTTCCGCCAGCCAGCGCAAAATCTCCTGAGCAGAGAAACTGTGGGGCATCGCATCCTGCCAGAAGACCTTGAGATTCATGACCTGATTCCCATGCTCATAAGCCTGCTTGCCAAAGCAGTTCCACATGAAAAACGTGCTGAGTACCAGGGGGATTCCAACCAGAAAACCGCCCATCAAGGCCCGTTGCAGGCGGAGGGAGCGGGATTCAAAGTGATAAGGCAGAATGCGCGTAATTGTGGATCGATCATTGACGGGAATCTGCAACAGCAAGCCTGCGGGAAGTCTGGGAAGCGGTGGCGACAATTGCCAGAAAAAGCGTCCCACAATCATTCCACCAGCGACAAAAACGCCCGGGAATGAGATCCAGGGGGTGGCCACACACAAGATCACGAAGAGACCAAACCAGAACCAGGCATGGTTCCCTCGATGCTGCGGTTTGATCAACGTTCGTCTGACCGACGAATCTGCAAGAGACCGGATCGCACAGCCCAGAAGCAATACGGAAAGACAAAGATCGATGGAGTAAGGCTTGAGTTCGCTGGCCAGGCGGACGGGAAAAATACTGACAGCCAGAAGCACCGTCGCGACCCAGCAGACTTCCCGTTTGGCCAATGGACGGACCGCCCAGGGGAAAAAAGCCAGTGCCGCCACCCCCATGATGATCGCGGGAGAACGCAGTGAAACTTCCGAAGCACCCCAAGTGGCCACATTCAGCCATGTCCCCAGCAGGAATCCACTGGGAGCGATCTGGCCATACTCGAGTGGCGTGAAGAGAGTCTTGAAGTCACGGGAAAGGATTGACGTCGCCAGGTAAGCTTCATCGCACCAGAGAGGGCGAACCATGGCAAAACGAAGAAATCGCAGCGAGATCCCGATCAATACCGTCGCCCAGATCCAGTAAGCCAGCGGTTGTCTGGTGAGTTGTGCGAGTCGGTGGATGATCGGATGTTGGCGGCGACTGACGACTGGCTCACGTCGGAAATTGTTTTCCAAACGCTCATCTGAGGGAGCGATCGCTGTGTTCGTCTCCAGTGGTCGGCACAGTCTTTTCCGAGATGCATCTTGGCTTTTCCGAGGTGCATCCTGCTCTCGAATCGATGACACGATTCCCACCATTCCCTGGTTGCCAGTATTCTCTGGTTGGAGGACAGGAAATCCTCCACGACTGTTGAGAATGTTTTGCGGTAACGATCTGACATTCAGGATTCATGGATGGAAAACGAAGGTTTTCCACTGCGTATCCAGCCTGAATCCTCCTGAATGACATGCTCGTTTTAAGGAATATGAGAACTTGAGAAAAGGTGAAACCGGCCATTCCTGCCGATCTTGTCACGCGAATTTCAAAAAAACTTGCGAAAACGTCAGCTTCGCTCCTCCGCAGCTTCAGTGGGTCGCCGAGAGGTCGATGACGACCTTCCCAAAATGATGCCCCGATGCCAGCCACTCAAAGGCTTGGCGTGATTGATCGTAAGGAAACACACGATCGATCACCGGATGCAGTTGGTGTGCCTCCAGGAATTGATTCATTTCTTTAAACATTTCCTGGCTGCCGACATAGATCCCATTCAATCGAATGTTACGGGCCACGAGTGGAAAGAGACTGCCGGTAGGTGGCCCGAACCCCGTGAGTACTCCGATTAACGCAATATGTCCCCCGGCAGCTACAGACTGCATCGAGCGATCAAATGTTCCCGGCCCACCCACTTCGACCACATGATCCACACCCCGATGGGCAGTCAGTTCATGAACCACTTTTTGCCATTCTGTATGTGAGCGATAGTTGATGGTATGAGTCGCTCCCAGTTCAACGGCACGCGCCAGTTTTTCATCACTGCTGGATGTCATCAGGACTTGAGCACCTGCTGCCGCAGCGAACTGCAATGCAAAGACAGAAACACCACCAGTCCCCAGGCACAAGACTGTTTGTCGAGCAGAGAGCCCACCCCGCACAAACAACGCATGGTAGGCCGTTAATGCTGCACAAGGTAAGGTTGAGGCTTCCAGATCCGAGAGATACCCGGGAGTGGCCACGAGAGCCGATTCCTCCAGTGTCACAAAGCTCCCGAGCATGCCATCGACCGTACCACCCAGATCATGCTGGTGGTAAGCCATCTGGAATGGGCCCTTTTCCCAGGTCGCAAAAAAACTCCCCATCACACGGTCGCCCACTTTCCAGCGAGTGACACCTTCTCCCACTTCTGCCACAACACCCGCACCATCCGAGCAGGGAATGCGGCCACCCACCTGCCGGCGAGCCAGGTTATGCAATGCAATATGATCCCGATAGTTCAAAGAGACCGCTTTGACAGCCACTCGCACCTGATGGAAACCCAGTTTTGCCATCGGTCGACGCTTACGCTCGAGGCGATACTTGTCTGCCGTCGGGGCATACTCAAAAACATCGATGTCATACATAAGGGGGCGCTCTATTGATCAAAGTGAACTGCAAAACTTGCTACCGGAAATACCCCTCGAAGGCTATCTTCTCAATGCGCTGGAGTACTGGATGGGCAACACCTTCATGGGTCGCTCAACACCCAGTTCCCGGGCAGCCACATATGGCCAGTGAGGGTTTGCCAAAGAAGCTCTTGCCAGCATGATAAAATCGGCCTGGCCATTGGCAATGATCGCTTCCGCCTGCTGCGGTTCGGTAATCATCCAGCCTACAGCCACAGGAATCTCGGCGGCTCGACGAATCTTTTCGGCAATCGGTACCATGAAGCCGGGCCCCCACGGAACATGAGAGATATCTGGTGTCACAAACCCATGGCTGACATCAAGCAGATCGAGTCCTCGCTTTTTCAATACAGCAGCCAGTTCGATCGATTCATCCACAGTGACACCGCCATCGATCCAGTCGGTAACAGAAAGTCTGGCAATCAAAGGGAGATGTTCAGGCCATACGGCGCGAACGGCATCAAAAGTTTCAATTAAAAAGCGGGCTCGGTTTTCCCACGAACCACCATATTGATCAGTCCGATGATTCGAGAGTGGTGACCAGAATTCATGAGCCAGGTAACCATGGGCAAAATGAAGCTCGAGAAGTTGATATCCAGCTTCAATCGCTCGTTTAGCCGCCGCCACAAAATGTCCCTGCACCTGATGGATTTCATCAATCGTCAAGGCCTGGGGCACTTTCGTCAGATTGTCTCCGAAGGCTTCTGCAGATGGGGCGATCACATCCCAGCCACCCTGATCATTCGCAAGATGCCCACCACCTTGCCAGGGAAGGTCAGCGCTGGCTTTTCGCCCCGCATGGGCAATCTGTATCCCGGCAACAGCACCATGCGCTTTAATGAATCGATTGATACGAGCCAGCGGCTCAATTTGCGAATCTGTCCATAAGCCCGCATCACCCGGAGAGATTCGACCCTCGGGTGAAACCGCCGTCGCCTCAGCCACAATCAGACCGGCACCACCCACCGCCCGCGCACCAAGATGCACCAGATGCCAGTCATCCGCATGTCCATCATGAGATGAGTACTGACACATTGGCGAGACCGCAATGCGATTGCGGAAACTGACATCCTTCAGTTGATAAGTGCTGAATAACTGACTCATGAGAAAAGAACCTCTCCTGCTGGGACGCCGTAATTTCTCTGATGATCATGTGAAATCATGCTGAGAAACCATAGTCAAAACGGATTGATCATTGGGTTTCTGACTTCGAGCTTGCTGGAAGTACCCTGGCGGGAAGCGAGTCTTACAAGCCGTTCTGGCAGGCTGAACTCAACTCGTTGTTCAATTGTGGCGATGCTGCCCGCCGAGTGTGTGTTCTTTAACTTGCCATTAGAAAGTATCGGCAAAACATCAACTGGGGCTATGACCTCCCAGGACTCATGTTCTCATAGGTGTTTCTCCCTGTGGGGGCAATGTTGTAGGGATTCTGGACGGAAATTTAGTGTTGAAGTGGCAGGATCTGTCTCGCATCCATAAATGATCTCCGATACGCTGAAGTGTGATCGCCATCGCAAACGACAAAGCCAAGTCGAGACAGCTCATGAAGTCGGTAGTCACTTTTAACTCAGTTCTCCTTTCAGCCGTGATGACGGTTGTCTTGAGTTTCGAAACTCAGGGATCGATTCAAGCGGCAGATGCCATCGAAAGTTTTATTGCCCAGCACTGCATTCGATGTCATGGCCCACAGAAGGAAGAGGGAGATATCCGGATCGATCAGCTCTCTCGGGATTTCAAAGCAGGGCTGGATTCGCACCACTGGGCTGAAGCTCTGGATAAGGTGAATACCGGTGAAATGCCGCCCAAAGAAGAGCCTCAACCGACTCAGGCCGAGATTGCAGCCTTTGTCACCGCTCTTGATGGACGACTGAAAGAAGGTCGAGCGTCGCGCATGGCTGCCCGGGCAGCTGTCACGCATTATCGATTAAGTCGCAAAGAATACCAGAACACGGTCTACGATCTTTTGGGCGTGCGCTACGATCCAGCGAAGCCGCAAGAACTTAACGAAGATACGTTATGGCACGGTTTCGAGAGGATTGGATCAGAACTGACTCTTTCACCTTCGCATATCGACCGCTATTACAAGGCGGCAGGAACGGTTCTTGATCGTGCATTTCCTGCGACCACAGTCGAAGCACGTAAAGTTCGCAAAACGGCTGTCGATCTTCGATATCGCGGCGGGAAAGAGCAGCAGGCCGCGATGGATCGACTGGGAATCCAAAGGCCGCTGCGATATCTGCTTTTCCCGGGACGTGTCGAAAATGCACTCTCTCCCAACTGGTTTGGAAAGACAGGCCCAGAGCACAGTGGTTTGTATCGCTTACGTCTACAGGCCAGTGGCATCCGGCCGCCAGGTGGTCAACCCGCCCATCTGAGTATTGGCAAAGCCACCGGGGAAGAAACCGTTGATGGCCTCATTGAATTCGACCTGACTGCTTCTGAAGACAGCCCGCAGGTCTTCGAGTTTGAAGTCTTTCTGGAGATGCCGATGAGTCTGGATTTCTGTGTGGTGGCGACTGATGTGATTGATCGCAGAGGCGGTGCTGCTTTTCGCAACGCATTAGCAAGTCCCTCCTATATGTTTACTCACAGTAGTGAAACCAGACTGCTAAATCCAAACGCTCCCCAGATGTTCGATGGTCAAGGAAATGGTCTGTTTTCGACCGTATTGCTCGACTGGATCGAGTGGGAAGGGCCGCTGGTTACAGAAGCCGAAAAATCGCGTCGTGACAATCTCATACCACCCGAGGGTGCCTCTCCCCAGGTTGTAGCCGAATTTCTTCAGCGCTTTGCCGAAAGATCCTGGCGGCGATCAGTCAAACCTGAAGAACTGGAACAATATCTCCAGTCGTATTTAGAAGAACTGGCTGCAGGAGAGAATACCTTTGAAGCCTATCGCGTCGCACTGCAAGGCATATTGACATCACGGCATTTTATTTACCTCGTCGAGGGATCGCCGACGCCTAGAGAACAGCTCACTCATGCCGAACTCGCGTCGCGACTCTCCTATTTTCTCTGGAGCTCAATGCCCGATGAAGAGTTATTGACGGTTGCTCGAAATGGTCAGCTTCAAGGAGAGGTTCTGAGCAAAGAAGTCGATCGTCTTCTGGCAGATAGTAAAGCCAATCGTTTTGTCGATGACTTCACTCGCCAATGGCTGCAGTTACATAAGTTAGGAATGTTTCCACCCGATAAGAAACTCTATAAGAATTATGACGACTGGCTGGAAGAAAGTATGCGGGCCGAGCCCGTGGAATACTTCCGCGAGATGTTCTCCAAAAATCTTCCCATTGACGAGTTGATTCACTCGAACTGGACCATGGCGAATGCCAGGCTCTGTGACTTTTATGGATTGCCTGAGCCCAGAGAGGGAGGCTTTCAGCGTGTCTCACTTCGGCCGGAAGATCATCGCGGCGGACTACTGACGATGGGGGCAATTCTTAGTTTGACCTCCGATGGAACCCGCCATCGTCCCGTCCATCGCGGTGTGTGGTTAAGTGAAGCGATTTTTGCCAGAACACCCCCTCCACCGCCTGCCAATGTGAGTGCGATTGAGCCGAGTCCTCCCGAGAGTCCCAAAGCAACATTGCGTCAGAAGATTGAAGCTCATCGCAATCATGCCAGTTGTGCGGCCTGTCATGCCAAGATCGATCCTCTGGGCCTGGCCTGGGATAACTACGATGCGATCGGCCAGTGGCGTACTCGCGAAAGAGTTGAAAAGGGGGTTGGCGAAGATCCGCAGATTGATTCTTCCGGTGTTCTTCCTGATGGTCGATCTTTTGCTGATGCTGTCGAGTTCCGCCAATTGCTGCTGGAAGATCGAGATAAAGTTGCGAAGGCCTTTATTGAGCACCTTTGTACATATGCTCTTCGTCGGGTATTGACCGTTGATGATCAGGACGATTTGAAGGCGATTGAACTCGAAGCAAAGAAAAGTAATTACCGCGTGAAAGACATCATTCGAGCCGTCGCACTTTCTGGAATGATGAGAAAGCGGTAGATCGTCCTTCGTTGAATCGCATTTATAGATAAACGCTACAGTTACTAAGTATATAAAAGTGCCTGCTAAAGGTGATCTCTCGATGAGCAACTTTCTTTCGCAATCCTGGTTGATTGACCGGCGGCATGCACTTCGTGCGCTCGGAACATGCATTTCGCTGCCGTTTTTGGAATGCATGGTTCCCTTAAAAGCTGCCGAAGGAGTGACAGCCACACCCAGGCGAAGTGCGTTTATCTATCTCGCCAATGGGGTGCATTCACTGAATTATCAGATCACGACGCCGGGAAAAGACTATCAGTTCACCCGCTCGCTAAAACCTCTGGAGAAGCATCGAGAGGTCATTACCCCGATCAGTGGTCTACATCATCCGGGGGCTCTGAGTCATCATCACAATTGTATTTCTGTCTGGTTGACGGGAGGCAAGCTTGGTCCGTCGGATCGCAATACGATTTCGGTGGATCAGAAAATCGCTGAGATCACCGCACCTCATACGCGTTATCCATCGATGGAAGTGGCGTTAACCGGTGAATCTCTTGGATGGACAGCTGACGGGGTCCGCTTACCTTCCATGCGGCGCTGCAGTGAAATCTTCGCTTCTCTGTTTGCCGAACCGAAGGGTGGAACAGCCACTCAGCGGAGAGCTTTACGAAGAAAAGCGAGTGTCCTGGATGCCAACCTGATGGAAGTACGTCAACTCGAACAGGCGATGGGAGCCGCGGATAAAGGCCGTCTCGACCAATATCTGACCTCTGTACGCGAAGCCGAGATCCGCACGAAAAGGGCAGATGCCTGGCTGGATACACCTTTACCAGTACTTTCCGAGGAAGATCGTAAACGCACCAATCGCGATGTAGCGGCCACAATGGCCGGTGATTACTTCCGCACTGTCTACGATCTGATGGTGCTGGCATTCCAGACGGATGTCACCCGCGTGGCAACATTCAGCCTGGGAGGTGAAGGGGATGCCTTTTCGATTCCTGAAATTGGTATTACCGAATCGCGGCATCAACTCAGTCATCACGGAGGTGATGCGGGGTATATGGAGAAGCTGACCAAGTATGACACTTTTGCTATCGAACAATTCAGCTACTTTCTGACACGGTTGGCAGAGACGAATGATCTCAACGGCAAGCCACTCCTGGGGTCAACAATGGCCCTCTTTGGCAGTGGTATGTCCTACGGCCACAGCCATGGAAATGCCAATTTACCGCTGGTGCTGGCGGGTGGTTCAGATCTGGGGCTCAAACATGGCAGCCATCTCGATTTTAATCAGGGGCATTTCAGTGGGTATCGACTCGATAAACCAGGCGATCATTATTCGCTCTGTAGCCGTCCCGCCAATCCGAATGCTCACATGAGCAATCTGTTGTTGTTGATGGCCCAGCGGATGGGGGTCGAAACAGATAAGTTTGGCGACAGCAATCAGGTTGTTGCTCTGTAACTGCTGATCTCCCAGTAGCGACTTTGACAATCAACTCTCGCTTCCTACGACTAATTGCCAATAAAGATATCTCGATGATGAATACCCAATCCGATTCATTGAACTCAAAAAATATCAGTCAAGGTATGGCATTCTGGTTGATTATTTTTTTCCTGGGTCTGAGTAGTGTTTTTACTGGGCCAGTTCGTGGAGAGGAGCCATTTCGACCGGAGGTCGGCAAGTTCCCTCCGCTGGAAAAGGCCTACAAATACCGGGGAGAACTGGTTTTTGTTGATCATCCCAACCGCCGGGGAAGTATTCGAGTGCAGGCGTCGGGCATGTTTTTTCGCAACGATCCTCACCCGGTGGCCATGCTGCCCTATGCAGAAGTTCGCTATCACAATGCCCCTGCAGACCTGAAAGTTATACCGCTGGGAACGGTTCTACACGTTTATGCGTTTTTGCCACCCGACCCGAAAACGTCGGCTGTCCCTGTTTTGCCCGTGAATAATAAAGCGATCGACGGGAATCATAACCGTGGAGCGGGAATTGCACCGGCTGAGAATCACGTGCTGCTGCTCGAAGATGAAGTGAGCCATTGCCTGCGTGAAGGCAAGATCTGGAAGCTCAAAGAAATCGAGATGCAGAATCACGAAGGGATGATCGTCGCGACTTGCGAACCGAAGAATAGCCAGGAAGCAGCGCAGAACTCCGAAACTCAAATTCCAGAGGAAAAGTTGACCTTCGACGGAGCGACTCGTATCTGGCGTGGTAAAGAACGTCTGGAAGTCGCCGATCTGATTGCCGAAGGTGTATGGCCTGCAAGTGGAAAGAAATCGCTGGCAGGCATGGCTGTGCAGTTAGGTATTACCTGGAAGCCCACGCCCGATGGGATATTTACCAGATTCCACATCTCAGATATCTGGCTCGACGAAGCCTCAATTCAGCATGCGGCCCGTCATCAGGCGGAAGTACATAAAGCGTTTATTCGCACACGGTGGATGCCCGCCTATGTGGATGCCGTGGAGTATGGAAAATTCGGCCGAGCGACAGTGACCGCCACGCTCTTTGGCGGAATGGATCCCGCGTTGTATGCCGATTTTCAGAAAGGGGCCAGCGCTATGATGAATGCGGCAGAGAATACCCTCAAGCATGCGGGCGGTTCATACGGCCCGGCTCACATGGCCTCGCGTGGAACCATTCTGGAAGTGAACGCATCGCCCCAGCCGCCAGTCGGCAGTAGTGGCATTCAGATTCGTTTTGAAACGGATCTGATTATTGAAGGCATTCGGCCCGGGCGAGTCGTGCGTGTTCGGCCCGGCAACTGGCCACTGGTCGATATTCCGAGAGAAGAGTATCTGGGAGATGGTTCGCTGAATCACGAAGACCGCTTCCCGACGCCAGCGATCTTTCCAAAGTATTAGTCGTGCATAGAAAT
>JAIXUU010000388.1 GCA_027483405.1 Planctomyces sp. | reverse complement strand
GGCTGCGCCGTCCGGGATGACATCGTTCAAGGTATTTTCCGTCTAGACCCATTTTGGTGGCAACCCTGTTTCACCAAAATGGATCATCGAGGATGAGCACGACATCTGGGTCGTCAAGTGCGCAGCTTTGCTGCGTCGCAAGCGATCCGTTTTCGAAGAAAACGGACACTTGACTACTCAGATGTCGCAAGAACAATTGAATAAGCGGTTTGGTGGGCCGGAAGGATCACCAAAGCCGCTTCTAGGTAAGGCTTTCTTGGTTAAGTGGCGACGTGTTCACAAGTTTTGCTCCCTCCGGTTGATTGGAACAAAACAGCAACAAAGACTTGCATTTCGAATCAATTCATGGTGTCAAAACTAGTCCCGCCGGATGTGAGTTAGGGCCCGTAATGAAATTATTGAATGCGACGGAGTTTAGGGTCATGCGAGAGAGAAGGGGACTAAGCGTTGACCAAGCTGCGACCGCTTGTGGAATCGATGCGCGTACCGCTTACCGTTATGATCGCGGCCAATCAGCCGCACCGGCACCTATTCTGAAGCTGTTAGCGCTCGATGAGCCGAATACCGACAAGAAGACGCAGAGCCTGTTTAAGTTTATCGACCTTTTTGCAGGTATTGGCGGGCTAAGGCGTGGTTTTGAATCCATTGGTGGCGAATGTGTCTTTACGTCTGAGTGGGATGCTTACAGCCGAAAAACCTATGCAGCAAACTTCCCCGTTGATCATGAATTCGGCGGGGATATCCGCGAATATTCGGCCAACCCGTCGCGAATACCAACTCACGATGTCTTATTGGCCGGCTTCCCCTGTCAACCCTTTTCTATCGCCGGGGTTTCAAAGAAAAACGCCTTAGGTCGCCCGCATGGCTTTTTAGATGATACGCAGGGGACGTTGTTCTACGACACCGCCAAGATAATTGCACACCATCGCCCAGCCGCCTTTCTTTTAGAAAACGTGAAAAATCTCGAGCGCCATGATGGTGGCAAGACCTTTGCGACCATTAAGGCCGTGCTGGAACAAGAGCTTGGATATCATATTCAGCATAGAGTAATAAGCTCGGAAGGATGGGTCCCCCAAAAGCGCGAGCGGATTTTCATCGTTGGTTTTCGCGACAAAACTGATTTTGATTTCTCCTCACTTGTGGTTCCAATGCCTGGTTCTGGTCCGAAACTTGGATCGATCTTGCAGTCACACAATGAAGTGGATTCCAAATATACTCTAACCCAACATCTGTGGGATTATTTGCAAGCTTATAAGGAGAAGCACACAGCAGCGGGGAATGGTTTTGGGTTTGGCTTGGTTGGTCCAAATGATGTCGCTCGCACACTTTCGGCTCGATATTACAAGGACGGATCGGAAATCTTGGTGGCCCAAGAGGGTACCCGCCCACGTCGATTAACCCCGCGAGAATGCGCGCGCTTGATGGGATTCGATGCGCCGGACGGTGACGACTTCCAGATACCAGTTTCGGATACGCAAGCTTATCGCCAGTTCGGCAATTCTGTCGTCGTGCCAGTAGTTAAGGCCGTTGCGGCACATATGGCGGAGAGCTTGCGAAAAAATTTGACCAAGAGGACTGAGGTTGCCAATCAGCTCCCTGCGGCAACTCAATTACGCGTTGATGAAATTATCAGGCAGTTTGGCTGAGTGTCGGTGATGAGAACATGGAACATTTTGAAGATATTGGAGACTTGAAGGCCGCCATGCGCCAAGCAGGCGTGATTAGGCTCTACCAAAAGTCACTTGCTCCAAATGATAACTACAAGAACCAGATATATCTTGGGGGCAGTTTTTCTGTTCTTAATCAACTCCCTGCCAAGCGACCAGAAGTTCAAGAAAATGGCAAGACTATCTGGGCTGAAGTCGATTTTTTCTGGTTAGAGAAAGAAAATGAGAAGCTGCGTGCGCCAAACACGAAGCTTATCCTCTATCCTCAGTATCCAGAGGTTAGGCTTTCAGGCTTCTTGGTTGGCTGCAAGAGCCGACGCGGCCATTATTTTGATCCGGGTAAACTTGGACGGACAGTTGGTCGGGTAATGTTCTTAGGAGTTACTGGCAACGGTCAAATTCTCGGACATGTAACCGCTTCAGGCTCGAAATTGTCTAGCCAAACTTTTGAACGGCAAGATACCAAGGATGCATCACTATTACGACCAATATCGCTATATGATGAGTTTGATGACCGGGACCAATTGCTTTCAGAATTGGCAAGGATACACCGAAAAGGGTGGATTGAATCTAAGAGTTTGCGAGCTGATGGAACAATTCAAGCTTGTACTTCGCCAAACTGTATTGGATTTACCCTTGAAGCTGAACTCGGTGTCGCTAAGAATGGGCGACCTGAGCCGGATTTTCTTGGCTGGGAGATTAAGGCATCTCTGGTCGATAGGCTTGATAGATCTCCCACAGCAAAGGCGCAGACACTATTCACGCCTGAGCCTACCTTTGGCTTTTACAAAACTGATGGCGTGGAGGCTTTTGTCCGGAAATATGGCTACCAAGATAGGAAGGGACGAGAAGATCGTTTAAATTTTGGTGGGAAGTTTGTCCGCGGAGTAAAAGCAAGTCTCACTAATCTTACACTTGAATTGGTTGGCTATAATTCAAATTCAGGAACAATCGAGAATTCTGGTGGCGGGATTGTTCTTCTTGACCAATTCGGTGAAGTAGCAGCGGGTTGGGCATTTAGTGGTTTGCTTGAGAGGTGGAGTCGGAAGCACGATAGAGCCGCTTATGTCTCCGGAATTAAGAATCCAGACCTATGGCAATTTCGATACGGCGGTGAGGTAAGACTGGCTATTGGGACAGATTTTTCATTGTTTTTGAGGGCCGTTCAAAATGGCTTAGTTTACTACGATCCGGGTATCAAAATCGAGGATGCATC